>CAZKHY010000040.1:0-24303 GCA_964552455.1 uncultured Nitrospira sp.
CCATCAGACGATCCAGCAGCCCGAACGGCGCCTCGGTGCGGAGTCCGGCCGTGACAGCCAGCACTCGATAGCCAAGGCGTTTATTGCGATCCAGCGTCCGGAACACGCGGTCGCGCAACAAAGCCAGCAGAGGGTTGCCGGTATTCCAGAACAACACTTGCTCATCCGCCAGCCGCTGGAGCATCTCCACTTGCGGCCTGCGGGACCGCTCATAGGAGGCCAAGGCCGAGGCGGAACAGTCCCCCCGCTCCAGACAAGCAGGGATGAGATCGGCCAGAGCCATGGCGTCCATCATCGCCTGCATTCGTCCCTGAGAGGCGTGGGGATTCATGGCGTGGGCCGCGTCCCCGATCAAGACCGCGCCGTCGGCCACCCATCGGGAGGCCTGGACTCGCCCTGTCGGCATGTAGGCGGTCTGGTCCCAGTCCAGCAAACTCCGGACGGTCTCCTCAAGGCTCGGATCGATTTTTAGCCATCGCGCACGGAGGGCCTCAAGCCCTGCATCCTTGATCTGGGGCAGAGCCCCGGATCGGATCATGTAAAAGAGGTAGGCCTTGCCCGCGGCCGCGGGGAAAACGCCGAGGATCTGGTGTCGCCCCACGAAGTAGCGGGCCTCTTCCATCTCGGCCGGCCTGTCCAGAATGGCGATCAGGTAGCCCTCATTATAGAGGTGCAGCCGGAAGGGAATGGCCAAGGCTTCCCGAACCTTGGACAAGGCTCCGTCAGCCCCCACCACCAGCTTGGCCGAGACGCTCAGTTGCCTCCCTTCCCATTCCGCTTCCACCCCGACCACCTGACTGCCCTGCCGCAACAGTTGCTTGAACTTGGCTCCATACCGAAGCCCGCCCGGAGCCTGCGACTCCAACGCCTGCAGGATCACATGATGGGCCACGTTCGGAAGCGTGACGACGGCCCGGTTGTAGGGCGGCGGCAACAGACCGTAATCCACCGTGCAGAGTCGTTCAGACCCGCCTGTGCCCCCTCCCGGCCCGGGCGCACCGACCCGACAGAAGTGGAAGAACCGCACGGGCTTGACCGCTTCAGGCGGAAGCGCATGCAGCAGGCCGAGACGGTCCAATACCCATTGCCCGTTGGGTTGCAGGATCTCGCCGCGCAGTCCGCCGGGCGGACCGGAAGCCTGCTCCAAGACCAGCGTCCTGATGCCCTTCTGGGCCAGCGCAAGGCCCAACACGGCTCCGCCGCCGCCGGCTCCCACGATCACCACATCGGTATTAATTCGTTCGCCAGGCTTCATAGCGAGTCGTGTCCTTCCACATCGCCAGAAACTTGTCCCGCGCTTTGGCGCTGGTGACCGGGTCTGTGATGATGTCCAACCGCTCGTCATTGTAGCGGTGGCCGCTCGTGGTCTGGTTCATGGAGCCGGAGGTGTTGACTTCGTCGTCCACGACCACCTGCTTCAAGTGCATCAGCCCGTCATGCCGGTTGATTTGGATCGGAATACCGGCCAGATGCAGCGTTTCCAGAGCCGCCCGTTGCTTGGGGTCATTCAGCTTCTCCCGGTCCGAGATCACGCGTACGTCGACGCCCCGCTTCCTGGCCGCCACCAGCGCCTTGACGACCGGCGGGTAGGTCAAGCCATAGACCGCGACATAGATGTAGCGCCGGGCCTTGTCGTAGAGCGAGACCAGCCGGTCGCCGGGCTGGTCCTCCGGCGCATAATAGATCTCGACGGTCGCGGCTTCCGCCGAGACAGTCGGCATCGACGGAAGGGCCAGTCCCCACAAGCCCGACAGGAGCAAGGTCGCGATGATACTGACTGGCCCGCCCTTTACAGGATCGGGCCGGCGGCAATCGTGCGATCGGTCTTTGTCCATGGATTAGTCGCAGAAGAGATCCCGGAAGTGGTCTTCCGAGGCCTCCCAGGCTTGCGGAAACGTCTGGCTGAGCCAATTCTTGAGATAGGCCTTCTGGCCGGGCGTCAGCATTTGCTTGATCTGGTGGGAACGTCCCTGGAGCGGTTGCAGAAACCCGGCCCGTTTGTTGAAATCCAACGTGGCGGTCCGGACATAGATGTTGGTGTAGGCGGTGGGAGCCCCCTCCTCCCCTTCCCCCTGGACCCAGACGGAGATGAATTTTTCCAGATTGAGGCCGGCGCTGTCCAAGGCCGGCTCCGTATCATGAAAGAGTTCGTTTTCGGACTGCTCCAGGGGCGCCGCTTCCTGATGCCGGAACATGAAATTACGATTCCACATGCAACCGGTTCTCCTCCCGACCGAATCCTTTATCAATCCCGCGCCTCAAAGGACGCAAAAAGTGGCCATACTGTAGGGGAAACAAGCGGATTGTCAAGTTGGTCTCCTTGACAAGGATGCATCGAGTTTGTTAGCGTTTTAAAATTCTCTTGTCTTCAAGCCCAGTTGGAGCGCTCGATGCAGGTCAAAATCAACGGAAAATCTGAAGAAGTCCAGGGAGCGACCGTCCTGGACTTGCTGAAGGCCAAGAATATTGATCCCCACATGGTCGCCGTCGAACTGAACAGCGCCATGCTGGAGCGAGACCGCTTAGCCACGACCCCCGTGAAGGAGGGCGATCAATTGGAGTTCCTCTTTTACATGGGGGGCGGCCGGTGACGCTGAAAGCGCACAAGGCCATCACCGAGCTGATCGGCGGGACCCCGCTGGTCCGCCTGAATCAACTGTCGTGCGAGGGCGCCGCCACGATCTATGCGAAGGTGGAATCCTTCAACCCGGGAGGCAGCGTCAAGGACCGCATCTGCCTCAACATGCTCGACGAGGCGGAGCGCCAGGGCCGCCTCAAGCCCGGGGCCACCATCGTGGAGCCCACCAGCGGAAACACCGGGATCGGCCTGGCCCTGGTTGCCGCGGTCCGCGGATACAAACTGATCCTGGTCATGCCGGAAAGCATGAGCATGGAGCGGGCCAGTCTCCTCTCCTCCTACGGAGCGCAACTGGTGCTGACCGCCGCCTGGGAAGGGA
Organism: uncultured Nitrospira sp.; assembly: GCA_964552455.1. Taxonomy (GTDB): domain Bacteria; phylum Nitrospirota; class Nitrospiria; order Nitrospirales; family Nitrospiraceae; genus VGXG01. The sequence continues at coordinate 2,958 of CAZKHY010000040.1, forward strand.
TGAAGGGGTCCATCAAGGAAGCCGAGAGCATCGTGGCCCAGAACCCGTCCTATTTCATGCCGGATCAGTTTTCCAATCCCGCGAACCCGGCGGTGCACCGGAGGACGACGGCGGTGGAGATCTGGGACGCGCTGGACGGCAAGATCGACGCCTTTGTCGCCGCGGTCGGCACGGGCGGGACGATCACCGGCTGCGGGGAGGTATTCAAGGAACGGAATGCCAGGGTCCAGGTGATTGCAGTCGAGCCGGCCGGCTCGCCGGTTCTTTCGGGCGGAGACCCCGGCCCCCACAAGATTCAGGGAATCGGCGCGGGGTTCATCCCGAAAGTTTTGAACCGTACGATCCTGGATCGGGTCATCACGGTCACGGACGATGAGGCGTACCAGACCTCCAAGTTGCTGGCCAAGAAAGAAGGGCTGCTGGTCGGGATTTCGGCCGGCGCGAACGTCTTCGCCGCCCAGAAGGTGGCCGAAGAGCTGGGCCCCGGCAAGAACGTGGTCACCGTCCTCCCCGACACGGGCGAGCGCTATATCAGCATCGAAAAGTACTTCAATATTTGAAGTGGCACGTTATTCGTTAAACGTGAATCGTTAACCGCGAGGGATAAGGGTCCTAAAAAAGGTACGATTCTGGCGTTTCACGAATAACGGTTAACGGGCTTCACATGGAATTTACCGACGAGCAAATAACCCGCTACAGCCGGCACATCCTTCTGCCAGAAGTCGGCGGCAAGGGGCAGAAGAAGATCGCCAAGGCCCGGATGTTGATCGTGGGGGCCGGAGGCCTGGGCTCGCCGGCAGCCCTTTATCTTGCGGCCGCCGGCGTCGGCACGATCGGCCTCATCGACAGCGACGTGGTGGACCTGTCGAACCTCCAGCGCCAGGTCATCCACCAGACGCCGGACCTGGGCCGGCCCAAGGTGATCTCGGCCAAAGAAAAGATCCAGGCCCTCAACCCCGACGTGACGGTCGTGACCTACGAAGACCGGTTCACCTCCAAGAACGCCCTGGAGCTGGTCGGCGGGTATGACGTCGTCATCGACGGGGTGGACAACTTCCCCGCCAAGTTTCTGATCAACGACGCCTGTTTCTTCGCCGACAAGCCGCTCGTACACGGCGGCATCCTCCGCTTCGACGGCCGCGTCACGACGATCGTGCCCGGGAAGTCGGCCTGCTACCGCTGCGTGTTCAAGCATCCGCCCCCGCCGGGCCTGGTGGCCAGTTGCCAGGAGGCCGGCGTAATCGGGGTCCTGGCCGGGATCATCGGGACGATCCAGGCCACCGAGGCCTTGAAGCTGGTGTTGGGAATCGGCCGGCCCCTGACGGACCGGATGCTGGACTTCGACGCGCGCCGGACGGCCTTCCGCGAGATCAGGACCAAGCGGAACCCCCACTGCCCGCTCTGCGGGGAGCGTCCGACGATTACCGAGCTGTTCGATCACGAGCCGGAAACCTGCGAGCTAAAAACAGCGGCCGGCAGCGACCGGCCGTCAGCCGTCAGCAAAGTTTCGAGCTGAAAGCCGAACGCGGACGGCTTCTTTGCCAGTCGAAGGTGCTTCTATGACCAAGATGAAAGCGCTGGTATGCCGGGAATGCGGGAAGGAATACCCGACCAAGGCGATCCACGTCTGCGAGCTCTGCTTCGGCCCCCTGGAGGTCAAGTACAACTACGACGAGATCAAAAAGGCCATCTCGCGGAAGAAGATCGAGGCGGGCCCGCACAGTATGTGGCGCTACAGCGACCTGCTGCCGGTCGAAGGAACGGAAGGCCCCGCGGTCATCGGGCCCCATGCCGGCTTCACCCCCATGGTCCGGGCCAAAAACCTCGGCGCCTACCTGGGCCTGGATGAGCTGTACATCAAGAACGACACGGTCAACCACCCGACCCTGTCGTTCAAAGATCGCGTGGTCTCCGTCGCCCTCACCAGGGCCAGAGAGCTGGGGTTCGAAACCGTCGCCTGCGCCTCGACCGGCAACCTGGCCAACTCCGTGGCCGCCCATGCGGCGGCCGCCAGCATGCAGTGCTACGTGTTCATCCCGGGGGACCTGGAAGCGGCCAAGGTGCTGGGCAACCTCATCTACCGGCCCAACGTGGTCGAGGTGGAAGGCAACTACGACGACGTGAACCGCCTCTGCAGCGAAATCGCCGGGGAGCATCGCTGGGCCTTCGTGAACATCAACATCCGGCCCTACTATGCGGAGGGCTCCAAGACCCTGGCTTTCGAGACGGTCGAGCAACTGGGTTGGCGGGCGCCGGATCAGGTGGTCATTCCCATGGCCTCCGGGTCGCTCCTCACCAAGATCAAAAAGGGCTTGCACGAGATGCAGGACCTGGGGCTGGTGGACAAGGTCCGCACCAGGATCAACGGAGCCCAGGCGGAAGGCTGCTCCCCCATCGCCACCGCCTACAAGGAGGGCCGGGATTTCTTCAGGCCCGTGAAGCCCAAGACCATCGCCAAGTCTCTGGCCATCGGCAACCCGGCGGACGGCTACTATGCCCTGAAGGCCACGGCCGAGACCGGCGGCGCCATGGACATGGTGTCCGACGAGGAAGTCGTCGAGGGGATCAAGCTGCTGGCTCAGACCGAGGGCATTTTCGCCGAGACCGCCGGCGGCGTGACGATCGGCGTGCTCCGCAAGCTGGTCAAGCAGGGCATCATCAAGAAAGGCGACGTCACGGTCGCCTACATCACCGGCAACGGGCTGAAGACCCAGGAGGCGGTCGTGGACGCGGTCGGCCGGCCGGTCCGTATCCAGCCGAGCCTGATGAGCTTCGAGAAAACCTTCAAGATGGGCAAGAATGGACAGGGTGACGCATGATCAAGGTCCGCATCCCGACCCCGCTACGGCCCCTGACGAAAGGTCAGGGAGAAGTTGAGACGAAAGGTTCCAGCATCGAGGAGATGATCGCCAGTCTGGACCAGGCCCATCCTGGGTTGAAGACACGGCTCTGTGACGAGAACGGCGAGCTGCGTCGGTTCGTGAACATCTACGTCAACGAAGAGGACATCCGCTTCCTGAAGGGAAAGAACACGGTCCTGAAGGACGGCGACGAGGTCTCCATCGTCCCGGCGATCGCGGGAGGCCGGTGATGCCCAGCTTACGGTTCCATATCCGGTTCCCCGAAGAGAAGATCAAGGAGCCGATCATCTATCAGATCGGCCGCGAGTATAAGGTCGTGACCAACGTCCGCCGGGCCGACGTCCGGGAGACCACGGGCTGGATGGACGTGGAACTGACCGGAGAGACCGGCGAGATCGAGCGCGCGGTCGAAGGGCTCCGAAAAAAAGGGGTCCTCGTGGACCCCATCGAATTGAACGTTGTAGAGTGAGAAGGTTGCCAAGTGGCAAGCTGACAAGAAAGAGCTCTGACGTAGCCGCTTGTTAACTTGCCACGTGTCCGCTTGCGAACTTGCAGCTAAATTGTATGGACTTCACCGACGCTCAGATCCAGCGCTACAGCCGCCACATCATCCTGCCGGAAGTGGGCGGCAAGGGACAAAAGAAGCTCTCCCGCGCCAAGGTGCTGCTCATCGGAGCAGGCGGACTGGGCTCGCCGGCCGCCCTCTACCTGGCGGCCGCCGGGATAGGCACGATCGGCCTGATGGACGGCGACGTGGTGGACTTGTCCAATTTACAGCGGCAGATCCTGCACACGACCGCTACGGTCGGTGTGCCCAAGGTGGAATCGGGCCGGAAGATGCTGGCCGCGATGAACCCCGACATCACGATCAACACCTATCAGGAAAACATCTCGGCGGACAATGTCATGCGGTTCTTTCCGGAGTATGACATCATTCTGGACGGGTCCGACAATTTCTCCACCAGGTTTTTGGTGAACGACGCCTGTTTCTTCGCGAGAAAGACCCTCATCTCGGCCAGCATGTTCCGCTTCGAAGGTCAGCTGACGACCATCAAGCCGCACGAAGGCTATCCCTGCTACCGCTGCCTCTATCCCGAGCCGCCGCCGGCCGGGCTCGTGCCGAACTGCCAAGAAGCCGGGGTCTTGGGCGTACTGGCTGGCACGATGGGCATCCTTCAAGCAGGCGAGGCCATCAAGGAAATCCTCGGCATCGGGGAAACGTTGGCCGACCGGCTCCTGATTTACGACGCCCTGGAGATGAAATTCAGGAGGGTGAGCCGTCCGAAGGACCCGGCCTGCCCCCTCTGCGGCACAACCCCCACCATCAAAGACCTGGGCGGCGATTACGCCGTGACCTGCACGATCTGACGTGTCCGCCCTGGCCATCCCCCGACAGATTCTTGATGACCTGGTCGCTCATGCGCGCGAGTTGGACCCGTTCGAGTGCTGCGGGCTGCTGGCGGGCAAGGACGGAGCGGTCACGCGCCAGTACCGGATCACCAACACCGTGGCCAAGGACGCCCAGGCGGTCCGGGTCTTCGACGAAGCCAACGTGAAGCAGTTGGGGCACCTCACCGACACAGCCAAGGCCGAAGTGGCGTACTTCATGGATCCGAAGGAAATGCTGGCCGCGTTCAAAGACATGCGGGACCGGCAACTTGACCTGACCGTCATCTACCACTCCCATCCCCACTCGCCCGCCTACCCCTCCATGACCGACGTCGGCCTCGCTTATTATCCGGACGCGGCGTACGTCATCGTCTCGCTGGAGAACAAATCGCGACCGGACATCCGTGCCTACTGGATCAAGAACCGCCAGGTCTCCCCCGCTGAGTTTCGGGTCGTCTGACCTCTCCCTTCCTTTCCGAATTGCCTCGCGAGAAAAAGAGCTAGAATGCCACGGCAAAGGGTGGCATAATGGGCACGCCGACAGGCCAGAAGGGAGGGCTCCGGTGATGACTGACAACCTGACCTACCGAGGGGGCATGCTGCTCACCGCCCTGCTGGCCTGCCTGAGCTGGGCCGGGTGGGCTGCGGCCGAAGAGAAAAGCATTTATAGCCCGATCATCATGGTCGATAAGGAGAAGGGGTACATCGTGGTGTCGTCGAGCGGCGCCGTGTTCGGCGTGGAAGTCAGCGAGACAGCCAAGCCGCACCTGGACAAGCTCCCTGTCTCCGGTATGATCGACATCGTGGTGGAGACCAGGCCGGACAAGGCACCGCTGCTCAAAAGCTGGAAGCTGGCGTCGGGCGAGTCATCCTGCAAGATTTTCGACGGCAAGACCTGCAAGTAAGTCAAAAAGTCTGTACGGTCCCAAAGTCGTAAAGTTAGAAGAACCTCCGAGAAGACTTTCGACTTGAGGACTTTCGGACTCTACTCGGAACTCCCCAGCATATCGTCGACCAGCGGCCGGTTGATGTCGGTGCAGCCGGGGCAGATCGTATCGAACAGGGCTTCGTGATCGGCCACGTAGTTGCGTCCATCCACCAACTTGTCGGCGATCACGTGGTCATAGCAGGTGTCGCAGAGCATCATGAAGCCGCGCATCACCGAAACCGTCTTGCGACCGGCACTCCCCGGCATTCTTCGCTATCCTCCCGTCTCTATCGTCCGCTCGCTCGGCCGTTGCGTGCGCTGAGCGAGCTACACCGAGCCCTTCAGTTGGGCCACCCAGAAGTCTTCCGTTTCCAGTTCGATCCCGCACTGAGGACATTCATAGGGCTTGTCCGGAGGGGGAATCGACAGCGATGCCTGTTCGATCCTTCCCCGACAGACATGGTAGAAATGTCCCCCGGCACGTTCGTTATCCAACGGCTCGTTTTCGTACACCAAAACCATTGATCATCCCGTTTTCGTTTTATAGTTATTGTCGGTTGAGTGTACCCAGCCGTCCACTTGATTCGCAATCAGGTCTATCGAGTCAGAAAACCTGAAAGCCATAAAGTCCTCCACGGTGGGACTTCAGACTTGATGACTTGCCCGACTTTCCAACTTGATCGCTACAGCTGGAACTGGGCTTCGTAGAGGCCTGTATAGAGCCCGCCCCGAGCAAGCAGGCTTTCATGGTTCCCTTCCTCGACGACCCGACCCCGATCCACCACCACGATCCGGTCCACGTCGTGGAGGGTCGAGAGGCGGTGGGCGATGATGAAGGTGGTGCGGCCCTGCGTCAGGACATTGAGGGCCTCGCGGATCTTGACCTCCGTTTCCGTGTCGATGTTCGACGTCGCCTCGTCAAAAATCACGATCGGCGGGTCCTTCAGCAGGACGCGCGCGATCGACACCCGCTGTTTCTGCCCCACCGACAGCTTGACCCCCCGTTCCCCGATCCAGGTGTCGTACCCGTCCGGCAGCGCCACGATGAATTCGTGCGCGCGGGCGGCTCGCGCCACCTCCTCGATCCTCTCCTGCCCGGCCGCCAGGTCTCCGTAGGCAATGTTCTCGCGGACGGTTCCGTTGAACAAGAAGGGCTCCTGCTGCACCAGGCCGATCTGGCTGCGGAGGAACGCCAGCGGCAGGTCCCGCAGATCGCAGCCGTCGATGGTGACCGCCCCTTCCTGCACGTCATAGAAGCGCATCAGCAGCTTGAGGACAGTGCTCTTCCCGGCCCCGCTGGGCCCCACCAGGGCAATGCGCTCCCCCGGCTTGACCTCCAGCCTCACGTGGCGGAGGATGGGCACGTCGGGGCGATAGTGAAACGAGACGTCCTCGTATCGAACCGCACCTTCCAGCCTGGACTTGGGTTGGATCGCTCCCGGCCGGTCATGCACTTCCGGCGTCGCATCCAGGATGTCGAAGACGCGCTCGCTCGCCGCCAGGGCGTGCTGGAGCATATGGTTCACCGAATGAATCTGGTTGATCGGCACGTAGAACAGCGCCAGGTAGGAGAGAAACATGACCAATTCGCCGAGCGTCAGCGCGCCGCTCATGACTTCCTGGGCCCCGTACCAGAGGATCAGCAAGGTTCCCAGGCTGCCGACGAAGATCATGCCGGGCGAATAGAGCGACCAGAGGTACATGGCCTTGAGGTTGCTCTCGCTGTACCGCCGGCTCAGCGTCCCGAACCGCTGCGACTCGTAGGCCTGCCGGTTGAAGCCCATGGTCTCCCGGATGCCGGACAGGGCGTCCTGCAGATAGGCGTTCAGATCGGCCGCGTGCCGCCGGATCGCGTGGTAATAGCCATGGACACGCCTGGTGAACAGGGTGGCGGAGAGGATCAGGATCGGGATGGGAATCATCGAGAGGGCCGCCAGCCTCCAGTTCAGCGTAAACAGCATGACCGTGATCCCGACCAGGGTCAGCGAGGCGGTCAGCATCCCTTCCAGCCCGTCGATAAAAATCCGCTCCACGTGCTCGGTGTCGCTGGACACCCGCGACATGATTTCTCCCGTGGAACGGCTCTCGTAGTAACTCACCGAGAGCTTCTGCAGGACCGCAAAAACCTGCTCGCGCAAGTCGTGCACGACCCGTTGTTCCAAGCGGTTGTTGAACCGGATGCGGAGGGAGGCGAACAGGTTCTTGAGCCCGTAGGCCAGGAAGAGCGCGGCCATCACCCACGGCAGCAGAGCCGAGCGGTGCGCCTGAATCACATCATCGATGACGATCTTGACCAGCCAGGGAGGGACCAACTCCAGCGCCGTGGTCAAGGCGGCGCACAGGAGGGTGGTCGCGGCAAGGAACCGATAAGGCCGGAGGTAGCGAAGGACGCGCAGCAGGACTTTCACGGTTGAGAGCTCTCAGCGGTCAGCATGCAGCCCTCAGCCATCGAGGCGCGGTGTTATCGGGATGACCGGGTTGTACGATCGGACCTCGTTTCATGGCCTGGCTGATCGCTGACGGCCGACCGCTGATGGCTAGATGACCGTGGCATGCTCCTGCCGCCAGTACCGATCGAACTCATCGAGCTGGGTCAGCGTGGACAGGTCGGTCATCCGGTCGAGAAAGACTTTGCCGATCAGATGATCGATCTCGTGTTGGATGCAGACGGCATAGAGCCCGGTGGCGTCGAACTCCAGGGGAGCGCCGTGGCGGTCGAGGGCGCGCACTTTGATCATCGAGGGCCTCGTGACTTTTCCGCGCAGCCCGTCCACGCTGAGGCACCCCTCCCACATCTCCGCCTGCCTGGGCCCGTAATAGACGATCTCGGGGTTGATGAGCACCGTCCGGGGAAATCCTCCCTCGCCCTGGCACTCCATCACGATGATCTGCTGCGACCGGGACACCTGTGGCGCCGCCAGCCCGATCCCTTCCGCCTCAACCATCGTTTCGAACATGTCGTCGATGAATTGCTGCATGGCCCGCCCGTTGATCTCGGCCGGATCGACCGACTGGGCGAGCTTGCGCAGAACCGGATTGCCGAGTTTCGCGATGGGGAGCAACGCCATGGCTCTCTCTTTACGCTATGCCGGTACCAACTGAACCAATCGTCATGCTGGTTGGTTATAACACAGACGATTCCGGACCAGCAACCGCCGCGCTTCCGCCTTTCGGGGCGGATCGAGGGCCTTTACGAAGGCTTTCTGGACCGGCGGGGCTCCGGCAGCTCGAAGGTTGCCTGGGCTTCCTTCCACCAGTCAATCCACTCCTGCGCCCACTCGGTCCGGTCCTGTTTGGTGGAGGTATCCCAATCGTGGATCTCGCTCTCATGACGCGTCAGGAGCCAGAGGGAATTGACGGCCGTGATCGCGACAAACCGCTCCTCGTCCGGAATCAGGCTGATGAGCACCGGGACCACCGCTTTCTGCCTGACGTAACGTGCCTCAAAAGCGGCGGTCTTCCTGATCGTGGGGTTGGGATCTTTGGCCATCACCTCGACCGCAGGCGGTGCCAAGGAAGGGTCCAGCCGCACGGACACCCGCAAGGCATGTTCGCGAATCCGAGGCATTTCGTTCGCTTCCTTGGCCACCTCCACCAGCGCCGGCACGACGCTGGGCTCCTTGATCATCGAGAGGGTTTCAATCGCATTGTATCGGATCCTGGGAGCGGACATTTTCAACGCCTTGACCAGAACCGGAGCCACCGGCGGACCCAGGTGGACAAACTCCCCCATCGCCCAAAACTCCTGTTTCCCCTCGAGCAGCGGCAGCAGCGCCTCGGCCCGCTTGAGTTCCTCGGCATCCAGCGGCTTGGTGGAAGGAGGAACCGACGTATCGGGTGCCGCCCCGGGCCTCGGAGGGGCCTCATAGGGAATCTGCACGGGCACCGCGCGAGGCCGCTCGGCCAAGGCGCTTCTGTCGAGTCCCGCCCCTGTAAAGCCCAAGACCAGGGCCATCATCACGAGCCAGCCGGTCACGAATGTTTTCCTTCGACCATCCCCCCTATTCCTATTTGTCTTCATAGCCTTGCCCTTGCACCCTTCCATTTATACTCACCGGACCACGGACGGCTCGATTGACGTGGTTTTTTATCGTAGCTGCTGCCCCATGGAAAAGCAATCGCTCAGAACGGGTAATCAAGCCCCACGAAGGCGTTGCTCCCGTCTTTCCCATAGGCGACATCCACACGGCCCACCACGTTGGGACGGGCCATGACACGGAACCCGACACCGGGATTGACCTGAAAGTTGTGAAATCGATCGATTAATTTGCTCGAGACCCGGCCGACGTCGAGGGAAGGTGCCACCTGGAATTCCAGATCGTTGTTGAAGATTCGATCCTTCAACACGGTTATGCGTTCCTCAAGATTGACCAGGAGCGCCTGATCGTCAATAAACCGCTGGAGACCGAAAGCCCGCAGGGTATTCTCCCCCCCCAGGGCCGGCCGCTCATAGAAGGGGACCCTTCGCCCGGTCACCGACTCGAACATAGCGCGGGCCACGAAGACCTTGCTGTCGGAGTCGTGTGGGAACAGATGCCGCACATCCACAACATAGTGCCCCCACCGGTTCGGCCCGTGCTCTTTCATATTTTGAACCAGCTCTGCGGACAGGTTCAGATATGTACCCCTGATGGGCGTCATCAGATCGTCCCGCGTGTCATAGAGAAAGGTAAGCTGGTGGCCGAAGAGCTGCACGCCCTCTATGCCCGTCACAGCAGGAAATTGGGTCTTCGTCGAAGGGAGCGACGAGATGATGCCATTTTCCACCCTCACGTCACGGAACCGTTCGGTGAAGGTCAAGGAGGCGGCCGGACTCAGATTGATGCCGGCGGTCACCTTGGCGATGCCCTCACGGGATGTATAGTTCGTTTCGTTGTAGAGCGGTGCGGTGTTCCCAAACCCGAAGAACCGCGCAAAGGGATTCTTGAACCAGTTGACCTGCGCGACAAAGATGTACCGCCCCCCCCCGAACCCCACGTTCTTATAGGCCAGGTCGAAGTACTTCGCGACCCTTTCCGAATAGGACGCCACCGCCCGGTACTGGACGGTGCTGGAACGGTACCCGTAGTAATTGAGCGTGCCCTGGGCGCCGACGAGCGGGTTGTAGAGGAATTGCGGGGCAAAGATGTCTTCGAGCTCCCCGTCTTTGTTCGTTTTCAACGTCGTCACAAGCCCGCCGAGCCAGTATTCCTCGTTGCGGCTGTACCCGATGGCAGGCAGCGGGACGTGGGTTGTGCTGCGCTTGTCGGAAGAGACCTGCGAGGCCGGCGGCTCCTTCAAAGGCCCCATCATCAGCCCTTCCTTGGAGTCGCTGGCTTTGCGGTCCGGCCTGGGCTCCTGCGGTCCGATGGGCTTGTCCGTTCCGGGCGGACCTTGCTCGTCTTGCGCAACAGCCCGGCCCGGCTCCAAGACGACCAGGATGGAGAGAACCGCCGCACAAAGCAGACAGAGCCATCCGGTCATCAGACTGAACCGGAGGGAAGAGGCCGGAATCACGCTAGCAACAAGCGGAGGCCTGCAAACAGAAACTATGCGACAAGTCGAAATGAGTATATATTTCAGATCGCACCGATAGCGGCATCTTAGGGTTTGTACCGTCCGACCAATGCTAGACCGAGTCGTCTTCGCCGCCTTGGCGGAGAACCTAGGAGGTCGCTCCGCCCGTCGGTTCCGTTGCCTCACCTTCCCCGACACTCTGCTGGCGTCGGTGCAGGAGTTGGTAGAGGACCGGCAGCACCATCAGGATCAGAAAAGCCGAGGTGAGCATCCCCCCCACCACCACCCTCGCAAGCGGCTGCTGGGACTGGGCTCCGATGCCGGTTGCGACGGCCGCGGGCAACAGCCCGATCGCGGCGGCCAAGGTGGTCATCAGGACCGGGCGCATCCGCGCGTCGGCGCTGGTCACGATGGCGGTCTGCAGGTCATAACCCTCCTCCATGAGGTCGCGGATCCGGACGACCAGGATGAGGCCTCCTTGAATCGCCACCCCGAACAACGAGATGAACCCCACCGCCGCCGAGATGCTGAAGCTGGTCCCCGTGAAGAGCAGCGAGAAGATGCCGCCGACCAAGGCAAACGGGACCGCCAGCAGCACCAGCACCGCATCCTTGAACGAATTGACCGCGAGGTAGACCAGGAACAGGATGAACACCAGGCTGACCGGCACGATGGTCGCCAGGCGCTTCTTTTCGTCCTGGAGCTGGTCGTACTCCCCGTGCCATTCGAACCGGTACCGCTCCGGCAGGGTGACTTGCTGGCGGATGAGGGTCTCCGCCTCCTTCACCGTGCTCTCCAGGTCCCGCCCCCGCACGCTGAACTTGATCGGGATGTAGCGCTCGTTGTTCTCCCGATAGATAATGAAGGCGCCGGTCTGCAAGGAAATCGCCGCCAACTGCTTGAGCGGGATCCTGGCCCCATCCGGCGTGCTGACCTGGATGTTCCCGATCGTCTCCACGTCTTGGCGAAATTCCGGCATGAACCGCACGACCAGATCGAACGACCGTTCCCCCTCAAACACCCTGGTCACGGCCTGGCCACCGATCGCAGCCTGCACGACCTGGTTCACATCCGCCACCTGAAGGCCGTAGCGGGCGCAGGCCTGCCGATCCACCTGGATCAGGAGGTTCGGCTGCCCCAGGAGATGAAAGATCCCCAGGTCCTTCACTCCCGGCACCTGCCGCATGACTTTTTCGATCTCCAGGGCCTTGGTCTCCAAGAGCTTCAGATCCGTGCCGAAGAGCTTGATCGAGTTCTCGCCCTTGACCCCCGACATGGCCTCCTGCACGTTGTCCTGAATGACCTGGGAGAAGTTGAAGGTCACACCGGGGATCTTCTCCAGCACCGTGTCGATCTCCCCGATCAGCTTTTCCTTCGACGTCACCTCCGGCCGCCACTCTTTCTTGGGCTTGAGGTTCACGAGAAACTCCGCGTTGAAGAAGCTGGTGGGGTCGGTCCCGTCATCCGGACGGCCGAGTTGCGAGACGATGTTGGTGACTTCCGGGAATTGACGGAAGATGTTACGGATATCAGAGGTCAGCCGGCTGGCCTGCTCGAAAGAGATGTCTACCGGCATCGTCGCCCGCACCCAAAGATTCCCTTCCTCCAGAGCCGGCATGAACTCTCCGCCCAGAAACGGCACCGACAGCAAGGCGACGACGAACAGCGCGCCCGCCACCCCGACCACGAGCAGCTCGTGCCCCAGGGCCCACTTGAGCGCTTTCATGTAGCCTTGCCGCACCGCCCGCACTAGGACCGTGTCTCGTTCGCTGATCGGACCGTTGAGCAGCAGCGTACAGAGGGCCGGAGCGAGGGTAAACGCCATCAGGAGCGCCCCGCTCAGTGCGAACCCGTAGGTCATCGACATCGGCGCGAAGATCTTGCCCGGCACGCCGGTCATCGTGAAAAGCGGGATGAACGCGACGACGATGATCGTGGTCGCAAAAAAGATGGGCCGCCCCACTTCGCGCGCGGCCCGCATGATGTGCATCGGGACGGTCAGCCCGGTGCTTGCCCGGTGGGCCAGGTGAGCAAAGATGCTCTCGACCATGATGAGTGTGGAGTCCACGATGATGCCGAAATCGATCGCGCCGAGCGAGATCAGGTTGGCCGACTCCCCCATCAGCACCATCATGCTGAACGTGAACAGCAGCGCCATCGGCACCGTGAGCGCCACGATCACGGCGGACCGGAGGTGGCCCAGGAAGACGAAGAGGATCACGAACACCAGGACGACCCCGCTGATCAGGATGTCCATCACCGTCTCGACCGTCGTATGGATCAGGACGGTCCGGTCGTAGAATGTCCTGATCTGAACCCCCTTCGGCAGCTTCCAGGTGTTGAGTTCCTCCACCTTCTTCTTGACCTTTTCCAGGACGGGAGAAGCCTTGGCCCCCCGTTGCAGCAAGACGACTCCTTCCACGACGTCGTCCCGGTCGTCGATGCCGACCTTCCCCAGGCGCACGCGGTTGCCGACGCTGACCCTTCCCAGATTCCTGACATAGATCGGGGTACCGTCTTTCTCGGCCACCGTGATGTTCTCGATGTCTTCAAGGCTGTCGATCAGGCCCAGCCCGCGGATGTTGTAGCTCTGGCCGCCGACCGTCAGATAGTTGCCCCCCACGTTGGCGTTGCTTTGGGTGATCGCGTCGGTCACCTGGGACAAGCTGACCCCGTAGCTGATCAAGGCGCCGGGATTGACGTCCACGTGGTATTCCTTGGTCGTGCCCCCGAAGGCCGTCACGTCGATCACGCCGGGCACCCGCTTGAACTCCCGCTGCAGCTTCCAGTCCTGGAGGGTTTTCAGGTCGGTCAGGGACGTATTCTCGCCGACCAGCTCGTACCGGTAGATCTCGGCGATGGCCCACCAGGGGGACAGCGCCGGCTGGACGTTGCCCGGCAAGGTGATCATGGCCAGGCGGTTGAGGACTTCCTGCCGGTCGAAGAAATACTTGGTGCTGAAGTCGAAGTAGACTTTGATGTCGCTGAGCCCGAAGATGGACAGGGAGCGGATGTCGGTGAGGCCCGGCATCCCGGTCAGCCCTATCTCGATGGGGATGGAGATCTGCCGTTCGATTTCTTCCGCCGACCACCCGGGGTACTGGGTGATCACTTCCACCATCGGAGGGGAGGGATCGGGGTAGGCGACGACATCGAGGATGTGGAAGGCGTAGAGCCCTCCGAACAGGAGCATCAACCCGAGCGCGCAGACGAAGACCCGTTGCTCGAGGGCAAACTCAACGATTCGTGGGATCATCGTGTCGAACGGCTACCGAGCGCTCGGGCCATCGCATGACGCTATGCATCGCGCGGCGCAGCCTCATCCCTTGACTTCCTGCCCCTTGATCAACACGGCGCCCTTCGTCACGATCCGTTCTCCCGGTGTCAGGCCTTCCAGGACCCGGAGCTGGTCGGCCGAGGCCGTCGCGACCTTGACTTCCCGCTTGACGTAGCGGCCCTCCGCTTCGACCACGTAGACGTACTGCTTCCCGTCGATCTCCAGCATGGCTTCCTTGGGAATCGTGAGGAACGAGGTCTCCTCCCCCACCTGGATGTGGAGCCTGGCGAACATCTCCGGCTTGAGCTTGTGCTCGATGTTCGTCACCCAGGCCCGGACCTTGATCGTCCTGGTATTGGGGTCCACCACATCCCCCACGGCTGCAATGGCGGCGGGAAAGGTGATGCCGGGATAGGCCTCGACGGTCACCTTGGCCACTTGCCCCACCTTGACCAGGTCCAGGTCCCGCTCATACACGTCCGCGACCACTTGGAGCTTGTCCAGATCGGCGACCGTGAAGAGCACCTGGGTGGGATCGCCGCCCACCGACTGGCCGGGCGTGACGGTGCGCTCCACCACCGTACCCGCCAGTTGGCTCTTCATCTCGAACCGCGAGATGATCCGCTGCTCGGCCAGCGGCTTGTCCAACTCGGCCGCCGGAACCTTGAGCGAGAGCAACCGCTCCTTGGCGCGGCGGAACTCCGCCCGTGCCTTGATCATGTCGTTTTCAGCCTGCTTGAGATCCTTGAGCGGCAGGGCTTTGGTCTCGAAGAGGTCCTTCGCCAGCTCGTAGGCGCGCGTGGCAAACTCGAGGTCGGAGGCTTCTTTGACAAAATCGGAATAGGCCGCCGTGATGTCGGGGCTGTCGATCACCATCAATACGTCGCCCGCCTTGACATGGTCCCCCAGCTTCGCGCGCACCTCCACCACGCGACCCTGCAAGGGGGAGGAAATCCTCGAATACCGGTCCTCGCCATAGGCGACCTTTCCGGCCAGCGCAATGGTGGGGTTGACCGGACTGGCGGACACGACAGCGGTTTCGATCCGGCTCTGCTTGTCGGCGGGGAACCCCGGAGCCGTCCGGGACGGCGGTGTCGCGGCATTCGAGGCACTGGGCTCCTCGTGGCGTTCACAAGCCGATGCCAGCGCCAGGAACAGAAGAACCGAGATGAAAGCCAACCGGTTGTTCATGAAGCGATGCCCTTGCCGACGGCGCTTTCGAGCATGAAGACGTTGTGCTGATAGTTGTAGAGCGACTCGATGTAATTCAACTGGATGGTGCGGGAGGTGCGGGCCGCATCCAGCAAGTCCAGAATCGTCGCCCCTCCCCGTTCATAGGCCCGCTCCACGATGGTCAAGGTGGAGCGGGCGTCATCCAGCACGCCGGCCCGATAGGTCTCCACCAGGCGACGGCTCTGGATCAGGTTGCGATAGGCCACGTCCACCTCGTTTTCCACCTGGTTCATCGTCTTCTGCAGATCCGCTTCGGCCTGTTGCACTCCCACCTCGGCTTGCACGATCCCGCCCTGATTGCGGTTGAACAGCGGCAGCGGCACGCCGAAGTTCAGAACCACCTGTTGCTGGTTGTCGGGACCCCGAGGCCCCTGGACCGAGTAGCCGGCCCCCAGGGTCACGTCCGGAACCTGATAGGCCCTGGCCAGCTTGAGATCGGCCAGCCGCTGGGAGTGAGTGAGCCGCTTGGCCCGGATGTCCGGCCTCACATCCAGCGCCACGCGCCGCAAGGTCGTGATGTCGGGCTCCACCGGCTTATAGTCCAGGTCCGTGGTCAAGTCCAGCAGGGTCAACGGCGACAGGCGCAGGAGTTGCCGGAGGTCCGCTCTGGCCCCGTCGGCCTCCTGAATGTACTGGATGACCTGCGACTGGAAATCGATGATCTGGAGGCGGATCCGAATCAGATCGATCTCGGCGATGAAGCCCTTCTTGAACCGGATCGTATTCACCTCCAAAATACGGGCGAACCGGTCCCGGTTTTCCTCCGCCAAGGCCAGCCGGCGCTGCGCCAACTGCACCCGGTAGTAGGCGTCCTTCACCGTAAACCCGAGCTGCCGGACGGCATCCTCGAAGTTGGCCTCCGCCGATTTGGTCCCGAACTCGGCGCTCTCGATCCGATAACCCCGTTTGCCCGCCATCTCGAAGAGCTGTTGCACGGTCCCCAGCATTTCGCTGCTGCGCGCGATGGTCTGTCCCTGGGTCATCGCGCTGAGGGTCCCGACCGAGAGGGTGGGATTCGGAAAGAGCCCCGCCGTGATCCGCTGGCCCTTGGCATAGTCGATGCCGAATTTCACAATCAACAAGTCCAGGTTCTGTTTCAGGAAGACCGCGACCGCCTCGTCCAAGCTCAAATGCAGTATCGGCACCTCCGCCACGTCGACTTTCTTCGTCGCCTCCTTGCCCTGCTCGGCCGCCAGCACGGATCGGGGTCCCGCCAGGTCAGGCCCGGCCACCATCATAACGAGGGGCACAGCCCACAGCAGGTCCATGGCAAGGGCACGGAACAGGCGCCGATCCCGCCCGTCCCTCGAACGCAGGCTGCCACCTCCGGATCGCTGTCCGAGGGCCTTCAGCATAGCCCGTTATTATACCGGCTTTCCCCAAGCGGTTGATACAAGCAATTGACGGTTTGACGGATCATCCCTGCTGGTGCCTCCATGAAGCTCCCGCACCTCCGAGCAGAGCCGCATCACCGTGGCTCCGGAGGCAGGTGTCAACGATCAAGCGCGACAAGAGAAGCTACGCGGCCGGAGGAGCACGAATGATGAGCGAGGAGGCGCTGCGGCGCTGAGGCAGGCTCGGCCCATTGGACTGGCCAAGCCGTTGCTGCCGGTGAAGGACTCGGACGACAGGAGCGGAGCTGAGAGAATCCTGGCTGTCATCGGACGGAAGCTGGGAGACTTTGGCCTCCGACCGATCGGTCTCGTCCTCATCCACCAAGGCAACCTGCCAGAAAGGGGCGTCCGTTTGCTGATAGAAGGAAACGTCGAAAAGAGACAGGAGACAAAAAACCGAAACGAAGAGGAAACAGAAACCGGCTCGAACCGCCGGTCGGCCGGTGAATCGACCGTCCGTCAGAGAACCGAAGAACTTACGCACGAGGTGCACTCTCCACCACAGGCAACTCCCTTAAAAGGGATCTTCAACCTTACGATCATTCCCTAACATAGTACCCGTCAATAGTCAATCATCTTGCGAACTTCCGGTCAGGCGACGAGCTTTTTCTCATCCAATTTCTTCTTTCTGCCCGCTGACCTTACCGGAGTTTCAATTCCGTCCAGGCCCTGTCGTACAACCGGATCGTCTCCCCCACATCGGCCATCCATTCCAACCGGTCCAAGGCCGAATCCGGAGGGTAGACCGCGGGATTTTCCCGGACCGTTGCCTGCACGAGAGCCTTGGCTTCCCGATTTGAAGAGGCAAAGAGCAACCGTTCGGTTGTCTTGGCCGCCACCTCCGCGTCCAGCAGGTAGTTGATGAACTGCATGGACAGATCCTTCTGGCCGGATGTCTTGAGCACCGCGAGGCAATCGGCCCAGATCGTGCCTCCTTCTTTGGGAATCACATACTTGATCGCAGGCCGTTCGGCCATCGCGCGGGCCACCGCCCCTCCCCACCCGTGAGCCAGAGCCACATCGCCCAAGGCCAGCAATTGATGATAGTTCTCGCTGGTATAGGTCTTGACCAACGGCTTCTGGTTCACGAGCCGGACCTTGGCCTCCGCGATGACTGTCGGATCCTTGGTATTGATCGAGTGCCCCATCGCGCGCAAAGCCGCCCCGAACACCTCCCGCTGGTCGTTCAGCATGCTGATCTTTCCCTTGTAACGGGGGTCCCAGAGCACGGCCCAACTGTCGGGCGGCGTGGAAATGACCTCCGAATTGTAGCCGATCCCGACGGTGCCCCAGAGATAGGCAATCGAATACCGGCCCTCCGGATCGAAAGGCAGGCGTTGCAGCCGACCAGTCACCAGTTGACTGTTGGTGATCTTCGCAAGGTCCAGCTCGGCCAAAAGCCCCTGCTTGACCATGATGGACACCATGAAGTCGGACGGCACCACCACGTCGTACCCACTGGCGCCGCTCTGCAGTTTGGCCAGCAGCTCTTCGTTGCTGCCGAAGGTGTCCACCACCACTTTCGCGCCGGTCCGGCGCTCGAACCGCTCGATCAGCGCCCTGTCCACATAGTCCGACCAGGTGAAGTAGTGCAGGGTCGCCGCGGCCCGGCCGGCCCCGCCCGGTTCGGGCTGCTTCTTCGGTTCGTCTTCGGCGATCGGCTGGCAAGCAGACAAGACCAGGGCAAGCCCCAGCCATGCGATCAGTTGGCTCGTCGAAAAGCGACTCATGGTTTGCGTTGCAAGGCCAGCGACAGGGCGATCAGGGACATGGAGACCAGGACGAGGATCGCGGAGAGCGCATTGATCTCCGGGGTCACGCTGGATTTGACCATCGAATAGACTTTCAGGGGCAGCGTGGTGCTCCCCGGACCGGCCGTGAAGAACGTCACGATGAAGTCGTCCAGCGAGATCGTAAAGGCCATCAGGGCGGCCCCCAGGATCGCCGGCCTCAAGAGCGGCAGCGTCACGCGTCCGAACGCCTGCCAGGCCGTGGCGCCCAGGTCGCGGGCCGCCTCTTCCAGCGCCGGGTCCAGTTTCCGCAGCCTGGCCCGTACGATGACCGCCACGACCGGGAGGTTGAAGGCCGCGTGCCCGATCGTCACCGTGGCCAGGCTGAGCGGCAGCTTGATCAGCACGAAGAAAAGCATCAGCGCCACGCCCATCATCACCTCGGGGATCACGAGCGGCAGCAGCAGAGCCCCTTCGACCAGCCTCTGTCCCCGGAATGGAAACCGCTCCAAGCCCACCGCCGCGCAGACTCCCAGCAGGGTCGCCAGGGTGGTGGAAACCAGGCCCACGAGCAGGCTGTTCCGCACGGCTGCCAGCAACGCGTCGTCCTCGGCCAGCAGCCGGTACCATTGAAGGGTGAAGCCCTGCCAGGAAGCGGACAGCCGCGAGGCGTTGAAGGAAAAGAGGATCAGCGCCGCGATCGGCGCATAGAGAAACAGTAAGTCGACCACGCTGGCTCCCAGCAGCCAAGCCCGCCGCCGGCTCATCGCCCCCCCATACCAAGCTTGCATGAGCCGCCCGCTTCAATCGTATATGAGCATATGTGCCGGAGAAGCTTTTTACCCATTTTTGTTCCCGGCTCCCTCCGTCCGCAAATAGGCCATGACTCCGGCCAGCACGAGCCCCATCAGAACGAACGACACAGCCGAGCCGAACGGCCAGTCCCGCACCACCAGATACTCGTGCTGGATGAGGTTGCCCACCATCATCGTCCTGGCGCCCCCCAACAGGTCCGGGGTAATGAAGGCCCCCAAGGAGGGGATGAAAACCAGGATGCAACCGGCCACTACCCCCGGCTTGGTCAGAGGCAGGATCACCCGCCAGAACACGGCCCAGGCCGGGGCATAGAGATCCCAGGCCGCCTCCACCACCGACCGGGGGAGCCGCTCGGCGGCCGCATAGAGCGGCAGCACCATGAAGGGCAAATACCCATAGACCAGCCCGATCAGGACCGCCGTGTCGGTGTAGAGAATCTCGATCGGGCCGTCGATCAGCCCCAGCCCCAGCAGGAAACTGTTCAGCAATCCTTCCGTGCGCAGCATGAAGATCCAGGCATAAGTCCGAACCAGGAAATTGGTCCAGAAGGGAATCATGACCAGCAAAAGCCAGACACCTTGCCGGCAGACCGGCAATCTGGCGATGTAGTAGGCCAGCGGAAACCCCAACAGCAGGCAGAGGACCGTCGTGGCCGTCGCGAGGGCCAGCGAGCGGAGGAAGATCTTCACATAGAGAGGATCGGCCGCCGTGACATAGTTGGCAAGGCTGAAGGTCCACTCGATCCCGCCATAGGTGCCCCGCGAGGTAAAGCTGATGACCAGCACCAGCAGCAGCGGGAGCAGGAAAAAGATGCCCATCCACAAGAGGGGAGCCGCGAGCAGCCAGGCGGGAAGATCGGATCTCCGGAGACGTTCGTCCGGATCAGTGCTGTCGGAGGGGAACCGGGAGACGCTCACTCGGTCAGGACCACTCCCTCATCCGCGTTCCAACGAATAAAAACCGATTCTCCCGGCAGGAACCGTTTCTGATCGGAGCTGGAATTGGACAGGCGGGCCTTCCAGACGATGGAGTCGGAGAGCGCCACCTGGTACTGCATCCCGCTCCCGTTGTAGATGGCCTTGCTGATCCTGGCCTGCAGGACGTTGTCATACCCGTTCAGGCGAACGTCAGTGGACAGGTGCAGTCGTTCCGGACGGAGCAAGAGGGTCACCAGGCTCCCCTCCTCCGCGCCGGCAGGCAACCGGGCCTGCAAGGTCGGCGGGCCGGGAAGGTCCCTGGCTTTCACCAGGCAGCGGGTCCCGTTCACACGATCGACCAATCCGATCAGGCTGTTGGAGACTCCGATGAAGTTGGCCACGAAGGAGGAGACAGGCGATTCATACAACTCTTGCGGACTCCCGACCTGCAGCAGGCGCCCCTGGTGCATGACCGCGACGCGGTCCGACATGGTCAGCGCCTCTTCCTGATGATGCGTGACGCAGATGAAGGTGATGCCCACCTGCTCTTGGATGGCCTTGAGTTCGACCTGCATGTCCAGGCGCAACTGCTGATCCAGCGCACCCAGGGGCTCGTCCAACAGAAGGACGGAGGGGCGGTTGACCAGGGCGCGGGCCAAGGCCACCCGCTGCTGCTCGCCTCCGGAGAGTTGCGCCGGCAGCCGGTCCTGCTTGGGCCTGAGCCGGACCATGTCGAGGACCGCCTCGACCCGAGCCCGGATTTCCGCGCGGGGGATGCGGCGCATCTCTAGCCCGAACCCGATGTTGCCCGAGACCGTCATGTGGGGGAACAGGGCGTAGTTTTGAAAGACCAGATTGACGGGCCGGTGATTGGGCTGGACCTGTTTCATCGAACGGCCCTCGATCAGGATGTCCCCCTGGTCGGGCTGCTCGAAGCCGGCCAGCAGCCGCAAGGTCGTCGTCTTGCCGGACCCGCTGGGCCCGAGGATGGAGAAAAACTCTCCCTTCCGCACCTCCAGCGACAGCTGGTCCACCGCCACCGTCGCCCCGTGGCGCTTCACGACGTTCCGTATGTCGACGCTGTGGTCGGCCAAGAATGCCGACTCCTTCGGACATCCGGCGATGTCCTATCTCGCGAACCCGATTTTCGAGCCGGTGAGCCGCGCCCGTTTCCGCACGCGGAGCCGCGCCTGGTGTTCCTGGAGCAGTTCCCGCCGCAAGACTTCATGATCCTCGCCGACGATCTTGACCAGACGGTCGGCATCCTCCGCATGGTCCCGGACCAGCTCCGACAGAGTCCTGACC
>CAZKHY010000041.1:0-12897 GCA_964552455.1 uncultured Nitrospira sp.
GAACGGGACATCACCCGGCAGATTGCGCGGGAATACTATAAAGAATTCGACCAGCTCATCGAGAGCGACGTGATCATCGTGGGAGCCGGCCCCTCCGGCCTGGTCTGCGCGCGGGACCTGGCCGCCATGGGATTCCGCACGCTGATCGTGGAGCAGGGGCTGGCGCTGGGGGGCGGCTTCTGGTCGGGCGGGTACCTCATGAACAAGGCCACGATCTGCGCGCCGGCCGACAAAATCCTGGAAGAACTCGGCGTGCCCTGCAAGCAGGTGAAGGAATGCGAGGGCATGTATATCGTGGACCCACCCCACGCCACCGGCGCCCTGATCGCCGGCGCTTATCAGGCCGGCGCCAAGGTCCTCAACCTGACCAGAGTGGTGGACCTGATCCTTCGCGGGAACGGTCGCCTGGAAGGCGTCGTCGTCAACAACACGACCGCGGAGATGGCGGGACACGAGGTGGTCCACGTGGACCCGATCGCGCTGGAGAGCAAGATCGTCGTGGATGCGACTGGTCATGATGCGGTGGTCGTGGACTTGCTCCACCGCCGCAACTTGTACGAGGCGGTGCCGGGCAACGGGGCCATGTGGGTCTCCCGCTCGGAAGAAGATGTCATGGAACGGACCGGCGAGGTCTATCCCAACTGCTTCGTCGTCGGGCTGGCCGTCTCGGCAGTCTACGGTACGCCCCGCATGGGACCCGCCTTCGGGTCCATGCTGCTGTCCGGCCGGTACGGGGCCGAACTCATCAAGAAGAAGCTGAAACAGGAGTAAGGAGCTTATAGCCGACAGCTGATAGCATATAGCCGAGAAAAGAAGTGCGGTTTTGACTCCGGTTCCGCGCCATCGGCCATTTGCCATCAGCCATCAGCTCTTCGTTGTGATCCATGGACATTCAAGATTTTCTCCTCCAAGGGGAAGGCAGCGAGCAGGACAAGCGGGAAGCCTGGAACTTGTTCCAGCAGGCCTACGAACATCAAATGAAAGGCGACCTCGAGGAAGCCGTCACCCTCTACAAGCGCTCGATCGAGACCCATCCCACCGCCGAGGCTTACACTTTCCTCGGCTGGACGTACAGTTTCATGGGCAAGCTGGACGATGCGATCGACGAGTGTCACCGGGCCATCGAAATGGACCCGGAGTTCGGCAATCCCTACAACGACATCGGCGCCTACATGATCGAACAGGGCAAGTACGACGAGGCGATCCCCTGGTTCGAACGGGCCCTGCAGGCCAAGCGCTATGAAAGCCCCGCGTTCCCGCACCTGAACCTGGGACGGGTCCACGAACGGAAAGGACGGTGGGACCAGGCGCTCGAGTCCTACAAGAAAGCCCTGGCGCTGAACCCGAACTATGCGCTGGCCAAACGGGCGCTGGGCCGGCTGATCGGCATGCTGAACTGAGCAGCGCCCTCAGCGATCAGCTTTCAGCCGTCAGCGAGGGAACAGAAGGAGAGGCACGTTCACCGGCATGAACGAAACGGGTCGGACCGACGCCAAGACCGTGTTGGTGGCGGTCGGTGATATTTTCTTCTACACCAAGGTGCGTGATGCGTTGCTTCCTCGCGGCTACCGGCTGGAACGCATCCGTGCCCAGGACGAGGTCACGGCGAAAGCCGCCACGCTGCAGCCGGCGGCTCTGATCCTCAACATGAACGACCTCGCCTTGGACGCCTTCCAGGCCCTGGCGCAGCTCAAGGCCGATGAAAGCTTGAAGACGATTCCCGTCCTGGCCTTCGCCAACCACGAGGAAGTGGACACCTGGAAGCGGGCCAGAGACCTGGGGGTCTCGAAGATCGTTTCGCGCAATGAATTTTCGGCGAGGACGAGGGAGTTGGTCGAGGAAGTGATTCAGTCGGAAAGTCCGAAAGTCATCAAGTCGTAAAGTCTCTGGACGGACAGACTTTCTGACTTTAAGACTTTCGGACGTTTGGACGAACCGATGAAACAATCCCGTCTGCGTGAGCAGCATCTCAAACGAGGAGCGATCTTTGCCGAGGTGGCCGGCTGGGAAATGCCGGTTCATTACGGAGACCCGGCGGCGGAACATCGGGCGGTCCGCAGCGGGGTCGGCCTGGCCGACCTGTCTCATCGCGGCAAGCTGCGGGTCACGGGCGAGGACCGGGTCAAGTGGCTGCAAAGCGTCATCAGCAACGACATCCTGCCGCTGGCTCCAGGCCAGGGCCTCTACTCCAGCTTTCTGACCCACAAGGGCAAGATGCTGACCTACTTCCGGGTCTATGCCCTACCCGAATCCCTGATGCTGGAGGACGTGGGCGAGATCGGCGAGACCACCTTTCAGACCCTCCGTAAGTTCCTCCTCTACGGCACCAAGGCCAAGCTGGAAAATTGCGCAGAGACCCGAGGGCTCCTGCTCGTCAGCGGCCCCAAGGCCGGCGATCTGGTCAAGACGGCGTTCGGGGCCGATGTGACGGGGCTCAAGCCGCTGGCCTTCCTCACGCAGCAGGTCGGCGGTCAGGAGATCTTGCTGATTCGAACGGAAGAAACCGGTGAAACCGACATCGAAATCCTGCTGCCGGCGGACGGATTAACCTCGGTCTGGGAACGGCTCTGGGAGGCAGGGGGTCCGATGGGACTCAAACCCTTCGGGACCTCAGCCCGCGAGTCCCTCCGGATCGAGGCAGGACTGCCGGTGGCCGGTTTGGATTTAACCGAGGAGATCGTTCCGCCGGAGGCGAATCTCGAAGGAAAAGCCTTCAGCCTGAGCAAAGGCTGCTACCCGGGCCAGGAAGTGGTGGCCCGAATGGACACTTATGGAAGCGTACGCCGGCGTTTGGTGGGACTCACGATGAGCAAGCCGGTCCTGCCGCCGAGAGGGGCCAAGCTGTTCAGTGGGGACCGCGAAGTCGGCTGGATCTCCAGCGCTACCCACTCCCCTTCCTTGAACCGTTCGATCGCCCTGGGATTTCCGCTTCGCGATTTCTCCAGCCCGGGGACCGTTCTCACCGTCGAAGTGGGCGGCCAGAGGCAGGAGGCAACCGTCGCTGCCTTGCCGTTCTATACGAAGGCCTGAGCACCTTCGATTTTTCCCCTCATCGTTCCGGATGGCGGGCCGCCCCCACCGCCCCCGCGAAGGCGAGCAGGCTGGCCCGCTCCTCTTCGTTCAGCGCCAGCAACAGATGAGCCTCTTCCGCATGCATCAGCCTCAGACTGAGGAAGGGCTCCTCCTGCCGCTTCTCGCGATTGTCCCAGACCGCATCGATGATCTGCACCTTGTCCAGATCGCTGACCGACACGATGTCGTACCGGAAGTACGAATCCCCGATCACCATGTCGTAGAGCACTTTCCCGCCGGTCAGCAGGAGGACGTTGAAGCGCCCCTGCTCCTCGTAGCCCTCTGGCAGAAAGCGATTGACGTGCAACAAGGCCACCTTCCGGTCGCCCAGCGCCGCCTGGATGTTTTTCTTGAGAGCCGGATAATCGATCTGCAGGGCCCGCTCATCCGGACCCGTGGCGGCTGCCGCCGCCGTTTGGACTTTCTCGAAGACTTCCGCCGCCGCCATCAAGCCAGCCATGCCGTTCTCCTTTGTCAATGTCATTGCGGATCAAGAATGCCCGGTCCGATCGGACCGGACGTTACCGTAACCGGAGTCCGCTCCTTATTGCAAGGGTCTAGCCCGCTTGTTCATGAACGCTTCCGCTGCGATCACGGACGACCCGGCTGCGACAAGCCCACACGCGGGCTACGGCGCCTCAGCCTGGAAGGTCCGGGTAAGGTGCGCGGTTCCAGTCTCGTCCAGAATCTCCAGGCGCAGGGTCGGTCCCTCGACCGTCACCTTTCCGAAATTCAAGAACCCGCCTTCGCTGTAGAGCGTAGTCGGCCGGAGCACGGCCTCGGGCCGGACCGGCTGCTTGGCGTCGGCTGCGAGGGGTCCGCTGATGAACTCATGGAAATCCACCCGGCCGTCCCCGTCCGGATCATAGGCGTTGACCTGGGCGAAGTGGACGTCCGTGGCCAGCCAGACCACGTTGCGGATGCGGCGCGCCAGCAGCTCGTTCACGATCAGGTTCAGCTCGGTCTGGAAGCCGGTCCCGTCGGCTCCCCGCGCCCAACTGTCGTTGCCCGGGGCCATTCTGCTCCCGGCCTTCGGGGTGGCGAGCGGGACGCTCGTGGCAATGACCTTCCACGTGGCCGTCGAACGGGCCAACCTCTCCAGGAGCCAATCCCGCTGAACCTTCCCCAGCATGGTCTTGCGTTCCCCGTCCGGTTCGGCGTTCAG
Source organism: uncultured Nitrospira sp. (assembly GCA_964552455.1). Classification (GTDB taxonomy): domain Bacteria; phylum Nitrospirota; class Nitrospiria; order Nitrospirales; family Nitrospiraceae; genus VGXG01. The sequence continues at coordinate 4,238 of CAZKHY010000041.1, forward strand.
GCTGCGGTACTGCCTGGTATCCAGGATAAACAACTCCAGATCGGCGCCCCAGCGAACGCTCCGGTAAAGGCGGTACGGGTCCTCCGGCAGCATCCCGATGGGCCAGTACTCCAGCAGCGCCTGCCGCCCGACCGGCATCAGGGGTTCATAGGGACCGGAAAAATTATTGCCGACCTCGTGGTCGTCCCAGGTGACATAGACCGGCACGGAAGCCAGCAACTGTTGGAGGAACCGGTCACCGCGTTGATACCGGTGCTTGGTCCGGTAGTCATCCAGGGTCGCAGCCAGGAAATCGCTCCCCGGCACGTTCGGCGGCGAGGGGCAGCGGTCATCCCCGTAGATCGTGTCGCCCAGCAGGAGCACGAAGGCCGGTTCCACGCGACGCATCGGATCAAAAATGGCGTAGCCGGTCTGTTCATCCCGGCAGTGCTGCTGCCCTCCGATGTCCCCGCTCCAGAGAAAGGTGACGGACTCATGGGTCATGGGACCGGCCGCCGTCCGGAACGAGCCGGCCCCGGCTTCCCTGGCGCTGGCCTGAAAACCCCCTTGCCCCTCCGCGTCAGCCGTCAGAATCCGATAGCGATAGCGCGTGGCGGGGGCCAGCCCCTCCAGGCGAACGATCGAGGTGAAGTCCCGCTCGCGCTGCGTCGTCGTCACAGGACTCCTGGCCGGAGCCGGTGCGCCGGCCGGCAGGGTTCCCTCGGGAGCCCATTCCACCTGCGCCCGCACGGGACCGGCCGTGCGAAACCAGACCAGCGCCGTCTCGCCGGTCACATTGCCCGACGCCACGCCGTGGGTGAGCGTCCCGTTGGTCACCGTCGTCCCCTGGGCGAAGGGACTGGAGGGGGGAAGGCCGGGGCGCGATTCGGACGTACAGCCGGCCAGCCAGGCCAGCGACAGGCCCAGCGCCAGTGCCAGGGGACGTCCGACGGCCGCGGTCCGTCCGTTATTGCATTCCGGAAGGCAGGTCCGGCATACTTTGTTCAGCATCGACCTCGGTCCCATGTGCGATCCATTTCATTTTAGAGGAACAGCGGCATGAGCAACCAGACCTGTTTGATCGGGGGCTGTACGTTCCGGGTCTATGCCCCGGCCGGCACCGGCGCCCTCTGCAAGGAGCACTTCCTCAGTTTCGTGACCTGGCGGCGGCGGAAAGGTCCCACCATGTTTCACAAGTACGGGGCCATGACGATGGAGGAACGGGACTCGATCGTCGCGGAATGGGGAAAAACCGTCAAGGCCGAGGAGTAGCAGGCGCGCCCTTCGTCTCTGGTGAAAACGCGCGCTCCCCCGCGAATGACTCTTGACGGATGACCAGTGACCGCCTTGTTCCCGTCACTCCATCACCGGGGAGCCATGGTGATGGATGATCTTCCAGCCGTCGCCCACCTTCTCATAGAGGTTCGTGGCCAGCACCCGGCTTTCCTGCGAGGCCTCCCCCTGCCGGCTGGTGATATTCTCCGTGCAAATGACCCAGGCCAGATCCCCCGCCACCTGAATCTGAATCTCGGTCAGCTCGAACGTCATCGAGAACGTGTTGTTGAAAATCAGGACCCAGGAATCGCGCACGGCCGGCCAGCCGACCCGCAGCCCCCACCCCGGGTGAATGCAGGTGACGTATTCCTGCTGGAGCCAGATCCGCCCCATCAGCCCGATGTCCAGGCTTTCAAAGGCCTCGTAAAATTCTTCGTTGGCCCGCGTGACCTCCTCGATCTTTGCCTTCAGCAGGCTGCCCGCATCGCTCATGACGGCGCATCATACCCTAAACAGGCGGACTTTGGCGACCGAAACCGGGCCTCGTCCCCGTTGACCGCCGGGCCGGTGATCCAGAGAGCGGGAAGGTGCGAACCCACAGCCGATGCCGTTCGGCTCGGACTGGCCGGGCCAACAATCATCTTGCCAGAACGCCTTCAAGATGATACAGATTTGCTCCAACACCAGCCTCGACCGAGGGCCGGAGTTCGCTGGAGGTGCCGGGCGGCCGCCTGTGCAGCCGCTGATTGTTCGGCTACGGCCTCGTAAAGTTCGGCGCGATGGCGCGACCGTTCGCGAAGCACCCGTCCTGCGCCGGACCAGCAGGAGCCACGCGTTGGCCTATCGGCAACTCCGACAAGGTCCCCGATCCTCACCAATCAATTCTCTCGGCCGTTCTCTCCTGTGGGGCGCCTGCCTGCTCGGGTTCCTCATCGCCGTCCCTCCGGAAGGCTTCAGTCAGCCGCCTGCCGCGCAGGCCTCCAAGAAGCCGTCCGCCCGGGAGTTGCTGGCTCGGGCGCGCACGTTGGAGACCAAGAAACAGTACGAGCAAGCCGCAGCGGCCTATCGGGAGTACCTGGCTGTCCGGCCCAAAGACGACAAAGCCGTGGCGTCGTTGGCGCAGGTGCTGGTCCTTCAGGGGGGATTCGCAGAGGCCGCAGGCCTCTATGAGGGCCTCGTCGCCCGCCATCCGGAGAGCATCGACCATCAGCTGGGACTTGCCCGAATCAAGTCCCGGCAAAGCAACTTTGCCGAAGCCCAACCCCTCTACGAGCGCGTCCTGAGCAAGGCCCCCGGCAATCTCGAAGCGCAGCGAGGGCTGGCCGATGCCCTGCTGGCCGGCGGGCAGCAGGCGCCGGCGCTCCAGCGTTACGAAGCGTTGTACGACGCCACGAAAGATCCCGACGTCGCCGAGCAGATTGCGAAGGTGAAGGCCGCGTTGGAGAAGAGTGCGGCCGCCCCAGCCGCACCGCCGGAGGCCGCCCCCCCGCCGCCATCGCCCGAACAGTTGCTGGAACGGGCGCGCGCCCTGGATGCCGCCAAACAGTATGCGGCTGCCGCAGTAGCCTACGAAGGATATTTGCGCATCCGGCCGGCGGGTGACGACGTCCGCCGTTCCTTGGCCCGCGCCCTGTTTCTGGAAGGCCGATTCAGTGAAGCCGCGACGACGTACGAACAGGTCCTTTCCAGACGCCCCTCCGACGTCAAGGCGCTGTTGGGGCTGGCGAATGTCCTCTCCTGGCAGAAAAAACCGGGACCGGCGTTGAGTCGCTACGAAGAGGTCATCAAGATCGACCCGCGCAACCTGGAGGCCAGGCGCGGAGCAGCCGACATTCTCTACTGGCAGGGTGAATACGCTCTGGCCTTGCCTCAGTATGAGGCGATCTTCTCGGCGACACAGGACCCCAAAGCCGGCCAGCGGATCCGGGAGATCCGGGGAGAGCGGCTCTGGTCGCCCCGGGCTCCGGTCGGCAAAGTCTCCCAAGTCCAGACCTTGCCCTACCGCGACTATGCCAAGTTCGGGTTCAGCTACTACAGCTATAGTCAGGGAGTCCCCGTCGAGCGGGACGGCATGCTCGAAGTCGCCAAGTCCCTCGGCGAGCAGACGCTTGTCGGGAGACTGCAGGTCCTGAATCGCTTCGGGTTTGACGACGTGCCGGTTTCAGCCGAACTCGACAGTCCGCTCTGGAAAAAAGCCTGGGGGGCTCTCAGCTTCTCGGTCGCCGCAAACCCCAACTTTGTCCCGAACTACAGGCTCGGGGGCCAGGTCTTCCAGGACCTGGGCTTGCTGCACGAATCCCTCTCCTTCCTGGAAGCCTCCCTGGGTCTGGAGCGGCTGAGCTATGCGTACCGGGCGGAGACCTCGCGCACCTTGTTTATCCCGGCGCAGGACGTGACACTCATGACCCCGAGCCTGACCGTCTATCTTCCCTTCAACGTCTGGCTGACCGAAAAGGTCTACTATGTTCCGGACACCGGGTCCATGACCCTCTCATCTCAGCTCACTTGGAGGCCGACCGACCGTATCCAACTGCATGCGTCCGGAGCCTTCGGGACTTCCGGGGAGCAGATTTATGCCTTTCAGGACTTCAAGCGAGCGGACACCCGCAGCTTTCAAGGCGGCGCGATCGTCCCCCTGACCAGCCAATTCTCCGCCGAACTCTTGGGCTTCTACGAAGACCGAGCGTCCCTCTACGTGCGGCGGGGCGGAACTTTCAATCTGATCTGGCACTGGTAAGCGCGGCCACCGCCGCTCCGTAGGACGGCGGCGGGCTCAGATGCGGGCAGGACTTTGTCGCGAGGATTGCCAATTGACCAGCCAGACGCCGGCCAGGATCAAGACAATGCCGGCCAGTTCTTTCACGCCGACGTGCTCGCCGAGGATCAGGGCCGAGAGCAGAAGGGCGGAGACAGGAATCAAGTTCACGAACACGCCGGCCCGCGCGGGGCCGATCCCCTGCACCCCATAGAGCCAGGCCTGCTGTCCCAGCGCCGTGGCGAACAGGATCAGATAGCCCAGCGCCAGCCAGCCCGAGACGGGCACCGAGTCGATCCCTGCCACGGCCAGCTTCCGATCGGTCCAGAGCAGCGGAATCTGCAGCAGGATGGAAATCAGCAGCGTCGTCCAGTTCACCGTGAGGGGGGAAAACCGCTCCATCGTGCGACGGCCTCCGACGGTATAGAGAGCCCAACTGACCAACCCCAGCACCACGAGCGTCCCGCCCAGCCAGGGTTGCTCTCCCGCATTGCCGGTTCCCGACCCGGACACAAGGGCCACACCGGCAAACGAGATCGCGCAGCCGGCCCAGACGGCCCGGAACGGCACGTCGCGGATGAGGAGAGAAGACAGCAATGCGGTGATCGCCGGGCTGGCCCCGATGATGACCCCCGCTTCCGCCGCGCCAATGGACCGGAGCCCGAAGAGAGTCAGCAGATGGTTGCCCAAAACCGCGAGACCCAAGGCAGCCAATGCCCCGACATCGCGGGACGAGAACTTGACGGCGCCCCCTTCCCGCCACCACCAGAGGGGAACCAGGATCGCCAGCGCGCCGAGGCCGCGCAGGACCGAGGTTTCCACCGCGGAGAAGGACCCCAGCGCCAGTTTCTGGCCGACGATCGAGCCGCCCCAGACGACCGCCGCCGTGGTGAGCGCGCCGTAGGCGGCGAACTCAGAAGGTTTACTCATAGGGTTCACTCATACCGTGGGCCTATAGCAGCCGGACCGCTCGCCGGTCAAGACTTTTCACGCGGTCGATCTTGCTTGGGCTTCACGACGAGCACCCCGTCCCGGATCGTCACCAGCACGCTTGTCACCCGCGGATCAGAAGCCACGGTCCGGTTGAGTTCCTGGATGACCGCGGTTCGCTCGTCCGGCGGCGGCTGGATCAGCACATCGCCGGACCAGAGCACGTTGTCGATCAGGATCACGCCGTTGGATGAGATCAGCTCCAGGGCCCGCCGGTAATAGTTGAGATAGTTACCCTTGTCCGCATCGATAAAAATCAGATCAAAGGGTCCGGTGAGCTGACGCATTGTCTCCAGGGCCGGCCCCATCCTGATCTCGATCTTGCGACCGTGGGGACTTTTGGCAAAGTACTTCCTGGCCAGAGCCGCCGAGATCTGGTCGATCTCACAGGTGGTGAGGCGGCCGTCGTCGGGCAGAACTTCGGCCATGGACAGCGCGCTGTAGCCGGTGAACATGCCGATCTCCAGAACGGACCTGGCCCCCGCCAGTTGGACCATCATTTTGAGAAAGGCTCCCTCCAACGGCCCCACCACCATGTGCGGAATCTCCATGGTGCGGTAGGTTTCCTCCCTCAGATCCCGGCAGACTTCCGATTCAGGGGCCGAGTGGGCCTCGGCATAGGCCTCGATCTCCGCATTGACTAATTCTTCCATGCTCGTGCCTCCGGAATTGAAAATGCCGACCTTCGTTGCGTAGACTGGGTGGCTATCATACACCGGCCGCTCATTCAGGAGCCTTGAGAACTTTCATGAAGACGCTTGACACGTTGCAGCCCCTGACCAGCCGCTTAATCGAAATCCAGCACCTCGCCAGCGCCGCCTCCCTCCTGTCCTGGGACCAGGAAACCTACATGCCGCCGGGAGGCGGGCAGGCCCGCGCCGATCAACTCTCGACGCTGCAGACGTTGGCCCACGACAAACTGGTGTCCCCTGAAATTGAAGCGCTGCTTGCCCAATGGGTGGACCCAGCCACAGGCCAGGCCTTGGACGTGCCCGGCGACCCCTGGGATGAGCCCTCCCGCTCCCTGTTGCGCGAAGTCTGGCGGGATTTCAGCCGGGCCAAGAAACTCCCGTCGGACTTCGTCAAGAAGCTCAGCCGGGAATGTTCCCTGGCCCAGCAAGTCTGGGCCGAGGCCAGGAAGAAAGACGACTTCAAGCTGTTTCTCCCGAACCTCCGGACGGTCGTGTCGCTCAAGCGGGAAGAAACCCAGTACCTGGGCTACAAGGCCTCTCCCTACGACGCGTTGCTGGACACGTACGAGCCGGGCTCCACCGTCGCGCAGCTCAGACCGCTGTTCGCCTCGCTGAAAGACCGGCTGGTCCCGCTGCTGAACCGAATCATGGCTTCCCCGGTTACGATCGACGAGAGCCCGCTCGCTCGCTCGTACGACGCCACCCGGCAGGTGGATTTCGGGAAATTGGTCCTGACCGCCATGGGCTATGACTTCGGCCGGGGCCGGCTGGACCCCTCGACCCATCCTTTCACCACCTCGTTCCACCCGACCGACGTGCGCGTGACCACCCGCGTCTACGAGAAGGAGCTGCCGGCCTGTCTCTTCAGTTGCATTCACGAAGGGGGCCACGGCCTTTACGACCAGGGGCTCGATCCGGCACGCTACGGCACGCCGCTGGGCGAGGCCTTGTCCTTGGGCATTCACGAGAGCCAGTCGCGCCTCTGGGAAAACTTCGTCGGCCGGTCCCGTCCCTTCTGGCGTTGCTTCTACCCCCTGCTGCAGCAGGCCTTCCCCGATCAACTCGGCGACGTTGACATGGGCCGTTTCTATGCGGCGATCAACCGGGTCAAGCCCTCGCTGATCCGGGTGGAGGCGGACGAGCTGACCTACAACCTCCACATCATGCTGCGGTTCGAGATCGAACAGGATCTGATCGAAGGCCGCACGCAAGTGGAAGACCTGCCGACCATCTGGAACGAGAAGGTGCGGGATTATCTGGGGCTGGTTCCGACGCGGGACGCCGACGGTGTCTTACAGGACGTCCACTGGTCCTTGGGGGCCATCGGTTACTTTCCCACCTACACGCTGGGCAATCTTTACGCGGCCCAGTTTTTTGATCAGATGCGCCGGGAACTGCCGGGGCTCGAGGCGGAGATCGAAGCGGGCCGGCTCACGGTGCTGACCAAGTGGCTGAACCAGAAAATCCACCGCTGGGGCCGCACCTTCACAGCGGACCATCTGGTCCGGCGCGTAACCGGCGGCTCCCTCAGTCCGGAACCGTTCTTGGCCTATCTGGAAACGAAATTCGGCGAGCTGTACCGCTTGTCCGCCACGGCCTGAGCGATGCACGATGAGGGGGATTAAAACGGGAGCTTGAAGCCGCCGGGCAGCACCTTCTCGGACGTGCCCCTCGACAATCCGGCCCCCTGAGCCAGACGAGCGGTCAGTTCATCGCCGATGCCGCCCAGGCCGCTGAAGCTGCTCTTGAGGTCGTTCAGCGGCCCGCCGACCTTCGCCGTCACGGCCGACTCCAGTTCTTTCTTCAGACGGTCCGTGTATTCCTGCACCAGCCTCCCTGCTGCCTCGTTCAGCACGCGGTCCAGGTCGGAGGTCAGGCGGACCTCATACTGGTCGAGCGTGCCCGTCACCTCGGCCTTCGCGGTAAAAGCCGATACCCCCGACAGGGCCGACCCGATGGCCTTGACGAACTGGTTGGACGAATCCTGCTTGCCCACGGCCAAACGGACCGATTTCAGACCGGCCGTCATGGTTCCGGCGATCGCTTGCCCGCTGACGGTCGTATTAAGGTCCAGGTCGGCCAGGGCCTTGCCCATCGTCACCGGCCAGTCGGGGCTGTCCGAGAGCAGGACGTCCTGGACTTGATAGCCCCGGACCTTGAGCATGACCGTGTCTTTGGCCGAGGCCGGTACGATATGGTTGAAGGCCCCGTCAAGATGAACGGATTGCAACCCTTTGAGCTTCTCCCCCGCGAAGGCAAAGGTGAGCGGCTTGCCCAGGACGTCCTGGTCCGGCGTGATGTTCTCGATCCTGCCGCTCACGTCGCCGACCTCCAGTTGCGCGGAGACTTTGGCCAGGCGGATCAGAAAATCCGGCAGGGGCGCCTGTTCCTTGAACCGCACATCCATTCCCTTGCCCCGGACCGGCTTGACGACCTCATGACCTTTCTGCTGCTCTTTGGCGCGGGCGAGGACCGGCTGCACTTTCCCGTACCAGACCAGCCCCTTCCGCACCCATTCTCCGCCGGTGCCGCCCAACAGCATCCCGCTCATGTTCGCCAGGCCCCGGGATGAGAAGCCGTACTTCTCCTGGAGGCGGCGTACATCTTCCTGCGGAGCCTTGACGGCCTGATCATACCGTTGCTTGAGCGAGGTCAGCTTCTGGTCGAAGTCGGCCTTGGCGCTTTGGATCCGCTCCAAGTCCCGTTCGAGGTCCTTCTGGATCGCCGCCACTTCTCCGGTCGCCCCCAGGATTCCCGCCACGCCTCCTTTGGCGGAGGACTTCAGCCGCTCGATACGGGTCTTGTAGTCGTTCAACTTGGCCTTGTCCGGAAGGTCCGCCAGCCGTTTCTTCCAATTGTCCTGTTCGCTCTGAATCTCGGTACGAAGGGATTCCACGAGCTTGACCGACTCGAGGTCGGCGCCGGCCATGATGGTCTTGACATCGGGAACCTGGAGCGACGGCAAACTG
>CAZKHY010000041.1:12997-24280 GCA_964552455.1 uncultured Nitrospira sp.
CTCCACCTTGGCCCCCACGAGCTTCGTCCCTGTCTGCTCGATGATCCGTTTGACGAAATGATCGAGGAGAAGAAACCAGAAGGCGGCCATGGCAACCGCCACCGCCACAAAGCAGGTCAGCCCCCACCAGCGGATCCATCCTTGCTCGCCTTGCTCGCCCCGTTTGCCCTGCTTGTTCTTGTAGCCTGGCTGGCGTGGCTGATCGTCGGAAGTCTGGGCGTCCCTCGAATCTCCTGCTTCCGTCATGACCCGATCCCCCACCCGGAGACGGACTGGTAGAGACTGTAGAACCGGCTGGCTTTCAACATCTGCATGACGCGGGTCTTTTCCACCCAAGCCAGCACATGTTCCCGGTACCGACGAATCCCCAGGTTCGAAAGGAGATAGAGCGGGAGGAAGAAGGTCAGCGAGAAGAGCAGGCTGCCCATGACGATCGTGTTGTTGAATCGTTCGATCCGCCAGAGGGTGGAGCTATAGAGCGCCGTCCAGAATCCTTCCAGCGAACCGGCCGTCAGCACGGCGAGCCCGATCCGGTGGAACAAGGGATCAAGCAGGTAGGCGAGCCCGGAGAAACACGCGAGTCCCAGGAGGAAGGCCGAGAGATTGACCCGGATCAGGAGCACGAGCAGGAGCACGACGAGATTGTGTACGCTCCAGAAGGGCGTGAGCCCCGCCACCATCGCGAAGCAGAAGGCCAGCGAGATCTGCCCAGGATTGGTCTCGGAGTTCAGGACCTTCAGCAGATTGGCGAGCACCCTCAGCATCGGCTCTTATTGTAGCAGGCCCCCCGGACAAATCAATTGCAATCCTACTTATACACGGGCGAGGGCGTAAGCGCGGGGAAGCCGATCAGTAGCCCATCGCGGCGTTGAGCCTGGCCGCCATCCGGGGCGTCAAGGAGAAGTCGCTCTGGACCTCGATCCGGGAGGGGACCAGGAGGGTCGAGTGGAAGGAAATGTCCCTGATGGCCAGCTTCAGGTCCGGCTGCTCGGGCGCGCTGATCTCCACCGCCTCCACCGACTGCATGATCGCGCTGCCGTCCTGCGGCGCGTAGGTGGCCGCCACCGCCTGCAGGATCTCAATCACGCGCTGGTTGGCCTCAACCCCTTCCACCGCTTCCGGGAGGATCTTGAGGACTTCTTCCGCCTTGTCGGTCAGGCTGAAATTCTCGATGCGTTCCTTGCGTCGCAGCGACAGGAGATCATTGTCCAGGTCCTTGCTGAACGCCCCGTAGGCGTAGCGGAAAAATTCGAAGTGGAGGCCCTTCAGTCCCTTGCCGAACAGTTGCAGCTCGCAGAGAAACGCCAGTTGCTGCAGCTTCACATCGCTGATCATGCCGTGAGGCTCGGCCAGGTGCAGCAAATAAATGAGCAAGGCGCGATCGATGGTCATTTCATGTGCTTTGCGCATCTCTTTAAGTCGGGAAGCGTCGGGCGTGAAGCGTGCCGTGACCGGCGAAGCCGGCTTCTTCTCGCTTTCTCTTCCCTTTCCCCACTTTTAACTTTTCACTTCCAACTTTTTATTCGATGTCAGCACTGAGCCCCTGTGCCATGACGATCTTGCGGTCCAGGTTGTACGTCACCGCTTTGGGATGAGTCAGCACGGGGACCAGTCCGGCAGCCGAAGGGATCAGATTGCCCGACTGCTTCACCCCCCCGAACGGCAACCGCACGCCGGCCCCGATGCAGGGCAGATTCCAGTAAAAGATCCCGCACTGCATGTGCTCTTCGGCGTATTTGGCCTTCCGGTAATCCTCGGTGATGATGGACCCGGACAGGCCGTACTTGGTGTCGTTGTAGACCGCCACCGCTTCCTCAACCCCGCGCACCGGTACGATTCCGACGTGGGGGCTGAAGGCCTCCTCGGTCAGGCAGAGGCTGTCGCTCCGCCAGGGACCGCGGTAGACGAAGGGTTTCAGCCAGTAGCCATCCGGCGTCGGCGGCGGCTCGCTGTTCCGATCCAGCAGCACCTCGAACCCTTCCTTCCGCGCCGCCTCGTTGAACCGCCGCCCTTTCTCCACCCCCTGCCGGTTGATCATGGAGCCGTAGAAAGCCTGCTCGTCCATCGGATCGCCGACCTTCACCCGCTTGGCGGACGCCACGAATCGCTCCGCGAAGCGGTCCGCCACCCGGCTGTCCACGAGCAGGCGGCCGGCCGTCACGCAGCGCTGGCCGGCGGTCTTGAAGGCGGAGAGGAGGCTGGCCGTCACCGCCATGTCGAGGTCCGCATCCTCCATGACCAGGACGGCGTTCTTTCCGCCGGTCTCGATCGTGCACACCTTGTTCGCATGCCTGGCCACTTCCTGCTTGATGCCGAGACCGACCTCGTAGCTGCCGGTGAACAGGACCACGTGGGTCTTCGGATGGGCCACCAGGGGCGCGCCGGCCGTTTCGCCCGCTCCATGGACGACCTGGAAGACGCCCGGCGGAATCCCGGCTTGCTCGAAATAGCCGGCGATCCTGCTGCCGCAAAGGGGCGTGTATTCACTGGGCTTCAGGATGACGCAGTTGCCCAGGACGAGGGAGAGGCCGGTGAGCCAAAAAGGGAGCGCCACGGGAAAATTCCAGGGGGTGATGGCCACGACGACCCCGCGTGGCTCCAGCACTTCGTAGCAGCGCTTGGTCGGCACCTCATCGCTCACCACCCGTCCGTACTGGCCCAGGTGCCCGAACGAGAAGGCGTACTGGGCCGTATGCACGGCCTCGACCACATCGGCCCGAGCCTCGTTGATTTGCTTGCCCGCCTCCTGGGCAATGGTGCGCGCCAGCGACTCCAGGTCCCCTTCCATCACGCGGGCGACCCGCAGCAGGTATTCCGCCCGCTTGACCAGCCCGAGCTCGCGCCAGCCTTCCTGTGCGCGGTTGGCGGCAAACACCGCTTCGTCGATGTCGGCGGCTTTCGACTGAGGGAACAGTCCGAGGACTTCGCCGGGGCGGGCCGGGTTGCGACTTTCGAAACAGTCGCCGGACTGGGCCGGCCGCCACGTCCCGTCAATGAAATTGTGCATCTGTAAGGCGGCCATACGAGATCCCTCCGCAAGCCATCCGATCGGTGAAGTGCGCGCCTTCGAAACTATATTCTGCGGAGAGGGAACCAGTCAACGCGTCCTTCATCCACCACCAGCCGACAACCCGGACGCAAACAGACCGGTCCCTACGCGCCAAACTCGTGCTTGACCTGCCCGGCCGTTTAGTTTTTAATATTCATTATCAATTCCTGGATCGACCCGATGAACAAAGCCGCCAAAGAAATCGGCGCCCTGAAGGATCATCTCGCGAAGCATCAACTCAAGCTGACCCGCCAGCGCGAGCTGATCCTCACCGTGTTCCTGAAGATGGAGCACATCACCGCGGAGCAGATGTACCACCTGCTCGTCAAGAAGGACCCTCACATCGGCCTGGCCACCATCTACCGGACGCTGAACCTGTTCTGTGAGGCCGGGTTGGCCCAGGCCCGCCACTTCGGGACCCAGACCCAGTACGACAACATCTCGCACAAGGGGCACCACGACCACCTCATCTGCACCGACTGCGGCAAGATCGTGGAGTTCGAGAACTGCGACATCGAACGGCTCCAGGAAGAAGTGGCCAGACGGAACGGCTTCTCGATCAAGACCCACAAGCTGGAGCTCTACGGCCTCTGCGCGGCCTGCCGCCATTGACGCAGCGCTTGTTTTTTGATATTTTGTTGAGATGATGAATCAATTTCATTTTCATCGTCTCGCGGGCGACCCGTTACATCGGGAGAAATCCCGGAGAGGCGCCCCTTCAACCCGCCCCGACCCGTTCGTCTTCCGCGGCCTTGGCCTCGTTTTCTTCCTGGTTCTGCTGGTTCCCTGGGTTACCCCGGTCCGGGAGGCCGGCAGTGCGACGGGAGAGCGGCTGGTGGTCTATTCCGGACGGGCGGAACGTCTCATCAAGCCGGTCCTGGATTCATTCCAAGCCAAGACCGGCATTCACGTGGACCTGCTCTCGTCGGGCACCACGGAACTGGTCAATCGGCTCCAAGCCGAAGCGGAACGGACGCCGGCCGACCTGCTGATCACCAACGATGCCGGCAGCCTCGAGCGGGCGCGCGAACTGGGTCTGTTGCTGCCCCTGGGCCTGAAGGAAGTCGAACAGGCCATCCCTTCGTCGTTCAGGGCTCCGGACAACAGTTGGGCGGGCTTGTCCGGGCGTTTCTGGGTCCTGGTCTACAACAAGACCCTGGTCCAACCGACCGAGATCACGTCGATCATGGAGCTGGCCGATCCCCGCTGGAAAGACAAGGTCGCCATTCCGAACGCCGGCAGCGAGTATCTCCAGGCCGGCGTCTCGGTCATCAAGGCCGTCTACGGCGACGACCGGACGCGGCAATACCTCCAAGGACTCAAGACCAACGCCGGCACCTACGTGTTCGGGAAGAGCTCGCAGATCGTCGATGCGGTCGCCAAGGGACAGGTGGCCATGGGGCTGGTCAACCACTATTACCTCTATCGGTACCTGACCGATCATCCAGGCGCCCCGATCGCCCTTCTGCTGCTGGACCAGCAGGAGGGAGGCATGGGCGCCATCATGAACGTGGCCGGAGCCGGGATCATCAAGCACAGCCGCCACCTGGATGCGGCCAAACGGCTGGTTGAGTTTCTGGCGTCGCGCGAGGGACAGAAGCTGTTCGCGGACCTCAACAAGGAATATCCCCTGCGTCCCGATGTCCCCGCCGATCCTTCCCTGCCCAAACGAGACACCTTCCGCGCCGCGACGGTGCCCCTCACCAAGCTCGGCGAGTTGCGGGAGCCGACCATGACCCTCATCGAGCAAGCAGGTCTCCGGTAAGGCGCAAGAGAACCTTATGCAGCAGGCGGTCAGGCAGCCCTTCCCTCCCTCGCTTTCGCTGCTGTCGCTGGCCACGGCCGCTGCCATCTGTCTTCCTCTCTTCTTCGTCTGCTACCTGGCCCTGACGGCCGACCTGTCGGTCTGGAGCCGTCTCTGGAACACGCGGATCCCCGAGCTGCTCTGGAACACGGGGGCGCTGGCGCTCAGCGTCTCGATCGGCACGTTCCTGTTGGGAGTCTCATTGGCCTGGCTGGTGGTCCGCTACGAATTCCCCGGCCGGTCTGTCTGGGAATGGGCCCTGGTCCTCCCGCTGGCCATGCCGACCTATGTGCTCGCCTACATCTACACCTACCTCCTCGGCACCGGCGGCCCCGTCGAACAGATCTGGCAATGGGTGGCCGGACCCGACGCGCGGATATTCTCCCCGCAGAGCTTCGCGGGAGCCACGCTGGTCATGACGCTGGACACCTTCCCCTTCGTCTACCTGCTCACCAGAGCCGCGCTGCTCAACTTCAACGTCTCGTACGAGGAGGTGGCCAGGGCCTGCGGAGCCTCCCGCATCCACGTCTGGCTGCGGGTGACCCTGCCCCTCCTGAGACCGGCCATCGTGGCCGGCCTGTCGCTGGTGATTCTGTACGTCGTGTCCGACTTCGGCGCCGTTTCGCTGCTGCGCTACCAGACGTTCACCTACGCGGTCTACCAGCAGGTGACCGGCCGGTACGACCAGACGGCGGGCGCCGTGCTGAGCCTGCTCCTCGTCTTGTTCGCGCTGATCTTTCTGCTGGCCGAACGATGGTTCCGGCAACGGAGCCGGTTCTACCAGACCACGGGCCGCTATCGGGCCCCGGCCAGAAAGACGGGCGGCGCGGTCGGCACCCTGCTGATCACCGGCTATCTGGCGCTGGTGCTCGGGACCTCCTTCGGCCTGCCGGCCCTGCTGCTCCTGCAATGGACGGTCTCGACCGCGGCGGCGGGGACTCTGGATGCCCGGTTTGTCGGGTTCATCTGGAACAGCGTCTTGCTCTCCGGCGTGGCCGCCACCGTTGCCGTCCTGATCGGCACTCCCTTGGCGTACCTGGCCAGCCGGTGGCCGTCGAAACTGAACGTCCTCTGTGTCCAGGCCGCCTATGCCGGCTATGTGCTGCCCGGCCCCGTCGGGGCCTTGGCCCTGCTGGTCCTCGTCTCTCACCTGGCCCCCTTCTGGTACGGGACCGTCCTGGTCCTGATCTTTGCGTACATCATCCACTTTCTGCCCGCCGGTCTCCAGACCATGGAGCCGGCGCTGCAGCAGGTGACGCCGAACCTGGAGGAGGCGGCCAGAAGCCTGGGACTCGGCACGTTTCACACTCTGCGGAGGGTGACGTTGCCGCTCGTCCGGGGCGGCTTCATCGCCGCCTGGGTCCTGATGTTCCTGCAATGCATGAAGGAGCTGCCGGCCACGCTCCTGCTCCGTCCGGTGGGCTTCGATACGCTGGCCGTCCGGGTCTGGCTGGAGGCCAGCGAGGAATATTTTCAGTTGGCGGCGCCGGCGGCGCTCCTGATCGTAATCATGACGCTGCCGGCGCTGCTGTTGCTCGTCTCGAAGGACTGGCGCGCCGCATAACGAGGCGGAGCCGGTCATCGAAGTGGTGACGTCATGTCAGTCGGTCAGCAAAGGCGAGTCTATACCGGATCGACGGACGCGCCGCCGGGGGAGCGATTCCGGCCGACGGTGCTGGAGCTCCGCAAGGTCGCCTGCGCCTACGAGAAGGGGCGCCCGGCCATCGCCGACATTTCCTTCTCCGTCCACGAAGGGGAAATTCTCTGTCTGCTCGGCCCCTCGGGATGCGGAAAGACGACCACGCTGCGGGTCATCGCCGGATTTGAGCCGGTGACGGCGGGAGAGGTCTACCTCGGAGGGCGGCTGGTGTCCTCACCGGCTCTGCTCGTCCCCACCGAGGAGCGGCGTGTGGGGATGGTCTTTCAGGAATACGCCCTGTTTCCCCACCTGCGGGTGATGGAGAACATCGCCTTCGGCCTGCGGCACCTTCCCGCCGACCAGCGCGATGCGCAAGTCCGGACCATGCTTTCCATGATCGGCCTGGCTGGCCTCGAACGCCGGTACCCCCACGAGCTCTCCGGCGGGCAGCAGCAGCGGGTCGCGCTCGCCCGGGCTCTGGCGCAAAAACCGGTGGTCCTCCTGCTGGATGAACCCTTCAGCAATCTGGATCCCGACATGACCGGCAAGATGCGGGAGGACTTGCACACCCTGCTCATGCACACCAAGACCACCGCCGTCCTCGTCACCCACGATCACGACGAAGCCTTTGCCATGGCCGACCGGATCGCGGTCTTGAACAACGGCCGGCTCGAACAGTTCGACACACCGGAAGCCATCTACCATACACCGGCCACGCCGTTCGTGGCGGACTTCGTCGGCCAGGCCGACTTCATTCCCGGCCTGGTGCAGAACGGCAAAGTGGTCACCGAGATCGGAGAGTTTCCGAACCAGGCCGGCTATCAAGGGGGGGCCCAGGTCGTCGTGATGATCCGTCCGGACGACGTCCACATCGCGCCGTCGGAGCAGTGCCCGGCCCGCATTCTGGCCCGGCAGTTCCGTGGATCGGAAAACCTTTACACGATCGGTCTCCCCTCCGGACACATCGTCCACAGCAGCGAAACCTCCACCAGCGTCTACCCCGTGGGGACTCCGGTGGAATTGCAAGTCGTCGCCACCCATACGGTCCTCTTCGAGCAGAGCCGCGCAAACCAGTCATCCACCTAGCCGTGCCGCGCTGCGTCACTTCTGCGTCATAAAACGGGCGTCGCCATAGACTTAAAATTGGGCCCTATGGTATCGTGCGATCCGGATTGAGTCGTCCGCCGAGGGAGCAACCATGGATGCGCTGAAGGAAGCGGTGGATTACGGAGTGATCGGGCTCTTGCTCGCGCTCAGCGTCTGGTCGGTCGCGGTCGCGGTGGAACGGTGGCTCTTTTACCGCCGGGTGGACGTCACCCGATACGCCACCCTCCAGGAGTTCGAGATCACGCTGACCAGGCGCCTGGTGATCATCGGAACGGTCGCGGCCAACGCCCCTTACATCGGCCTGCTGGGGACCGTGCTGGGCATCATGCTGACCTTCCACACCATGGGCACTTCCGGCACCATGGCGGTCAGCACGATCATGATCGGGCTCAGCCTGGCGCTCAAGGCCACGGCGGCCGGCTTGCTCGTCGCCATCCCCTGCGTGGTCATGAACAACGTGCTCCGCCGGCGGGTCACCGAACTGATCACGCAGTACAAGGTCCGCCATGGATCGTGAACTGGACCAGATCAACGTCATCCCGCTCGTGGACGTCATGCTGGTGCTGCTGGTGATCGTCCTGACCACCGCCACCTTCATCACGACGGGCCAGATTCCGGTGGATCTGGCCAAGGCCAAGGAGACCGGGGATCGGAAAGACGTGCCGCTGGTCATCACCTTGACCGCCGACGGCGGGCTGTTCATGAACGACCGGCCGGTCCCTCAGGGCGGGCTGAAGGCCGTCCTCATCCCCCACCCCCGGGAGTCGTCCGTGGTGGTGCGGGCGGATCGCGTGACGCTCCTGGAACGGTTCGTGGAAGTGGTCGACGAAGTCCGCGGGCTCGGGTTCAAGCAGGTCAGCCTGGAGGTCGTTCGGCCGTAAGCCGCGGGTCTTCGGTCATTCGAGCTGCACGCGTTCCTTCAGGCCTGATGAGACCAGCACCTTTCCCTCACGATCCACGATGACCCCTTCGACACCGGGCAGCCGCTCGATGAGTTCCATGCCCCGCTCCGGGCCCATCACGAAAATCCCCGTGTCCAAGCCATCGGCCACGATGCCTTCGCGTGCGATAACGGTCACGCTCTGACACCCGCGGGCCGGCTGCAAGGTCTTGGGGTCAAGGATGTGGTGATAGCGGACCCCGTCGCGGATGAAAAACCGCTCGTAGTCCCCGGCGGTCGAGATGGCCTCGTCCTGCAGTTCCACATGCGCCAGCAACGCTCCCTCCCGCCGCGGGTGCTGGATGCCGAACAAGAACCTGGTCCCATCGGGCATCCGGCCGAACGTCTTGATGTCGCCGGAAAGCGCGACCACTCCGGCGATCGCGCCGGCGGCCCGCATCACGGCCGCCGCCCGGTCAGCGGCAAAACCTTTTCCGATCCCCCCCACGTCGATACGCATGCCCGGCTTGCTCAAGTAGACGGTCCCGGCCTGCTCATCCAGCCGGACCTGCGACAGATCAATCAGCGGCCGTATCCGTTCCAGCTCGGCCTCCTCAGGAATCCGCGGTTGCTCGGTCACGCTCCACAGGTGCATGGCAGGCCCGATGGCGATGTTGAACCCTCCTTCCGTGAGCCGGGCCATCTCCATCGACTTCACGAGAATGAACAGGGTGTCGGGGCCGACTTTCACCGGCTCGCGACCCGCCGCCTCGTTCACGCGCGAGAGCTCGCTGGTCGGGATCCAGGTGCTCAACAATTCTTCCAACCGGTGAATTTCCTGGAACCCGGCCGTCACGGCCTCCTGCGCGACAGCTTGTGTGGGCCCGACGGCGGTGATCTGCACGATCGTGCCCATCTGCATCTGCCCACGCTTGACGACCACCGGCGCCTGGGGCGGCGAGAGGGTCTGGCACGCGGCTGACACGACCAGCCCGAGTGCCCCCAGCACGAGGACTGTCCACTGTCGTCGGATAGCGCGTGTGAGACGAATCATCGGCAATGCGGGCTCCCCTTGCTCACCAATGCCGCCGATAGTAGGGCGTCACGCGGGGATAGGGCATGACCTCGTAGAGGGGAACCTGGACTGAAGCAGGCTCCGGCAACAGCGCCGCAATCGGCTGTCCGGCCAAAGCGGGGTACTCGGCCCTGATGCGGTTTTCCGCCGCTGCCTGATCCGCCTGGTCGCGTACCGCCGATACCAGGACCTGCCGATTGTTGCGCGGCGCATCCACGCCGATCCTCCAGGTTCCCACGTATGACATTGGCTCATTCCCGACCCGGAAGGCGAGCGAAAGCTCCGCCATGGCCGTGAACGGGCCCTCGTGGATCTGCAGTCTGGTGAGCTCGTAGTCCCCGGCTGACAGGCTGAGCGCGAAGAATTTATCGTTTGAGTCGATGGTGACCCTCGTCCGTTCTCGGGTGGCGCGGTTCATGAGTTCGAAAAATCTGACCTTCGGCTCGTAGGTTCTGCTGCTGGGGGCCATCAACAGGGTCACGACCCGCCCGAACACCACCGAGCCACCAGGGGCAAGATCGGGCTGATCGGCTGGGACCGATGTCGCGCATCCGCTCTGACTCCCCCAACCGAAGACCAGGCTGAGGAGTGCAAGGCAGGACAGCCGGAACCACATGGAAGCCCCTCCCCCTTCAGCACCTCTTCGTATCCCACTTGCGGAGGATCTTCTGCTTATCGAACGTCAGGACATACTGGAAGCAACTCGACCGCCCCGCTCCTCCCGCATAGGACGCATGAGTCATATGATAAGACCAGATTTCTCCCCCGTCATCCGTGAGTTTCTTGTGCGTGGGCGGCCCCAGTTGCTGCAGCACGTCCTGTTGCGTGGCCCGATCCGTCGCCGCGGTCAAAAACTCATCCAGCCAGGGCGTACAGGAAACCAGGAAGAACGCGCAGGCGACCGCTCCCATCAAGCCCAACCGTGACTTTGTCCCTCTCAGCATGATCAACGGGTTGTTCATGGAAATTCCGTTCACTCTTCCCGCTCATTCTGCCATCGCCAGTGTAGTGGTCTCAACCGAAGAAGTACAGTCCCGACCGCAAGGCCCCGTGTAACCGTGCGACCGGTCGTGGTTTTTTGAACTTCCCTGGCAAAGTGCGAGCCCTGAAAATAATTGTTGCATTTTTATTCTGTAAATGATAATAAATATCACTATCGTTATCGTTAAACAGCGGAGTGCGCAACAAGCATGGAGCCTATCAGCCATACGAGTACGGTCAAGGACATGCCCTCGCCCGCCCATGAAGCACGGTGCGAGTGCGGGCAATTGGTGGCCAAGTTGCGCGGCGACGGCGTGGAGCTGAAGTGCAAGCGGTGCAAGCGCATCGTCGTGATCCCTTTTGAATCGATGGAGCGCTAGGTACGATTTGCTCGTTCCATCTTAATAGATGAAAGGAGGCGCACCCTTCTCATAACCCTGTAACACCGACAAGCCATCACACAGACGCCAGAGGACCTTCAGAGTCCTGAGCAAGACCAACCCCTCTTTCTAACCAAAGGGAGTCACTATGAAGACCTGGTCGACCCTCGGGGCTTTCCTGTTCTGTTCCCTGCTGGTGCTGCCGGCTTGGGCGCAAGAAGAGAAGGACAAGGCCCTCGAAGAACGAGTGAAGAAATTGGAAAAAGCCCTGGAAGAATTCAAGGAACACGAGCGGCGCGAGCGCGGACCGATGGAGCCTTTCAAGATGGGAGAGACACCGGCCGAGCCGGGGATCGGCCCCCTGCCGG
>CAZKHY010000042.1:0-2344 GCA_964552455.1 uncultured Nitrospira sp.
GTCGTTCGACGCGACGACGTTCGAGGACGTGACGCGCGGGGTCCTCAACGCGATCGCGGAAGTGGAGGAACTCTCCGGGCGGAAGATCCTGGACGGGGAGCGCATCATCATCCCCAGCCAGGACGGCGCCAAGGTCGGCGTGGACATCTACGTCTCGACCAGCAGCGCGGGCGGCGGGCTGCAGATGATGGTGGCGGGCGCGGTCCAGAGCATGACCGGCGAAAGCGCGCAACGCTGCGCGCTGGGAGCCGGGGCGATCGTCATGGACGTCCTGGCCTCCAACGACGGCCGGCTGCCGCACGAGAAAATCGAGCGCATCAGGGCCCTCCGGCCGGACATGATCCTTCTCTCCGGCGGGACGGACGGAGGGACCGTGACCCACGTGGTGGAGATGGCCGAATACATCGCCGCGGCCGAGCCGCACCCCCGGCTGGGCATCACCTATGCCCTGCCCCTGATCTACGCGGGCAACAAGGACGCGCGAGAACGGGTCAAGGAGATCCTGGGGGAGAAGACCGCGCTCGTCGTCACCGAGAACATCAGGCCCGTGCTCGAGCGGGAAAACCTGTCGCCGGCCCGCAACAAGATCCATGACCTCTTCCTCGAGCACGTCATGGCCCAGGCGCCCGGCTACAAAAAGCTGATCGCCTGGACCGGCGCGCCGATCATGCCGACGCCCGCCGCGGTCGGGCTCATCATGCAGACCATCGCCAAGCGCGAGCACCTGAACCTGATCGGCGTGGACATCGGCGGCGCCACGACGGACGTCTTCTCGGTCTTCGGCGAGGTCTTCAACCGCACCGTCAGCGCGAACCTGGGCATGTCCTACAGCATCTCCAACGTCCTGGCCGAAGCGGGCCTGGCCAACATCATGCGCTGGGTTCCCTTCACGATCGACGAGCAGATCCTGCGCAACCGGATCAAGAACAAGATGATCCGGCCGACGACCATCCCGCAGACCCTGGACGAGCTCCAGATCGAGCAGGCGATCGCGCGGGAAGCCCTGCGGCTGGCGCTGCAACATCACAAGTCGCTGGCCACCGGCCTCAAGGGCGTCCAGCAGGAACGGACGATCTCCGACATCTTCGAGCAGAGGACCACCGGCGGAACCCTCATCGACATGCTGAAACTGGACCTGATCGTGGGCAGCGGCGGCATCCTGTCCCACGCGCCCAGGCGCATCCAGTCCATGCTGATGATGGTGGACGCCTACGAGCCGCTCGGCTTCACCCACTTGTCCGTCGACAGCATCTTCATGATGCCGCATCTGGGAGTCCTCTCCACGGTCGACGAGAAAGCCGCCACGGACGTCTTCGTGCACGACTGCATGGTCTATCTCGGCACCTGCGTCGCTCCCATCGGGCAAGGCAGGGACGGGGAGAAGTGCGCGGACTATACGATCACGTTCGAAGGGAGCCGGGCGCCGGAGAGCGGGACCTTGCCGTTCGGCGACTTGCGCCTGCTCCCTCTGGCCACGGACGAGCGGGCGACGGTCGAGTTGCGGCCTTCCAAGCAGGTGGACGGAGGGCAAGGCAAGGGCGTGCCGGTCACGAGGCAAGTCAAGGGCGGGGTCGTGGGGCTCCTGCTGGACGGTCGCGGGAGGCCGCTCCAGTTGCCGTCCGATCCCAGAGCCAGGCTGAACGCCCTGACCAAATGGCACCAGACGGTGAATTTGTACCCGAAGTGATGAATGCTGAGTGCTGAATGATGAATGGAAGAAGGTTTTCTGAGCGTCACATCATGAACTCATCACTCAGCATTCCGCATTCAGCACTGGGTTGAAACATGGCTCATTCCTATACCCCAGGATTGACCGTCACCGAGCGGACGACCGTCCGGAAGCGGCGCCTGCTGCCGATTCCCGGCACCGTCATGGCCGCGGCGGGCGATCTAGTCAAGGCGGACACGGTGGTGGCCAGGGCCGAACTGGCCGGCAAGGTCCACGTGATGAACGTGGCCAACCTGCTCGGCGTCGCCCCGGACGAGATTCGCGAGTATCTCGTCAAAAGGGAAGGGGACCAGATTGCCCGGGATGAGATCATCGCCGAGAACAAGCCGCTCATCAAATGGTTCAGGACGGAGATCCGCTCGCCCATCCAGGGCAAGGTGGAGTCGGCCTCAACCGTGACCGGCCAGGTGTTGCTGAGGGAGCCGCCGCGGGCCTTGGACCTGCTGGCCTACGTGGACGGCAGGGTGACGGAGGTCCATCCCAGGCAAGGGGTCACGGTCGAAGCGGACTGCAGTCTGGTCCAAGGCATCTTCGGGATCGGCGGCGAGACCTGGGGCGACCTGGTCGTAGCGGTCAAAGGACCGGAGGAGCCGTTGACCCCTGGGCATCTCAATC
>CAZKHY010000042.1:2444-5886 GCA_964552455.1 uncultured Nitrospira sp.
CTGGTCGTAGCGGTCAAAGGACCGGAGGAGCCGTTGACCCCTGGGCATCTCAATCCCTCGATGAAGGGGAAAGTGGTGGTGGGCGGTTCGTTTCTTGGATCCGACGTAATGACCCGTGCCAAAGAGATCGGCGTGGCCGGCCTGGTCGTCGGCGGCATCCATGACAAGGACCTCCGGGCCTTGCTGGGCTATGACTTGGGCGTGGCGATCACCGGCACGGAGCGTGTAGGGTTTACGTTGATCATCACCGAGGGATTCGGGGTCATCCCGATGGCGGCCAAAACCTATGGGCTCCTGTCACAACATGCCGGTCAGAAAGCTTGCATCTCCGGAGCCACCCAGATCAGAGCAGGAGTAATCAGGCCGGAAATCATCATCCCGCGACAGCCGAAACCAGAGCAGGCCGGAGAGCCGGCCGTTGCCGCTCCAGCCGAGCGAGCCGGTCTCAGCAAGGGGGATCAAGTCCGCATCATCAGGGATCCCCTGTTCGGCAAGATCGGGCTTGTGCACTCGTTACCGTCCGACCTCAGGCAGATCGAGACCGAGAGCCACGCCCGGGTCCTGGAAGTGGCCTTTCCGGACGGCACGACCGCCGTGATTCCCAGAGCCAACGTAGAGATCATCGAGGGCTAGTCGGAAAGGGTTGTTCCGTGAGGCATGGCATCCGGCAACGAGCTTGGTTTCTACGATCCTTCCTGATCGCCATTATTATTGGATGGGCAGGAACGGCGCAGGCGATGACCCTCCCGGCCTCTCAGGAGTTCCGACTCTTCGACACACCGAGTGATGCAGGCGGAAGTCTCACGGTTATCTGGGCTCCCAGCGCTTCGGAAGGACCCGACGTCCGGTACCAAATCCTCTTGAGCGAAGCGATCCCAGCCCCGGACCCTGCCGCTCCACCGGCTATGACCATGAAACAAGTGGCAGAGTTTCCAGCCAATTCTCATTATGTCCGGGAGGCCAAGTGGCCCTGGTGGACAAGACCGGCGCCGAAGGATTTTCACCAGTACGACATCCGATCCGGCAAGGGCCTCGATCTGAAAAACGGTACTCCTTATATCGTGACGGTGGCAATGGTGAAAGCCGGCGAACGGATCGAATCCCGCTCGGCTCGCGCCACCCCGGAGCCCAACTGGGTCAATTGGAATCAAGCGAACAATCTGCTGCTCGCGCTCCTCTTCGGAGCCGCCGTGATGGGATCCATCAGGTCGGCCAAGCGCCGGGAGATCTTCCTGCGACATATCCCCGGCCTGGACGCGGTGGATGAAGCCATCGGGCGCGCGACGGAGTTAGGCAAGCCGATCCTCTATCTGACCGGGGCCGGCGACATGAGCGAGCCAGCGACGATCGCCGCCGCCGTGATCCTGGGACGGGTCTCAAAACGGGTCGCCGCCTACGAAACGGATCTGCTGGTGCCGCACCGGGACCCGATCGTGATGGCGGTCTGCCAGGAGATCACCAAGCAGTCCTATCTGGAGGCAGGCAAGCCGGACGCGTTCAAGGAAGATTCCAACTTCTTCATCACGACTGATCAGTTCAGCTACACAGCGGCGGTGGACGGCATCATGCTGCGCAAGAAACCGGCCGCCAACTTTTTTATGGGCTCCTATTTCGCCGAAGCGTTGTTGTTGACCGAAACCGGCGCCAGCACCGGCGCCATCCAGATCGCGGGCACCGATTCCGACCATCAGTTGCCCTTTTTCGTGACCACCTGCGACTACACGCTGATCGGGGAGGAGCTCTATGCGGCGAGCGCCTACTTGTCGCGGGAACCGATCCAGGTCGGCACCCTGCGCGGACAGGACATCGGCAAGGGCTTCATCCTGGGGGTGCTGGCGCTGGGATCGGTCTTGGCGACAGTAGGGATGCTCTTTCAAGCGGACTGGCCGATGCTGTTTCTGGACATTTTCAAGGACCTGAAATGATCTTTTTCCGCCGGCAATTGCCCTTGCTGATCACCCTCATAACGGGGATCATTTTTGCGGCCCAGTATTACGTGCCGCACCCGGCCTCCGAGGAGATGCTGACCAGCGTCACCAAGTGGCTCCAGATCATCGGGGGCTTCGCGCTGGTGCTGGGTGTCACCAGCCTCTTTCATATCCACGCGGTCAAGATCAAGCGGAAGGAACCGGGGTGGGGCTACAGTTTCGTCCTCTATGCCGGCATGCTGGGCACCATCTTCATCGGGCTCTGGCAGAACGGCAAGGAGACGGTCAACGGGACCATGACGGCCTTCGGGTGGATCTACAACTTCATGATGGTCCCGCTCCAGGGCACCATGTTCGCCATTCTCGCGTTCTTCATCGCCTCGGCCGCCTACCGGTCTTTCCGGGCCCGCAGCAGGGAAGCGGCCGTGCTGCTGATCGCCGCCGTGATCGTCATGATGGGGCGGGTCCCGCTGGGCGAATACCTGATCCCGCTGAGCGGGGACCTGACGCAATGGATTCTGAACGTCCTGAACGCCTCGGTCCGGCGGGCCATCCTGATCGGCATCAGCCTGGGGGCCGTCGCCCTGTCGCTGAAGATCATCTTCGGCATCGAGCGGGCGTATCTGGGCGGGGGCAAGGAATAACGTGAAGCGTCGTACGTATCTCGTGAAACGAGGGAGCCGAGGCGAGGAACGCTTCACGCTTCACGAACGACGGTGTTCAGAATGACGTTCGCCGAACGCATGCTGCGCCTGGACCGCCGGATCATCTTTCTGGTGATCGGCCTCTGCACCCTGCTCCCGCTCCTCTACCCGGTGGGCCTGGCGATCAAGGTGTCGCCGGAGGTCCACGGCGTCTACGACTACATCGAGGCGCTGCCCGAAGGATCGGTCTTCCTCCTGTCGCTGGACTTCGACCCGGCTTCCAAGCCGGAGCTCTATCCGCAGGCCGTCGCCTTGTTGCGCCACGCCTTCAGGAAAAACCTCCGGGTGATCGGAATGACTCTCTGGCTCCCCGGCACAGGCATGGCCAACGAGGTCATTACGAGAGTAGCGGGCGAGATGGGAAAAACCAGCGGGAACGACTATGTCTTTCTAGGCTGGAGCCCCGGCGGCAGCTCGGTGATCATCAACATGGGGCAGGACCTCTACAAGGCCTTCCCGACGGACTACAACAACCAGCCCACCAGGGACCTGGCGGTGTTGAAGGACGTGAAGACCCTCCGGGACGTGAACTACGTGGTCAGCCTGGCGGCCGGCACGACGGGGATCGAGACCTGGTACGTATTCGGCAAGGACAAATACAAGTTCGAGCTGGGCGGGGGCTGCACCGGCGTCATCGCCCCGGGCCTCTATCCGCTCCTGCGCAGCGGGCAGATCAACGGCCTGATCGGGGGTCTGCGGGGAGCGGCCGAATATGAAGTGCTGATCGGCCAAAAAGGCCGGGCGGTGGCCGGCATGGATGCCCAGTCCGCCACGCACGTGGCCATCATCGTGCTGGTCATCCTCTGCAAT
>CAZKHY010000042.1:5986-24014 GCA_964552455.1 uncultured Nitrospira sp.
GGCATCCTGTTCCTCATGATCGCCTTCGGGGCCGCCTTCGGCTACACGGTCATGGCGCGCATGTCTTTGCTCATCGGACGCCTCACGGATCTGATCGAGTATGCAGAGCCTCGCTACGGCTGGGCTTCGCTCTGGCTCGTGGGGGTCACGGTCATTCTGCTGGCGGCCTGGAACATGAAACAGAGAGGGCAGGCCGCACCGCCGACCGAGTGAGCCCTGCTTGCAGAGCCAGCTCCGCCTCAGTTACCATACAACTTCCACTGAACTAAGGATAGGCGCTGAAGATGGTCCTGTCGGCCAAAGATCCGAAACAATTCCCGACTCTCCGGAACCTCCAGTTCTCCCCCATCAAGGACAAGGAAGAACAATACGTCGTCCTCTGGGACCCGACGGGGCTCAGCCAGGAGAAGCTGGTGCTCCCGGTCCACTACTTTTTCATCATCCAGCACTTCGACGGGGACCATTCCCTCGAGCAGATCGGCGCCGTCTACCTCAAGCGCTTCGGCGAGTTCCTCATGCCGGACCGGCTGACTAAGCTGGTGACGGACTTGGACGCCAAGCTGTTCCTGGAAGGGGAGAAGGTCGAGGCGGCCAAGCGCGCCGCCCAGGCGGACTATCGGAATGCTCCGGTCAGGCCTGCCAGGTTTTCGGGCAAGAGTTACGAGGATGAAGGAACAAAACTCAAAGCACAACTTGAAGGGTTTTTCACGTCCAAGGAAGGGCCGGATTTCAAGCCTTCCGAGAACAAGGGCAAGAAGATCAAGGGCCTGGTGGCCCCTCACTATGAGCTCCGGCAGGCGGGACCGATCTACGCCTGGGCCTACAAGGAGCTGCAAGAGACGGAGGCGCCCGGCCTGTTCGTCATCCTGGGAACCAGCACGGCCGGCCTCACTCACCCGTTTGCCGTCACCGACAAGGACTTTGAGACTCCACTCGGCCTCGTGCCGGTGGATCGGGACCTGATCGCCCGAATCCGGAAGCTGGGCGGGGAGCCGTTCTTCGAAGAAGACCTCGGCCACCGGAACGAGCATACGATCGAGTTCCAGCTTCCGTTCCTGCAGCACGCCATGGCCGGCAAACCGCCGTCTACCATCTTGCCGGTGCTCTGCTCCTTCCCCGCCGCTTGCCTGGTGGACCCGGAGCTGCACGGGCTGGCGCAAGAAGTCGAGACGTTTATCGGGCTCCTGAAGCAGGCCCTGACCGAGTCGGGACGTGACTACTGCCTGATCGGCAGCGCGGAACTGGCCCACCTTGGCATGCGCTACGGGGACCCGTCGCCGCCGACGGACTTCTCCTTCCACAAGTGCATGCAGACCGACCTGGAAATGCTGAAGCACGTGGAGGAGCTCAAGCCCGATGCGTTCGCCCAGTTCATCCAGAAGGAAGGGGACGGCCGGCGCATCTCCGGCTTCGCGACGATCTACACGTTGTTAAAGTTGATCCAGGCGGAAAAAGGTCAGGTCTTACGCTACGACCGAGGGATCACGGATCAGTACAATTCCACGGTGACATACGCCTCCATGGCGTTCTTTTAGCTCAAAGAGCTGATGGCGTATGGCTGATAGCTGATAGAAGAACCAATCGTCCAGTAAGCCGCAAATCATCGCTCGTCTCTCGCGAAGCGTCGCAACGCCTGCCCCGAACCAACCCCATCTCGTATTGGGCAGAAGCCTCGCCTGAGCAGCCGAAGTTGATGGCTATCACGGACAACGTTATAATATAGCCCGTGATACGCTCCTTCCGGGATCGAGGCACCGAGAACATTTTTGACGGCGCCGACAGCCCCGTTGCTAGAAAAGCCTGCCCCCGGAGCCTGTGGCAGGTTGCCCGAAGGAAGCTTGATCAAGTCCATCGCGTCAGAGACCTCGCCGAGCTTGCCGTTCCACCGGGAAATCGCCTGGAACGGCTGAGAGGTGACCGAAGCGGACAACACAGCATTCGGATCAACGATCAATATCGGGTGTGCTTTCGATGGGAGGCTGGAGATGCCTACGAAGTTGAGATTGCCGACTACCACTAAACGTCGCGCCACGGTAGGCCGTCGTGGACATTCGCAATCACTGGTCGGTCGCCGGCTGCCTCGTCAACGCCCTCCCACACGTCCCGGCGAGATGCTGCTGGAGGAATTCGTCAAGCCGCTGGCCATTACGCAATCGGAACTGGCAGCCCGCCTGGGCATTTCCTTCCCCAGGCTCAACGAGATCATTCGCGGGAAACGGGCCGTCACGTCGGACACGGCCCTTCGGTTGGCAAGAGTCTTGGGGATGTCGGCCGACTTCTGGCTCGGCTTGCAGTTGGACTGGGACCTCTGGCATGCCATGCGAGGGGAGAAGGCAACAGAGATCGCTCAACTGACGCCTCTTCGCACCTCAGCCTGATCAACCGACCGGCGAGGACGCCGTTGATTCAACAGACCCAGTACGACCTGCGGCACGCCGAGCAGCATCGCAAACAACTGCGTGTGGCCAAACTCGCGGTGTAACGAGAACTAAAGCGGAGATAGACCGAGCAGTCTGCTTAATAGGCAATATTTTTCCAGATAGAGATCTGATCCATGAAACGGCTCACAGATTTTAAACCGCTCCATCGTGTGGTCCTACCCGGGTTAGGTGCCCTCCAATGCTCTGGCCTTATCATGCTTGTTGGTCCGAACTCTTCAGGGAAGAGCCAGTTGCTCCAGGATATCCATAGACGATTGATTGGCGAACCGCGAAAACTAGTTGTTGCACGAGAGATCGACATTCAGAAACCGCCGTTCGAACCATTCATCAAATGCCTCGAAGATGAAGGGTATTTCGATACTGTGACAGACGATGCGGGGAACAAACTTCTTCGACCGCGCACAATATACCTGGGGACTGGACAGGCCGTCAGTCAAATTCAATCCAATCAGGCTCACCAATGGTACAGTTCCTTCTCGCCGGAGTCATTGAGCTCCTCTCGCCGGCAAAGTGAGTTCCTAAATTATTTTGGACGCTTGTTAGTTACTGCTCTCTTCCTCGATCGCCGTCTGACTTTTCTGGCTTCAACTGGCGTAATCGACTTTGACGCTCAGCCACCCCAGCACGATTTGCATGCGCTATACTTGGACGACAAGGCGCGAACGCTTCTGCTTGAAGAAATAATTGGCTCTTTCGGTCGCGCTGTCTGGCCCGATATTTCGAGGGGAAACATGATTTGCTTGAAGGTCAGCGACGACGGCTCTTTCCCGACAGCTGAGGATCGCCACTCACACAGGAAGATGTTGGAATACAGGTCTATCGAGACAGAGGGCGATGGGATGAAGTCGTATGTGGCAACCTGCGTTTCATTGTTACTCGGGCAGCGGCCAGTCTGCCTCATTGACGAGCCTGAGTTGTGCCTTCATCCGCCACAGGCATACAATTTAGGACGCTTCATTGGGCGATTTGGGTCCAGCACTGACACGGCCACATTTGTTGCCACTCACAGTAGCCACTTACTTCGCGGAATCATTCAAACCTCATCCCAGGTACAAATCGTCCGACTAACCCGTCAAGACCGCTCATTTTCGGCACATCTGGTGCCAGCAGAGAGGCTCGCCGAGGCGTTATCGCGTCCAACACTTAGAGCAGAAACTGTGCTTGATGGGATTTTCGCCCAGGCTGTCATCATTGTTGAAGCGGATGGGGACCGGCTTGTATACCAGGCCGCATGGGAAACTCTCCAGGATAAGTTCAGGACCGACCTTCATTTCTCCACAGTCGGGGGAACGGGTGGCATAGCTGACACTTGTCGTCTCTATCGAACGTTGAAGATCCCCATAGCCGTCATTGCAGACCTTGACATGCTTGTGGATTGCGAACGGATGACACAGGTTCTTCAAGCCCTAGTCGATGAGATACCTGTTAGAGATACCTTGGTCAGCACGTGCAATGACATTTCGGAAAAGATTCGCAGCCTGCCACCTGCAGTCTCAGCTCAGGATGTGGCAAATACGCTAGCTTCTATCAGCAGTTCCCCTATGGACTGGAACAAAGGCAACGACATCGAGATCAAGCGCCGTCTTGGCCAACTGACAAATGATATCGACAGGACGCGGCGACTGAAGAAAGGTGGCGTTGCGGCATATCCAGGAAAACTTGGCCAAGAAATCGATTGCTTTCTCACACAGCTTAGTGAGCGAGGGCTCTTCTTGGTACCAGTTGGTGAATTAGAGGAGTGGCTTGCGAACCATCATGTGGACGGGGCAAAGTCTAACAAGCGGGTATGGGCTAATGCGGCTGCACAGCGAATACAGCAACTGGGCAAGCAATCCGGTGATATATGGGACTTTATCTCCGCAGTTGGCAGCTATCTCTTTTCTTCTCTCAGTCCAAACGCGGCGACACTAAATCCACCGCTGGGCCGGACGTAGCGCGCTTGAAGTGCCACCAAAGATTAGGCCGTGTGTTCCTTGGAGATCCTTCTGTATGGCCAAGTTCTATACGGAATTGAATGACGGGCTGGGGCAGTTTATCGAAGGCAGTACGCGTTCTTCAACGACTCGGATGACGTACGGTCTTATGGTAGGAGGGCTCTGAGACGTTCTCTTGCCATCAGCTATAAGCTATCAGCCATCTGCTCTACTCTTTGACCGTGACCGTCATCTCGATCGGCTCGAGCGGGTTGTCCCGCTCGTCCCGCGGCAGGTTGACGATCTTGTCGATGACCTCCAGGCCCCGGTAGACCTCCCCGAACACCGTGTAGCGCCGATCCAGGCCGCTGCAGTCCACCGCGCAGATGAAGAACTGCGAGCCGTTGTCGTTGAAGTCCCTTGTGCTGTTGCTTTCACGCGGCATCTTGGCCGTCGAGAGGACTCCCCGCTTGTGGGGGCGGTCGTTGGGTTCAGGGTTCAGCCAGTAGCCTGGTCCGCCGGTCCCGTGCAGGGTCCGATCTGGATTCTTGCTCAAGGGGTCGCCGCCTTGAATCATGAACCCGGGAATGACGCGATGGAATTTCAGCCCGTTGTAAAAACCCATCTTCGCCAGCGTAATGAAGTTGTCCACGTGGCGCGGGGCGTCCTCCGGATAAAACTTGACCAGCATGTCCCCGAACTTGGTCGAGATGACCGCCCGGGGGTTTTTCTTCTGAAACTCCATCGTAGCCATGGACGCAATCTAGCAGCAGGGACGCGCACTTCGCAAGAGGCTCTTTTCATCGTATCTCGTCTCTCGTGAAGCGTCGTTTGTCGTTTGCGAGATACGCTTCACGGAGGACGCTTCACGCCTCACGGCCATGGAACCCGTCGCCCGGCTTGATTCCCAACCAGAGGAGCCCGCCGAGCAAGGCGATCGCGGCGGCGATGCCCAACGCAGCGGCCCAGCCCATCTGGTCCGCCAGCCAGGGGGTGACCGTGGGGGAAAGGGTGCCCCCGATGTTCGCGCCGGTATTCATGATCCCGGACAGGGTGCCGGCATGAGGCTTCGAGAGGTCCACGGTCGAGGACCAATAGGCGCCGACCGTAAAATAGAGCCAGCCGGCTCCGAGCGAGAGGAGTCCAAGGGCCAGCAAGGGTGACTCCACGAAGGCACCCAAGAGGATCGACAGGCCCGCCAGCCCCATCCCGCCGGCCCCGACGTAAGCCCGCCCCCGGTTGATCCCCAGCCTGGCCACCAGCCGATCCGTCACCCATCCGCCGAGGGGGCAAAAGACGGTCACCGCGACAAAGGGAGCGGCGGCAAACAGGGCCCCGCGAAGCAGGCCGAAGCCCCGCACGTTGACCAGATAGAGGTAGAACCAGGAGAGATAAATATACGCCACGTAGCCGAGGCAACCATAGCTCAATACGAGCCACCAGATGGTCGGGGTCCGCGCAAACAGACGCCAGGGGACCGGAGGAATGACGGCGGGCCGGTCAGCCGTCCGCGGACCTTCGATGAGCGTTGCTTCGGCATCGTTCACACGAGGATGCTGGGCCGGCCGGTCCGTCGCGTACCAGTACCAGACCCCGGCGATCAGCAGGCCCAGCAGACCGGCGGCGTAAAACGGGGCCTGCCAGCCGAAGTTCACCATGAGCCAGGCGGTGAGGGGGGGCGTGAGCGCGGAGCCGAGGCCAAGGCCCCCGATCGTGACGCCGATGCCGAGCCCTCGCTCACCGGGCGCCAGCCAGTTGGCGATCGCGCGGTTGAAATTCGGCAGGGCCGCCGCTTCGCCCGCGCCGATCAGAAACCGGACCAGCATCAGCGACCCCAGCAGGCCCAGCAGCTCGGCGGTCGGCAACGAGGCGGCGACCGCCGTCAGCGCGGTGAAGATGGACCACCAGACCACCGCCAAGGTCAGCACTGTTCGAGGCCCCCAGCGATCGCCCAGCCATCCGCCCGGGATCTGGCAGAGGGCGTAGCCGAGCACGAAGGCGGAGAAGACCTCCCCCATCTGCAAGTCGGTGAGCCCCAGAGCCGGCATCATCTGCCGGGCCGTCACCGAAATGTTGACGCGATCGATGTAGGTGATGACGCTGATCGCCAGGAGGAGGGTCAGAATAACCCAGCGAGTGCGGGTCGGAACGGCATCGGACATTCCTTGTGTGTTCTCCGCTGCACGACGGACAGGGAGGATCGAGTGTCACCGGGGCTTGTAGTCCGCCCCACCGGTCCTGTCAAGCCCCTTGTTCCTCGTCTGGATTTCGCCACGGTGATTCGGTAAGATAGCGTTCCCTGTCGATCGACTCGACGGGCCTGCATGTCCCTTCCTGCGCCGGCGATCGGGGCAGGCCCCGGTTGGAGGATGAGTGAGGGTTCGTCCCAGGCCGTTGCTGCTCGGCTTTCTGGCCATCCTGCTCGTCATCGTTGCGCTCGTTTCGTTCCTGTACGATCCCGAAGCCGTCAAAGGCTACTTGCTCCAGCAAGTCGAGCAGCAGCTCGGCCGGAAGATAGAAGTCGGCGAGGCCCGCCTCAGCCTGTTCCCCCGCATCCGGCTCGACCTGTCCGACGTGGTCATCCGCGAGCTCGACCCGTCCCGGGCGTTCTTCAAGGCCAAGCGGGTCGAGCTGGTCCTGCGTTCCACGCCGCTCTGGCGCCTGCGCGTGGTCGTGAAACGGCTGCACGTCGACCAGCCGCAACTGGAGCTGCGGCGTGATCCCGCCGGCCATTGGAACTTTCTGGCTACAGGGAAGGAAGGCGGTGTGACGGAGGCGGGGGGCCATCCGCTCGGCCTGATCCTCCTGATCCAGGAAACGACGCTGGTCGGAGGGGAGCTCTCGCTGGTGGATGAGTTCCGTCCGGACGGGGCCAGGTCCCTCCGCCTGCACGCCCTGGACGCCACCATGCTGACCGGGAAAAAGGAGTTCCTCGTGGACCTGCGGCTCGCCGCCACCATGCCGGCCGAGCACGGAGTCTCCTCCCTCTCCCTCTCCGGAAAACTGACCCACTTCGAACCGCCAGCCCGGTCCGCCTCGATCAGCCTGGAAGGACCGAGGCCCGCCGTCCAATTCCAAGGCCAGGCCGAAGCCCTGAACGTGGACATCCGACAGGCGACGGATTTCTTCGGACCCAGGCCGGTTCCGCAGCGGGTCTCCGGCGCCGCCAACCTCCGGGGCGCGATCCATCTGACCCCCGGCGTCAACGGGTACGACCTCGTGCTGTCCGAAATGGCCCTCGACGTCGGGCACCTGTCCCTCAGAGGACAGGCCGGGCTTTCCGGTCTGATGACGGTCCAGCCCACGTTCTCGCTCACGTTCTCCTCGTCCCCGGTCCAACTGGACGAACTGCTTGACCGGTTTCCGGCCGAGTGGGTGCACCCGCAACTGCCGTCCGTCATGGCGGATCGGGAAATTTCCGGAACCGTCGAGGTCGTCTCGGCTTCGCTTACCGGCACGACCCAACCGGAGCTCCACGCATCCCTGACGGGGGAATTCCGCCTGCGGCAGGGCCATGCGCTGGTCGGGAGCGACCGCACACCGGTCGAGAATCTCTCCGGAACCGTTTCCGTGGAGTCCGACCGCATCCGGATCACGGAGATCTCCGGACAGTATGGCGCCATTGCGGTCACCGGGGGCAAAGCGACCGTGTCCTTTCTTGAGGCAGGCCCCTGGCTGGACCTGGAGGTGGCCGGAGGCATGTCGGCGCCGGACCTGGCTTCCATGCTGGTCAGCATGGTCGGCCCCGGCAAGCTGGCCAAGTCGCTGAGCGACCTGCGGGATGTGCAAGGCAAGGCCGCCGTCACCTTTCGGCTGGCCGGATCCGTCGGCGGACAGAGCGAGCTCAAGTTCGTCAGCGGCGAGGCGGTCGCCGAAAACATCGGGTTCCGCAGCCCCCTCGTGCACGATCCGGTTGCGGGCATGAACGGCCGGTTCATGTTCTCGCCCACGGTCGTCGAATTGGAAGGCGTGAGCGGCCGACTGGGGGAAAGCCGGCTCGAACTCCACGGCGCCATCGTCATCGAGGGAGAACCCCGCTTCAGGGACTTTCGGCTGAGGGCCAGTGCGGAAGCGTCCCAGATGGTGAAAGCCTTTCCGGCCGTCAAGCTTCCCGAGAAGGCGCTGCAGGGGGTCGTCGGGGCGATCGTGGAGCTGTCCGGACCGATGGCCACCCCGTTGGTCAAAGCCGAGGTCGAGCTCAAGGATGCCGCGCTGCATGTCTCCGAATCGATGCGGAAGCCGGCTGGATCCCCCGCCTCATTGAGATTCGAGGCCCGGCTCGCACGCAACCAGCAACTGGCCGTGGAGCGGTTTGAGCTGCACCTGCCCCCGTTGCGCCTGACGGGGAAGGGCACCCTGCGGCTCGGCGGGAAGTTCGCCGTCGATGCGTCGGTCGCGGCCGGGCCTGTCGCCCTGGCCGGCCTGCCCCAAGGCATCTCCCCGGGGGGCCTGAACGCAGGCACGCTCGAGCTCACGCTGGACATCAAGGGAAGGGGCACGAACTGGAAAGCCTGGCAGTACACCGGCTGGGTCGCCCTCACGGATGGGCGCCTGACCGCGAAGGAGCTGGAGGCGCCGGTGTCCGACATCTATCTGCGCCTGCAACTGGTGCGGGGCGGGGCCGACGTCAAACGCCTGGCCTTCAAGATCAAGGACAGCGACGCGAGCCTGTCCGGTTCGATCAGAAACTGGGACAAGACGCCGGCCGTGACCGTGAAAATATTCTCCTCCCAGCTCGACATCGACCTCCTGATTCCCAAGGGCGACCGCTCGCCCGTGCGCGACTTCCTGGAGGACCTGGCCGCGACCGCCCGCGTGGCCGCCACGGTCAACGTCGATCGCGGCCTCTACAAGTCGCTGGCCGTTCGCGATCTCTCCGCGCAGGTCAGCATCCGGGACGGAACGGTGGCGCTGGACAACCTGGTCGGCGAGGCCGACGGCGGCGCCCTCGACGGGCGTCTGAAGGTCCGTCTGCCGAAGCTGAAGCCGGCCGACGTGCAGGCCTCGTTCCGGATCGCCGGGATCCGCTATGAAAAGTTCCTGCAGGTCGTCGGAGACGAGCAGCGGATGGTGACGGGCGAGCTGGCGGCCACCGGAACGCTGCAAGGCAACGGCCGCGATCCGCAGGGGGTCCTGCACAGCCTCAACGGGAAGCTCTCGCTGCTCGTCTCGCACGGACGGATCCACAAAGGCACGGTCGTCCCGAAGATCCTGACGATTCTGAACCTCCCGACCCTGCTGCAGGGGAAGGTGGACTTGACGAAGGACGGCATGCCGTTCGACAAGACCTCCGCCACCCTGTCGGTCGTCAACGGGCTGGTGACGACGGAAGATTTTCTGGTGGACAGCCCGATCCTCAAGATCACCGGCGCCGGCAGCTATGACCTGACGCGCGATCACCTGAACGCCGTGATGGCCGCGAGCCCGCTGGGGTCCTATTCTCAACTGCTCAAGAGCATCCCGCTGTTCGGCAAACTGTTCGCCGGAGAACACCGGGCCATCGTGACGGCGCTCTTCGAGGTCAAGGGGCCGATCAAGGACCCGCAGGTCTCGTACATGCCGTTGCAGTCGCTCGCCACGGGGATGAAAGGGCTGGCCCACACGGCCTTCGACTTGCTGAAAAACACGGTCACGCTGCCGAAAGAGCTGATCGCGCCCAGCGATGAATCGCCCGCTGCCCCGGGCACGGACAGCCATCCGGAGCCCGGCAAGGCCCCGGAACCGGATCGCCCCGATGCCGCGGCGCCGGCCACACCGTAATCTTTCCTCCTAACTATGTTTTCTCCAGAGAGGTGGTCCAGACCGTCTTGACTGCGCGTGTCCAACGAGGGCCTTCCGAGGCCGCGCGTTGCGCGAGCACGAAGGGCGGTCTGGGCCACCTCTCTTTAGGCCTTACCTTGACCCCCATGCCACCCCGTGCTAGCATCCGGTCAGCTACGCGTTTTCCTTCAACACGTCAACAAGCCGCGCGTGGATGGGCCCTCGCGGCGGTCAGCCAGGAGATTCGCGCATGACGGTCGAGCGGGCCACGCTCATGATTGCGGCCAGCGAATCGGACTCCAACCTCTACTACGCCAGCCGATTCATGGCTCCCGACCCCTTTATCCTTCTCGAGGCCAAGGGGGAGCGGATGATGGTCATGAGCGACCTGGAGCTGGATCGGGCGCGGAGCCAGGCGACGGTCGACCGGGTCCTGTCCTACTCCGAAATCGAACGCCGGTTGCGCGCACAGGGAGCCAAGGATCCGGGAGCGATCGAGGTCGTCCACGCGATCCTGCAGGAGCATGGAGTCACGCGGCTGCTCGTGCCGGGCAACTTCCCCTATGCCCATGCGGCTCGACTCCACGAGCTGGGCTATCAACTGGACACGAAAAAGGAGCCGTTCTTCGAGCGGCGCATGATCAAGACCGACGAAGAAGTCCGCCACATCGAAGCCACCCAGCGGGCGACCGAAGAGGCCGTCGCCGCCGCCCACGCGGCCTTGCGCGCGGCTACTCCGCGCGCGGGGGTGCTCTGGCTGGATGGGGAGCCGCTGACGTCGGAGCGGATCAAGAAGCTGATCAACGTGGCGCTGATGGAACGGGATTGCGTGGGGCAGCACACGATCGTGGCGGGAGGAGAGCAGGCCTGCGATCCCCACCAGGAAGGGAGCGGCCCGCTGCCGGCCGATCGCAGCATCATCTTCGACGTGTTTCCACGCTCCAGCCGGTCCCGCTATTTTGCCGACATGTCCCGGACGGTGGTTCGCGGCGCCCCTTCGCCGGAACTGAAAAAGCTGTACCAGGCCGTCAAGGACGCGCAGGAAGAAGCCATCACCAAGATCCGCGACGGCGCCGACGGGGCCAAGATCCACCAAGGGATCTGCGAGCGCTTCGAGGCGGCCGGATACAAGACGGGGCTCGTGAACGGACGGATGCAGGGGTATTTTCACGGGACCGGCCACGGCGTCGGGCTGGATATCCACGAGCCGCCCCGGATCAGCCGCACCGGCTCGCCCTTGCAGGAGGGCCACATCGTCACGGTCGAGCCGGGGCTCTACTACCCGGGCCTGGGAGCGGTCCGCATCGAGGACATGGTCCTGGTCACCCGTGACGGCTGCCGGAATCTCACGAATTTCCCCAAGACGTTCGAGTTGGACAGCTGACAAGCAAACAAGAGACAAGCTGACAAGAGAACTCTCCCGCGCAGATCCTGAAGCTTGTCCACTTGGTCACGTGACCTATGCGCCTGACCTTCACCCTCCGGCGTTTCAACCCCGCGACGGACGTCCAGCCGCACGAGGAGGACTACCGGCTCGAAGTCAGCCGCGGCATGACCATCCTGGAAGCTCTGATCCGGATCAAGAACGAGCAGGACGGATCGCTGGCCCTCCGCTATTCCTGCCGGTCCGCCATCTGCGGCTCCTGCGCCATGGAGATCAACGGGGGGGAGAAACTGGCTTGCCGCACGTCGGTCCGCAAGGAACTGGAGCGGCACGGGCGGATCACGGTCGCCCCTCTGCGCAACCTGCCGGTCGTGAAGGACCTGGTGGTGGATATGTCGTCCTTCTGGGGCAAGATCCGGGAGGTCGCCCCCTGGCTGTCGGCGCCCCACCAGGAGAGCTCCGCTCATCCGTCCGGCCAGATGACGCTCCTGCCGGACAGCTACCAGTTCCACAACGTGGATGCCTGCATCATGTGCGGGGCCTGCGTGGCGGCCTGCACCGTGCATGAGGTGTCGCGGAATTTTCTGGGACCGGCGGCCCTGGCCAAGGCGGACCGGTTTGTGGCGGACCCTCGGGAGCCCCAGCCGGCAAAACGGATGCGCCTGACGACCTTGGAAAAGGACCATGGAATCTGGGACTGCACCAGGTGCAACTTCTGCGTCGAGGTCTGCCCCAAAGACGTCAAGCCGATGGAAGCCGTCATCCGCTTGCGCCGCGCGGCGATTCAGGCGGGGCTCGTGTCAACCGGCGGGGCCCGCCACATCATCGGCTTCGTCCAGCTCATCCGGCATGAGGGACGGCTCAACGAGGCCGTCATGCCCTTGAAGGTCGTCGGGGCCAGCCTGAAACGGCTCCTGCACGTGCTCCCGCTGGGCGTGAACATGCTCCTGAAGGGGAAGGTGCCGAACCCTCTGGCTCCGCCCATGAACGGCATCGCCCAGATCCGGTCGATTTTTGCTGCGGCGCGACGACGGGCCAAGGCCTCGTAAAGAAGCTTCATGGCACCATTCAAATTTCTTGAGGACGTGGCCTTGGCCGACGCGGCTTTCGAAGCCAGGGGGGAGACTCCGTCTGAACTGTTTGAAGCCGCGGCGCTGGCGGTGATCGAGACCATGGTCAACCCCTCGACAGTGTCGCCGCGCTGGCGCAAGACCATCGAGCGCCAGGCCCCCGACCTTCCATCTTTGTTGTTCGACTGGCTCTCCGACATCGTCTACCTGAAGGACGCCGAAGGGATGCTGTTCCAAGGAGCCACGGCGACCCTGTCGCAGGATCCGTCTTCCGGAGCCTGGACGCTCGGGGGCACCTTGCGCGGCGAGCCGATCGACCAGGCCCGTCACGAGCTGCGGGCCGACGTGAAGGCCGTCACCAAACACCTCTACGACGTCAGGCAAGAAGGGAGCCGGTGGATCGCACGGGTCGTGCTGGACATATGAAACTCCACACCGACATGACCGTCAACCGCATTACGGACGAGGTCTGGGAAATCCCGGTCTCCGCGAAGCCGGGCATGCTGGTCCCGGCCAGGATCTACGCGACCGAACTGATCCTGACCGCCATGGACAGCGGGGTCTTCGAGCAAGTGACGAACGTGGCCTGCCTGCCCGGCATCAGACGCTACGCCCTCTGCATGCCGGACGGGCACTGGGGCTACGGCTTCCCCATCGGCGGGGTCGCGGCGTTCGATCCCCAGGAAGGGGTGATCTCGCCCGGCGGGGTCGGATACGACATCAACTGCGGCATGAGGCTGATCAGAACCGACCTGACCCTGGCCGACGTCAAGCCTCGGCTGGATGAGTTGATGACCGAGCTCTTCCGCAAGGTGCCGGCCGGGGTCGGATCGAAAGGGTTTGTACGGATGAACCGCCAGGAGTTCGACGACATGCTGCGGAAGGGCGCCCGGTGGTGCATCGAACGGGGGTACGGCTGGCGTCAGGATCTGGAGCGGATCGAAGAGCGGGGCTGCATTCCAGGATCCGATCCCTCGAAGATCAGCAACCAGGCCGTGCAGCGCGGCATCAACCAGCTCGGCACCCTGGGGTCCGGGAATCACTATCTGGAGGTCCAGGTCGCCTCGAACGACCGCATCTTCGACCCCGCGATCGCGGCGAAACTCGGCATTACGGGCCGGGACCAGATCGTGGTCATGGTGCACTGCGGATCGCGCGGCTTCGGGCATCAGGTCGCCAGCGACTATCTCAAGGTCTTCGAGAAAGCCATGAAGCGTTACGGCATCGCCGTGAAGGATCAGCAACTGGCCTGCGCGCCGTTTCGGTCTCCGGAAGGACAGGATTACTTCGCCGCGATGAACTGCGCCGCCAACAGCGCCTTCGCCAACCGGCAGGTGATCACGCACCAGATCCGGGAGGCTTTTGCGAGCGTCTTCGGCAAACCCGCCGAAGCGATCGGGATGGAGATCGTCTACGACGTCGCCCACAACATCGCCAAGGTGGAGCGGTACGAGGAAGGGGATCTCGTCGTCCACCGGAAGGGCTCCACGAGAGCCTTCGGGCCCGGCCGTCCCGAACTGCCGGACCTCTATCGGGAGACCGGCCAGCCGGTGATCTGCGGCGGGTCCATGGAAACCGGCTCCTATCTGCTGGTCGGAACCGACCGGGCCATGCGCGAGACCTTCGGGTCCACGATGCACGGCTCGGGACGGACCATGTCGCGCGCCCAGGCCAAACGGTCGGTGCGCGGCGAACAGCTGAAACAACAGATGGCACAGCGCGGGATCATCGTGAAGGCCGTCTCGATGTCCGGTCTGGCCGAGGAAGCCGGCTTTGCCTACAAGAACATTTCCGACGTGGTGGAGACCGTAGACCGGGCCGGGATCACCAAGAAAGTGGCGGAGCTGCGCCCGATCGGGAACATCAAGGGATAACGGCCTATGGAACAGTGGGTCTGGTTCGTCATCATCCCGCTCGGCCTCCTTCTCATCTATGTGCTCTTCTTTTACCTGGGGAGCATGTTTCAGCGGGGTTCGCTCCTGCGATTGTGGTTGGACTACTATGCCGACTCCATCCGTCAAGCGCTGGGGTCGCTCACCTCGCGGCTGAAGACCCTGCCTCCCAAACAGGCCGCTCCACAGGAGGCTCACCCCCTTGCCTCGCCGGCCATGCCCAACTCCAGACCGGTCGGCCCGCAACCGGCCAGCCCCCGGCCACAGACCATGAAACCGGTTTCCCCCAAACCCGCTGCGTCCAAGCCGGCCATCGTCAAGAAAACCCTACCGCCTGCGGCCAAGCCGGTCATGACCGTTCCCACGACGGAGCCCTTGCCCTATCGCATCGCCAAGAAGGCGGCCCGGGAACGGCAACGCCTGTGGATCAAATACCGCAATGAAGAGGA
The DNA here is from genome assembly GCA_964552455.1 of uncultured Nitrospira sp. Classification (GTDB taxonomy): domain Bacteria; phylum Nitrospirota; class Nitrospiria; order Nitrospirales; family Nitrospiraceae; genus VGXG01. The sequence goes on from CAZKHY010000042.1 coordinate 20,896, forward strand.
CGACGAAGAGGAAGAAAAAATCGAAATCTACCGGGCGGCGATCGGGGGCGGCCTCTGGGTCTGGTGTTGTTTCCGGCACACACGCAGCATCTTGTCTCGAAACCGTATCGTGGCCTGGCGGCTGCTGGACGAGCGATTTGAACGGAGTCCGCACCTGGAACAGTGTGCCCGCTGGGGAGACTTGATCTACCTCCCTTCGTGGCTCGGCAGAATGTTTCAAAAGTAAGCCTGGAACGGTGTCGGCAGCGGGACAGCCGTCTGGAGGAGAAGAGGAGAGGTTTGTTCCACCGTGCCTAGACAAGGAAGGAGGGCATCCCATGCTGGATTGGCTCTATTTCCTGGCGATCGGGCTCATTGCCGGCTGGGTGGCCGGCAAGATCATGAAGGGCAAAGGCTTCGGTCTGGTGGGCAACCTCGTTGTCGGCGTCCTCGGCGCGCTCGTGGGAGGATTTCTGTTCAACGTGCTGGGGTTCGCCGCCTACGGATTTGCCGCTTCCTTGGTTATGGCCGTGGTGGGAGCCATGGTGTTGCTGGCCCTGGTCGGGGCCATCAAAAGAGCCTGAGGCGCCAGGCTGGTTGCGGCGAATGCTCCGATGAGGTGAAGCCCGAGGTGAAGTCCATGGACAGCGTCAACCAAGGCAAGGGCAAATTTCGCCTCGCCCCGCCCGGCGAGGCGCCCATGAGAAAAGTCCTGGAGACCGCGCTGAAGGAATTCCGGCTGGCCTTGATTGACCGAGGGGTCTACAAGAAAGACCATCAGAACCTCGAACGGGCCTGCAACGGGGCCAGGGACTTCGTGGACTTTCTCCTGGAGGGACCCTGGGCGCTCGAAAAAGGACGCCGCCGACCCAAGTTGAACTGACGGGTTGAACGCAGCCGGGCAGACCGGCGTTCGAACGGGAGGGCACATGACAAGAAACGCTCTTGCATCCGGGCACCATGAATTGAACGGGGGCTGGCGCAGGATGAACCAGGTCTGGCTCGTCCTGCTGCTCTCGGCCTTGTCGCTCGGCCTGGAGGGCAGTCGGCACGGGCAGGCGGCGGACCTCACGGGCAAGATCACCGCAGAGGATGTCAAGAAGGAGTCCCAAGAGGCCATCGAGACGACCAAGGAATATACGGCTCAGCAGAAGGAAGCCTTTTACAAAAAGGCGCAAGCCGAGTTGGATGAGATGCAGGCCAAGATCGATCAGCTCAAGGGGAAGGTCGGCAAAGCGTCGGAGAAAGCCAAGGCCGAGACGCGGAAGAAGATCCGCGAGCTGGAAAAGCAGAAAGAGGCGGCCGGCAAGAAGCTGGAGGAACTGAAATCCGCCAGCGCGGAGGCCTGGGGCGATTTGAAGTCCGGCCTGAAGAACGCGCTCGACGACCTCAAGCAATCCTACAAGCGCGCCCTCTCCCGACTGGACTAACGGCGCCGGGGAACGATTTCTTGTTTTCTCGATCGCCTGCGGGGATGGGCCTGGCCGGGATGCCACCGTGGCGGCGTTGCCGACCAGGATGCCCGGACCCTCGCGCGCGTTCTTCGCCGGCAAACGTTGTATAATGCTCCTCCGTCGCCAGTTTTGATCGCCGAATAAACCGCGCCATGTTCATCAAGCAGCCAATCGGGCCAACCGGGCGGGCAGAGTCCTGGCAACGGTCTCCGGCCGGAACCGCCGGGAAGGGCCGTGGCCGCTTTACCGCCCCCAGCCGCCAGCCCCCCCTTGGTTCCATGCCCCTCCGTCATGCCGCGCTTGTGGTCGCACTGATTCTGTCGTTCTCGCCCCCTCTCTTCACGAACGAAGCCCTCGCAGCCCACAAACCCGGTGAAGTGTTTGTGCCGCTCGGCCATGCAGGAGGGGTCGAGGCCGTGGCGTTTTCCCCAGACGGGCGCTGGGCCCTGTCCGGCGGTGAGGACCAGACCGTCAAGCTTTGGGAGGTGGCCACGGGACGCGAGGTGCGGACCTTCAGCGGCCATACGCAAACGGTGACGTCCGTCACCTTTTCCCCGGACGGCAAGTGGGCCTTGTCCGGAAGCTACGATCGGACGCTCAAGCTGTGGGACGTAGCCACGGGGGGAGAGCTGCGGACGTTCACCGGCCATGCCGAGGGCATCTGGGATGTGGCCTTCTCCCCGGACGGCAAGTGGGTCCTGTCGGCGAGCTACGACCAGACCCTCAAGCTCTGGGACGCGCAGACCGGCAGGGAGATACGGACTTTCAGCGGGCATACCGGCGGGGTCGGCGCCGTGGAATTTTCACCGGACGGAAAATGGATCGTCTCCGCCAGCGTCGACCAGACGATGAAGCTCTGGGAAGCGGCCACAGGACGTCTGATACGGACCTATCGCGGCCATGCCCAGTCGGTGCGGGACGCGGTCTTTTCACCGGACGGAAAATGGATCCTCTCCAGCAGCGAGGACCAGACCCTCAAGCTCTGGGACGTGCAGACCGGACGCGTGCTGCGGACGTTCAGCGGCCATGCCGGGGCCATTCGGGACCTGGCCTTCTCACCCGACGGGCGGTTGATCGTCTCCGCGAGCGAAGACCAGACCCTCAAGCTCTGGGACGTGGGGACCGGAAAACTCGTCCGGACCTTCAGCGGCCACGTCCAACCGGTCCGAGAGGTGGTCTTCTCGCCGGACGGCCGCTGGGTCCTCTCGGGGAGCGGCGATCAGACCGTCAAGCTCTGGGACGTGGCCACGGGGCGTGAAGTGGAGACTTTCAGCGGGCGGTTGCGGGAAGCACGGGACGTGGCCTTCTCGCCGGACGGCCGCTGGGCCCTGACCGGCAGCCGGGACCGCACGCTTCGTCTGTGGGAGGTGACCACGGGACGGTCCTTGTGGACGTTCCGCGGGCATGATCACGTGGTCACGGCCGTGACGTTTTCACCGGACAGCCGCCGGGTTCTTTCCGGCAGCGAGGATCGCACCCTCAAGCTCTGGGACATGGCCACGGGGCGTGAGCTGCGGACCTTCCACGGCCATACCTGGGGCATCACGGACGTGGAGTTCTCCCCGGACGGCCGCTGGGCCCTGTCCGGAAGCGGCGATCAGACCCTCAAGCTCTGGGACCTCGCCACCGGCCGATCGGTGCGGACCTTCAGCGGCCATACGCAAGCGGTGCGGGACGTCCAGTTCT
>CAZKHY010000043.1:0-22037 GCA_964552455.1 uncultured Nitrospira sp.
GGGGCCGCGGGGGTCACGAAGCAGTACAACGTGCTCGATACGACCCTCTCGACGAACGTCTTCAACATCACCTCCTCCAACAATACCCTGATCGTCAACGATACGGCTGGCGGGGCGGGGGCCGACAGGACGATCACGTTGACGCCCGGCAGCTATACGGGTGCGCAGTTGGCGACCGAACTGGCGACGCAGTTGAACGCCAGCCGGGACGGAGCCAATACGACGGCCTACACGGTGGCCTACGGGTCCGTCACGAGCCGCCGGTTCACGATCAACGACCCGGCGGGCAACGCGAATTCCCTCATCCTCAAGTTCGGCGACAACCGGTCCACCGCCGCGCAGATCCTCGGCTCGACGCCCGTCACCGTGACCGAGACCGTCGGCGCGTCCGCGACCACGCTCAACAGCGACTCGGGCAATGTCAACTACCTGTCCGGCTCGAACATTGATTTCGACGGTCTCCGGGTCGTCTTGCAGGACGGGGCGTCGGGGCCGCGCAACGGGGATCTGTTCACGGTCTCGCAGACCGTGCAGGCGGTTCTGTCGAATCAGACGTACCGTTCCGGCGCCGCGGTGGATTTCAACGGTTTGCAGGTCTCCCTTCGGGACGGGACTGCGGCTCCGGCCTCCGGCGACCTGTTCCGGATCCAGACGGGGGTCCAGTACCAGGGGAATTCCGGGCTCCAGTCCATCGAGGTCGCCGACGGACAGACGGTCAAGACCAACCTGCCGGGAGATCAGGTCTTCACCGGCGAGACGACGGACATCTTCGCGTCCATCAAAAGCCTGATCTCGGCGCTGAAGGGGAACTACGGGGGAGGCATTGATCAGGGCAATGCGGACAACGACAGCGCCAACTCGCAGATCTCCAACGCACAGGGCGAGATCGGCGCGCTGTCGAATCGGCTGGACACGAGCAAGTCCAGCCTGGGGCAGTTGAACGACATTCTCACGACGGCCTTGTCGCAGAACCAGGACGTGGATATGGTCCAGGCCATTTCAGACCTGACCTTGCAGCAGCAGGCGCTGCAAGCCACGGCCCAGGTGGCGAACCAGATTTTCCAGACCTCCCTGCTCAACTTCCTGAAATGACGCGGGGAGGGGAAGCGCGATCGGTCCGCAGGGCTCATGTGCCCGGGACGACCGCTCGATACCAAGCGGGAAGGCAAAGGACGGTCAGGCGGGAAGCCAAGGAGGGCAACCATGCTGGTCTTGACGAGGAAACTAGGGGAAGGGATCACCATCGACCGGTACATCCGGGTGGTGGTGCTGGATGTGAAGGGCGGGCAGGTTCGGCTCGGGATTGATGCTCCGCATACCATCCAGATTCATCGGGATGAGGTCTACGCCAGGATTCTGGAGGAGAACAGGAAAGCGGCCTCTGCGGAATTGATTCCGGTCGGGGCCCTGGAGCAGCTCGGAACGCCCACAAGCTGAAGGGGATGACATGAAGATCATGACCAGCCGGTTCGGGGAGATCGAATTCAGGGACGAGGTGAAGCTGACGTTTACCTCGGGCATCATCGGGTTCCCGAACGCAACCCAATACGTGATCCTGGACCATGACCGCGAGGTGCCGTTCAAGTGGCTGCAGTCGGTGGATGAGGGGACCCTGGCCTTCGTGATCATGGACCCGACGCTCTTCAAGCCGGACTACCGCGTGACGGTGGAGCCGGAGGAACTCGCCGAGTTGCGCGCCGCGGAAGGCGATGAGTTGATCGTGTTCGTCATCCTGACGATTCCCTCGGCGGATTACCGACGCATCACGGCCAACCTCCAGGGGCCGGTCGTGGTGAACCGGCGCACAAGGCTGGCCAAGCAGATCATCCTGCGCGAGGAATGGACGACCCGTTACCCGGTCTTCCCCGACGAAACCACGACCCCTCCTGCCGACGAGCCCGTGCCCCTGGCTGCCTGTCAGGGCTGACCGGCGCCGTCTACCCAGGCGAGCCCGGCTCCTTTGGCGGTCAGGCGGATGGGGGCTTACGTCCCGACGAGCTGGTGCCACGGAACCTCCGCCGCCAGCAGGGCCTCCACCGCCTGACTGTCCATCGGTTGGGCAAAATAATAGCCTTGGCCGAAATCGCACTCGAGCGCCCTCAGCAAAGCCAGTTGCTCGGCGGTTTCCACCCCTTCCGCGATGACCCCGATCTTGAGGTTGTGGGCCAGGCTCACGATGGCTTGGACGATCTCCGAGTTCTGGCCGCCCTCGCCGATCCGGCTGACGAAGGAGCGGTCGATCTTCAACAGGTCGATCGGAAAGCGGTGCAGGTAACTCAGGGAGGAGTAGCCGGTTCCGAAATCGTCCAGGTGCAGGGGGATGTTCCGGGCCCGCAGTTGCGTCAGCATGGCAGTCGCGCGGTCGGCCTGCTCCATCATCACGCTTTCCGTGATTTCCAGCCCCAACGCGCTCGGCTCCAGGCCGGTGTCGTGAAGAATGCCCGTGATCTGCTCGACCAGGTCCGGCTGGGCGAACTGCTTGGCCGAGAGGTTCACGCAGACGGACAGGTGCGCCTGCGAGGGGAACCGCTCCCGCCAGGCGCGGACCTGGCGGCAGGCCTCGCGGAGCGCCCACTGGCCGAGCGGGACGATCAATCCCGTGTCCTCCGCCACCGGGATGAACTCCCCGGGGGACACGAGGCCGCGTTGGGGATGGCGCCAGCGAGCGAGGGCCTCGAAGGCGGTCACCCGGCCGGTGGCCAGCGACACGATCGGCTGGTAGTGCAGCAGCAGCTCCTTCCGCTCCAGGGCCCGCTGCAGGTCGGTCTCGAGCTGCATGAGCGTCACGGCGTGGGCGTGGAGGGCCTGATCGTAGACTTCGTGGCAGGCCCGGCCCTTCGATTTGGCCCGGTAGAGGGCGAGGTCGGCGTCCCGCAGGACGTCGCTGGGCAGGTCGTAGCCCGTGACGCTCATGGCGATGCCGATGCTGGCCGAGGAGCGCACTTCGTGTCCGTCGAGCATGACGGGCTGGGCAAGCGCCTGCTGGATGCGCTCGCTCACCTCCAGGACCTGCTCCGAATCCGTGAGGTCGTCCAGCAGCACCGCGAATTCGTCGCCGCCCAGGCGTGCGACCGTGTCGCCCGCGCGCAGGCAGGCTTGCAGCCGGCGGCTGATCGAGATCAGCAGCTCGTCGCCCATGAGGTGTCCCAGGCTGTCGTTGACGACTTTGAAGCGGTCCAGGTCCAGGAACAACACGGCGTACAGGTAGTCCGGGCGGCGTTTCATGCGCGCGAGCGCGTGGCCGAGGCGGTCCATGAACAGGGTCCGGTTGGGGAGGCCCGTCAGGGTGTCGTGCAGCGCGTCGTGCCGCAACTGTTCCTCGGCCCGCTGGCGCTCCTGCTCCGCTTTTGCGTTCTTGACCGCGAGCGTCAGGGACTCGGCGGCGCTCGTGAGGGTGGTGACTTCGTGCTGGGTCCAGGTCCTCGCCTGCGGGGCGGCGAAACAGAGCAGGCCGGCCAGTTGGTTCTCATGATGCACCGGCGCGGCCAGGAGCGCCTGCACGCCCCGTACGGCCAGGATCCTGGTCACCGGGAGCAGCGAGGCGTCGTCGGGCAGGTCCCCGACCATGACCGGTTTGTGCCGGCGCAAGGCCTGCAGGTAGGCCGGAGCGATGCTCAGGTCCATTTCGAGACCCTTGAGGTGCGGCAGCCCTTCCCGATCCAGCGCATAGGCAACGGTGGCCAGCCCCCGGTCGTCGGCCGTGCAATAAGCGGCGCAGAGGGACGGGAACGAACCGCTGAGCCGTTTGATCGCGATGTCGATGATCTGTTCCACCGGCAGGCCGGTCGTCACGCCGGTCGAGATGCAGTTGTGCAATTCCAGGCGGAGTTGGCTTTCCCGCAGCACTTGCTCCGCCCGCTTGTGGTCGGTCAAGTCCCGCATGATGGTGGAGAAATAGGCCACCTCGCCCTCAGGGGTTTTGTGGGCGATGATGACCTGGGACACGGGAATCTCGCGCCCGTCACGCAGCAGCACCGTTTCGCCGCTCCAGACTCCGTCGCGGGTCGCCGCCGGGAGCCCTTCGGCCATGATCAGCCGGCTGGCCCACTCAGGATGGTAGTCGGCCAGGGTCGTGGTGGTGACGTCCTCGTTGGCCCTGATCCCGAGCAAATTCCGACCGGCCCGGTTGATGTAGAGGGTGCGTCCCTGCCGGTCGGCCGTCGCGACGAAGTCGGTCGTGGCTTCCAGGATGGCGACCAGGCGCCGTTGGGTGTCCTCCGCTTGCCGTCGCTCGATGAACTGGCCGATCTGGCTTCCGATCGCCGCCAGCATTTCGAACAGGTTGTCATCGGGCGATTTGATCGCGTAGTTGAAGAACTCAAGCACGCCGAGGACGTCCCGCCCCAGCAGGATGGGGAAGGCAAAGGCCCCGTGCAGTCCCGCCCGGCAGGCGGCCGGTGCCCGGGGAAAGTCCGCATCCTGCGCGATGTCGGGAATCCAGGCCGGCTGGCCGGAAGCCCAGACGCGGCCGGGGAGTCCCACGTCGTAGGCGAAGGTCATCCCCCTGGTCGCCGACTCGAAGTCGGCCGCCTGGCCGGTGGCGGTGTGCCACAGCTGCTCGCATCGCAGGAGGTGGCTGGATCGATCCACCAGCCACAGGGCTCCCAGGTCCCATTCCAGGCCCGCGCAGATCGCCGCCAGAATCCTGGGGGCGGCGTCGCCCAGGGTCGGGGATTCCGCCAGGATGCGTGTCACGGCATGCTGCGTGGCCAGGCGCTGGTCCGCTCGCTTGCGGTGGGTGATGTCGCGCGCGAAAATGCTGAAGCTGAGCTCCTGGTGCGTGCGGAGCGGAGAGATCGAGAACTCGACCGGAAAGTCATGCCCGTGGCGATGCCGGGCGGTCACCTCGATCCGCCGGTTCAGGACCAGCCCCTCGCTGGACTCGGAATAGTGCTTGAGGGTGTGGTCGAGGGCCTCCCCGCAGGGCGACGGAAGGATGGTGTCCAGCAGCGAGCGGCCGATCGTGTCTTCCTGCGGCCAGCCGAAGACCACCTCGGCTTGGAGGTTCCAGCCGGTGATGCGCCCCTGGCCGTCCAGGGTGATGACGGCGTCGAGCGCCCGGTCCACGATCAAGCGGGTGCGGGCCTCGTGCTCTTGGATTTTGGCTTCGGCTTCGCTGGCGCGGCGGGCTTCCTCGCTGGCGCGCGTCCATTCGTGGCGCAGGCGCCGGTTGGCCCAGAGCAGAAGGCCGAACAAGGGCATGCACACGACGGCCCCGACCCATCCCAGTTTCCAGAGGATTGCCCGGACCGGGGCGAGGATGTCGCTCCGGTCCATCCGAACCAGCACTCCCCAGCGCAAGTCCGCCACTCCGTCATGGTCCCGCGTCCGGGCGTATCCGGTCACGACCGGCAGGCCCCGGCGCAGGTGCGTTTCCTGGACATGGCCTGAGAGGCCGCCTTCGCTCAACAAGGCCGACGGGAGTCCCAGGTGTTTGAGGTTGACGTTGCCTTTGTGCGCCAGGTCCGAATCGATGAAGACGCGGCCTTCGTGGGTGAGAAACTGGTACTCGATCGTGCCGAGGGGTTCCTCCCGCTTCCGGAAGGCCTGGATGGTTTGCATCGCGGCCTCCTCCAGCGCCGGAATCTGAATGCGCGCCGTGGCCACTCCCAGGAACGTACCCTGCGGCCCGATGATCGGCGCCGAGAAGGCAACGGAGTCCACGCCGCCGGCCAGCTCATAGGGGGAGAGGTCTTCCACCAGGACCTGGCGTTCCTGCCGGACCTTCTGAAACCAGACCGTCTTGCTGACGTCCTGTCCGACGGTGGCGGAATCCGTCGCCGCCACGATCCGCCCCTGCCGGTCCGCCACCCCCAGCCAGAGATAGATCGGATAGGCCTCCTTCATCCACGTCAGATAAGCCGTCAGGTATGTCCTGTCGCCGGCATGGGGCGCCAGGACCCGGCTCATCATGGCGAGATCGCCGTGCCGTTCGGAGATGATCCGGTCGAGTTTGCTTGCGATGTCGGCGGCGGCGAGGGCCAGGGTGTTTCCGTTGCTGGTGACCAGGTGGTCCTCGATGAAGTGCAGTGTGAGGCCTCCCATGACCAGGGTGAACAGGGCCAGGCCGATGATCAGGGTAGACAGCCATCCGTAGCTGAGGTTTCGTGACGCGCGGTGCCGGTCACGTTGGGTCGTCGTGGCTCGTGCGTCGGAGACCCCGGTGAGGCCGTTCATGGGAGCTCCGTGACGGTCACGCGCCTCATCGATCTGGTGCCGGCGGTCAATCTGGTCTTCCTGCTGGTCTTCCTGGTCTTCAGCCATCGCACAGGCCTTCCGGACGGTCTCCGATCGCGGATGGTCGTCGGCCGTGATAAGGGGCGGCCCTTGTCCATTGAACAGATGAACAGAGACAGACCCCTGGCTCTACTCATAAGAGCCTGACGTTGCTATCGGCAAACGCCCGGCATAACTTGACCCGCAGACGCGTATAAGCCTCGGTCTTCCAATGAGCTTCCCCTGGATGTCCCTCGGTCCCTTCCACGATGGTCGGCCCTGTTCACCGGCTCAAGTTTTTCCGGATCGCACCGAAAAAGGACAGGCATGCAGGAGGGCGGCCAGCCGGTGCGGCGCCCTGGGCCGGAAAACCGGCCGGCTGCGACTGCCCGGTGCGCAGTGTCGCAACTCCGCTTCCGGGCCCTGGCTCTGTTGTCTTCTGGGGACGTGCGATGATCGTGGATCGTTCCAGGCTCCGCTTCCGTTCTTTTCTCCGATACAGCAGCTCAAACCATCCTTCGAATTGTGGCGCAGGTATAAGTCCAACATGAGAAAACGCATTCCATTGGAACAGCTCACGGTCGGCATGTACGTGGCGGGGCTGGACATGTCCTGGATGGAGACGCCCTTCTTCCGCCACCGCATGAAAATCACGCAGCCGAAGCAGATTGCGCGGCTCAAAGCCAGCGGCGTCCAGTACGTGGAGATCGAGACGGAGAAGGGACTGGACTTGGAGGACCAAGCGGAGGAAGCCTCCCAAGGTTTCTCCATCGATGGGTTCCCCCAGGCCGGGCCCTCCTCGCCCACCGACCTCCTGTCGCCGGAGGCGCCTGCCGCCCGGCCGACGCAGGAACCCTCGCCGGACTCAAGCGCGGCTCCAACCTCCTTCGAGGAGGAGTTGGAAACGGCCAAGAAAGTCTACAAGGACGCCAAGAACATCGTCGAGCGGGCGATGCAGGATGTCCGAATGGGGCGGACGATCAACATGGACGCGGTGAGCAAGGTCGTGGACGGGCTGGCCGACAGCGTGCTCCGCAACGTGGACGCCCTGACCAGCCTCTCGCGTCTCAAGAGCTTCGATGAATATACGTTCTTCCATTCGGTGAACACGTCCGTCCTGGCCCTGGCCATGGGGAGAAGCCTGGAGATGGACCGCACCACGATTCACCTGCTGGGCGTGGGCACGCTGCTGCACGACATCGGCAAGACGAAGGTTCCCCTCAACATTCTGAACAAGCCCGCCCGGCTGGATGAATCCGAGTTCGAGATCATGAAGCAGCACGCGCTCCGGGGCGCCGAGATCCTGTCCCGCACGACCGGTCTGCGGGAAGAAGCGGTCAGGCCGGCGCTGGAGCATCACGAACGGGTGGACGGGAGCGGCTATCCCAACGGGCGGAAGAAAGACGACCTGACCCAGTTCGGCCTGATCAGCAGCGTGGTGGATGTCTACGACGCGATCACCAGCGACCGCTGTTACCACAAGGCCATGCCTCCCTATAAGGCGCTGCAGTTTCTCTACACCCTGGGCCAGAAGGGCCACCTGGACCCCCTCATGGTCCAACGGTTCATCAAGTGCGTGGGGGTCTATCCGGTCGGCTCCTGCGTGGGGCTGGATACGGGCGAGATCGCGGTCGTGGCCCAGATTCACCAGGACCAGCCGCTGAGCCCCAAGGTCCTCCTGATTAAAGACCAGGGGGGCGGGGTATTCGTGCCCCCGGTGGCTCTGGATCTGGCGGCTCAGGACCAGCAGCCGGCCAAGTCGATCAATCTGGTGCTGAGCCCGAGCGAGGCCGGCGTCGATCCGATCGAGCACCTGGGCGGAATCGCCGCGTAGGGACGTTCACATTGCCCTTGTCCCCCGGAAGGCGCAAGACCGCTCAAGCGGGCTGAGAAGGCAGCCGATAACGGATGTCGGCGGGACCCCTGACGTCCTCAGTTGAGGATTGCCGAGATGTTAACGGACGAAGCCTCCACAACCGGACTCCTGAGCGTCGGCGTGCTGCTGCAACTCACGATCTCCGGAAGCCGGGAGGATCTCCAATGCAGCGGGACGCTCCTGGGCTGGAAAGAAGGGGTGTTCGTGATCAGCGAGCTGCCGTACCGGGACGGGCGACCCCTGGATTGTGCCAGCGGCACCCCCTGCGTGGTGCGGTACCTCCACGGGGGAAAAGTGGTGGGCTACCGCAGCGAGATTCGCGACCGGCAAGTCGCGCCGGAGCCGCTGCTCTTTCTGCGATATCCGAGCAAGATCGAAGAGATCCTGCTGCGCAAACACCCCCGCGTGCACATCAACCAGCCCGTGGCGATCATGCGGGACAAGGGCCAAGGCCGCCACGGCTCCGTCTTTCAGGACGCGCCGATCATCGGGGTGCTGAAAGACCTGAGCATGACCGGCTGTCGTACGGCCCTCGTCGCCCCGGCGCCGGACCTCGTGCCGGGGGCGGCGGTCAAGCTTGAGTTCGACCTTCCGGGGCTCGGTCACATCATGAACCTGACCGGGACCGTCAAGAACCTGTCGGGACGCCCCGGCCAAATGATCATCGGCATCGAATTCCAGTTCTACCAAATGGAATACATCGAATTTCGCGGATGGGGCGGGACGGTGCAAAAGGCGATCGAGCAGTACGTCGCCCAACGGCAGGCACCTGACGACGTGACGGAAGGAGCCTGGCGCTAGCCGATCAACTCGTCCCTCGGACCTCCGCGTTGGCTGGACCCAGCCCTCTTCTGCCTTCTCCGGCCCGTCTTTCCGCCGGATCCCTCAAGTTTTGCGCGCTTCTGACGATACCGACTGCATGCGTTGCGGACGGGTCCGGTGATCCGTTTCATCCGGTCCGTCCGCTACCGGTGCATCCGGCTGAACGATCGGGCGCGAGGTGTGTGATGCAGGCTGGCTGGTGCCTCGTCTGTGGAGCCGGTAAGCGGCAGGAACTGGTCAGGCAAGGCCCCGATCCCGTGATCGGAGGGCTGACCGGACGGGCCGATGCGACGGTGCGGTTCGTCGTCTGTTCCCGCTGCGGCCACGTGTACCAGGATCCGATGCCGGATGAACGGGACCTGGATCGCCTGGGTTTGGGAGAGCCGACTGTCCCAAGGGGCGACGCCCCGCCGAATGTCGCGAGCGAGGAGTGCCTGGAGCAGGACTCACGGCTGAGCCAGTGGCTGGCGGAGCTGGTCGAGCCCACCGTGCGCCGCATGACCGTGCTGGCCACCGGGGGCTTCGCAAGCGGGCGGTTTCTCCGGGGCCGTCACGCGGAGGCCTGCTTGTTCCCCTTCAAGGAGCGCGGCTGGTACGTCTATGAGGAAGGGGACGCGGACCAGCGGTTTTCGCTCATTCTCTTCGCCCACGCGATCGAGCGGGTGCCGGATCCGATCCCCATGCTGCGGGCCATGCGCAACTCCCTGGACGAGGATGGGGTGCTCGTCGTCGTCACGCACAACCTCCTCGATCCGCCTCCGGCGGCGCAATTGTTCGGAGAGGTCCTCACGGGGGCGCAGGTCCGGCTGTACAGCCCCGGCGCCCTGCAGACGATCCTGGCCCGGAGCGGCTTTCAGACCGAGCTGGTCAGGAGCTACCAGGGGGGCGCCGTCATGGGGATCGTCGTGAGGCCGGCCGAATGGGTGCCGGATCACCCCTACGACGATCCGATCGCCGTCCAGCAGCTTTTTCAGATTCTCCGGTGGCCGGGCTCGGCCGACGTGCTGGGGTGGAACCTGGCCTCGCTCGCGGAGACCCAGCCCTGGGTGCTCCCGTCCTTGTGTCGGGCCAAGGAGGGGGAGCGCTACAGGGTGCGACGGAGCGGACGCTGTCCGCTGGCCCTGGAAGCACGCACGTCGGACGGCCTGGAGATTCCCGTGGTGCGCTGGGGCGACCTGGACGGCTACAAGGACGCGCCGGAATTGATTGCGCCCCCAACAGCCGCGGGCCAGGGGCCGGTCCAGACGATGAACGACGAGACGCTGGTGCAGTTGGGCTTGGGGTCCGGGGAACTGGCGGCCCGTCTGGCGGAAGGTCTGTGCGACTCCCAGCATCTGTTCATCTGGGAGGCCGATCCTTCGTTGGCCCGCGCGATCCTGGAGGTGGTGGACCTGAGCCCCTTGTGGCTCTCCACGCAGGTCAGCCTCTTGCTGGGCGATGCTCCCGACCTTCCGCCCGATCGCCGCAAGCGGCTGGCCGGGCCGACCGTCCTGCACAGTACGGATTCGGCGCGCTGCTGGAACACCTCGGCGTATCGCCAGATCCTCGGGCAGATGGACCTGTCCGGCGCAGCCCGTAACGAAGCGTGATGCGAGTCACCGGGCGTAGAGGGGGAATCTGCATGGGGCGGCCGCTCCAGGACTGTCTGACGAACCGCCTCGATCAGGAGGCCGCCGCCTGGCTGGTCGGGATTGTGGGGGAGAGTCCGTCGAAGCAGAGCCGGGCGCCCTCCCTCTGGAATCCCCTGCTTCGGGCGATGGAAATCAATGCGCGCTACGTTCCCTTCGATGTGGAGCCGGGGCAACTGGAAGGATTTCTGGCGGCGGCCAGGCAGGATGAGCGGGTCAAGGGGTTCAACGTCACGGTTCCCTACAAACAGCGGATCCTTCCGTTGCTGGACGAGGTGGAGCCGCAAGCCGGCTGCATCGGTGCCGTGGACACGGTGACCAGGGATCGGGCTGGCCGGCTGATCGGATCAAACACGGAAGGTTCCGGCAGCCTGGCTGGTCTGACTGTGACGTTGCCGGGCGAGCCGGGGCCGTTCATCGATGAATCGGCCGGACTCCAAGGCCTGTCCGTCCTGCTGCTGGGGGCCGGCTGCGTCGGCAGGGCGCTGGCGTGGCACCTGGCTGAAGCGGTCGGGACCGGGCATCTCTACCTGGCCAATCGCACCGCGGAGAAAGGGCGGGAGCTGTGCGACAAGCTCAAGGGGAGAGGGTTTCCCGTTCGCTGGGTTGAGGAAACGGCCATTGACTCGGTCGCGCCCCGGGTCCACCTGATCATCAACGCCACGAGCAAGGGGCAGGCTGGTTTTTGGACCTTGGCCGACGGCACGGTCACCTGCCTGGAGCCCTATTCCGCCCTTGCCCCGGCCAACCCGGTGAGTCTCCCGGCCGACAGCGCAAAGGATGCGCCCCAGTTCTACAAGCAATGGTACCGGGCCTCGCTGCCGGACATCTTCGCGAACGTGGATCGCTCGGCGCGGGTCCTGGCCTCCTTGCCGGCGCCGGTCCGCCTGGCCGACCTGGCCGTCTCGCCGGTGGAGTCCGTCATGCTCCGGCAAGCGCGCCTGGCCGGCCGCAGGACGATGGGCGGAAAGGGCCTGCATCTTTGCCAGGTGGCGGAATCTTTCTTGCGCCGGATTTTCCGCGACCACTTCGAACCGACCGGACAATCCGGCCCCGATCTGTACCGCACGATTCTGGAGAAGCTCTGGACCGTGTGGTGACGACCTTCAGCCGTGACCGTTCAGGGTCATCGGCGCCCTCCACTGGGAAACTTTTACCCGGTCTGTTCCCCCTTCGCTTCCCCCGCATCTCGTGAACGGCTGATTTTTCACGTTCCGGCCGGCTCCCGAACGTGGCACCGGACTTGTATGGGTCGTCGTGCCGACCGGCTGCCGGACGTCTCGTGACGCGGGGGCGTCGGGCTCAAGTTTCAGGCCGGTCATGACGATAGAGTGTCCAGTCACTGGATGAACGGTGCCCATGGTCAAAGTACCCCTGCAATTTTTGCGACCGACCAAGCTCATGCGGGAGCTGTTCGTTCTGCTCTCGCTTGAAGAATCGCCGAACCTGAGCCAACACCAACTGGCCCGGAAGGTGGGGGTCAGCAGCGCGATGTCGCACAACTATATGAAGGACTTGATCGACCACGGGGTGGTCGAGGCCTCCGGACAGACCAACCGAAGCATGAAGTACGCGGTCACGGCTCGCGGAATCGAGCGCAGAGCCCAGCTCATGCAATCCTATTCCAAAGAGATCGCCCGCCTGTACTCCATCGCCAAACACGAAGTGGAGCGGCGGCTCTGGGAACTGTACGGAGAGGGCCTGAAGACCGTGGTGCTCTTCGGCGCGGCGGAGACCGGCGAACTGGTCTACAGCGCGGCCAAGGCCACCCCGATCAAAATCGTGGGATTCGTGGACAACGATGCCGCGAAGCACCGCCTGCTGTTCGGTGAAATTCCCGTGTCCTCACCGGACAGGATCGAATCGTTCCGGCCCGACGGGGTCCTGATCGCCTCCTCCGGCAAGACCGATGAGATCTGTCACCAGCTTCGCGATCTCGCGCGGAAAGGGGTGGCCGTTGTCACGCTCTAATCTCAAAGAGCCGGCTGCGACCGTCGCCCCGCACGGGGCGAGCCATCGGCCGGAGGGGCTGAGCCGGTGCCGTGCGGCCATCATCGGCCTCGGGCAAATCGGCAACCAGTTTGACGACGATCCCAAGCGGACCGAGATCTGGACCCATGCCGGAGCCTACGCCGCCGTCCCGGAAGTGGAACTGGTGGCCGGCGCCGACACGGATTCGGACCGGTTGCGCCGGTTCCTGGATCGGCGCCGGGTCCCCAACGGGTACCGCGACTATCGGGAGATGCTGCGGTCGGAGAAAATCCACTTGTTGAGCATCTGCTCGCCGACGGCGCTCCACCACAAGATGGTGCTGGAAGGCGTCGGGGCCGGCGTCAAGGCCATCTTCTGCGAAAAGCCGCTGGCGTCCACGGTGGAGGAAGCGGTGGAAATGGTGGAGGCCTGCGAGCAGGCCGGGGTGGTGCTGGCCGTCAACCATTCACGACGGTGGGAGTCCATCTACATCCGCGCCAGGAAGCTGGTCGCCCAGGGGGAGATCGGCTGCCTCAAGTCCGTCGTCGGACACTATCCGGGCAAGGTCTTCACGATGGGCACCCACCTGTTCGACCTGATGCGGTTTTTCGCCGGCAACGTGGATTGGGTCTGCGGGGATGCGACCGACCACGGGGAAGGGGAACTCAATGTGTCCGGCTACGTGCACTTTCGATCCGATGTCCAGGGGATGGTGATGTCCGGATGGGATCGCGCGAACCACCTCTTTGAACTGGAGCTCATGGGAAGCCGCGGACGGCTCCGTCTGTCCGGGGACGGCTCGTGCCTGGAACTCTCCCGGTTCGAGGAGAGCCCCCGCTATTCCGGCTATCGCGAGCTCGTACCGGTGAAGCCCGAGAAGGTTGTCCCCGCGCCGGGGGACAACAGGCTGGTCGCGGCGGTCAAAGACATCCTGCAGTGCATGAAAAGCGACACGGTCCCGGCCTGCAGCGGACGGGACGGCATGGCGGCGCTGGAGATCGCCTGGGCCTTGTGCGAGTCGGCGACGAGGGGCCACACCAGGGTCGAAATGCCTCTCTATAATTCATTTTCCAGATGGAGGTGACCACACCGTGAACTCGTTGACAGCGGACGCCTTGGCGCTCTTGGGTGGACAGCCGGTCCGGAACAAGCCCTTCCCGGCCTATCCGGTCATCGGAGAGGAAGAGAAGCGGGCGGTCATGGACGTGCTGGAGTCGGGGCAACTCTCGACGTTTTCGGCCAGCCGGCAAGGGTTCCTGGGCGGCCGGAAGATCCAGGCCTTCGAGGCGGCCTTCGCGGCCTACCACGGCGTGACCCATGCGATCGCGGTCAACTCGGCCACCTCCGGCCTCCATGCGGCTGTGGCCGCCTGCGAGATCGGTCCCGGGGACGAAGTGCTCGTCCCGCCCTATACCTTCACCGCGACCGCCACGGCCGTCCTGCACCACAATGCGATCCCGGTCTTCGTGGACGTGGATCCGGCGACGTTCTGCATGGACCCGAATGCCGTCGAAGCGGCGATCACGCCGCGTACCAAGGCGATCATCCCGGTTCACCTGCTGGGGCACCCGGCTGACATGGACCGGATCCTGGCTCTGGCGCGGCGACATGGGTTGAAGGTCATCGAAGATTGCGCCCAGGCGCCGGGAGCCCGCTACAAGGGCCGGCTCGTGGGCACGATGGGAGACTGCGGCGTGTTCAGCTTTCAGGAGACCAAGAACATGGCCACGGGCGAAGGGGGCATGGTCATCACGAACCAGCCGGACCTGGCCGAGCGCGCCCGCATGGTGCGCAATCACGGGGAGGCCGTGATCGCGGGAGAAGCCAGGAAATACCTCACCAGCACGATCGGTTGGAACTACCGCATGACCGAAATCGAAGCGGCGCTCGGTCTCGTGCAGTTGGGCAAGCTGGACAGCCTGAACCGGGCCCGCAAAGACCTGGCCTGGTACCTCCTGGATCGGCTGCCGCGACACCCGGGCCTCACGTACCCGACCGAAGGGACGGGGATCGCCCATGTCTATCACGTGTTCGGCATGACCTACGACGAAGGGCTGGTCGGCCTCCCGCGGAAGCGGTTTATCGAGGCCCTGGCGGCGGAAGGCATCCCGGTCGGTCCCGGCTATCCGCGGCCGCTCTATCACAACCCGCTTTTTCAGGACCGCCTCGCCTACGGCAAGCAGGGCTGTCCGTTCACCTGTCATCTCTATCAAGGCGGGACCGTATCCTATGCCAAGGGGCTCTGCCCGGTCGCGGAGGCGCTTTGCGCCAGCCGGGCCCTGTGGACCTTCGTGGTCAGACCGCCGGCGACGACACGGGACATGGACGACATCGCCAACGCGTTCGCGAAGGTGCTGGAAGCGGTTCCCGCACTGAGGAAGGAGGGGCTATGAAGCTGCGCTCACATGAGAACCAGGGGATCATCGGGGTCATCCACGCGCGGGGCGGATCCAAGCGCATCCCGCTCAAGAACATCAAGCTGCTGGCCGGCCGACCGCTGATTTCCTACATCGTGGAGGCGGCGGTGGAGAGCCGCCTGCTGGACCGGGTGATCGTCTCGACGGATCATCCGGAGATCGCGCGGATCGCCCGCGAGTACGGCGCCGAGGTGCCCTTCAAGCGACCGGCCGATCTGGCGGAAGACGTGCCGTCCGAGCTCGTGACCCAGCATGCGGTGCGGTTCGTCGAGGCGGAAGGCTATCCGGTGCGGATCGTGCTCACGATGCAGCCGACGACGCCCTTCTGCACGGCCGACGACATCGACACCTGCATCGTCAAGATGCTGCAAACCGACCTGGACACCGTCTTCACCGCCTGCGAAGTCCACGAGCGGCCGGAATGGATGTACCGGCTGGAAGAGGGCTGCGCGGTCCCGTTCAGCGGCAAGCTGGTGCAGGGCGACGCCGGCGTCAGCCAGAAACTGCCCCGGCTCTACATCCCCAACGGCGCGGTCTGGGCCACGAGGCGGTCGGTCCTGATGGACCAGGGGCTCATCACGGGGCCCAAGAGCGGGCTGGTGGTCATGTCGCGCGAACAGTCGGTGGACATCGACGAGCCCGTCGATTTCCTGGCGGCGGAGGCGATCGCCAACGAATTGATGAAAGTGAGGGCCTGAACCATGGCGAAGCTGATCGGCAACTACGCAATCCCCGGGCAGGAGACGCCGCCCGCCGCGGCCGAGCAAAAGAAGGAACCGAAGGAGGACACGGTCACCGAGTTCGAACGGCGGGCGATGGAGCGGCTGGGCGGCAGCATCGCCTTCGTGATGAAGGGCAAGAACGTGGTCTGGAACGGCGACGCCCCGGCGAAAGGCGCCAAGCAATCATGAAGCACGCCCTCAGTCCCGACGAGCTCGCGCTGGTCGCGCAGGCGACGTTCAAGAAGACCGCCGACATCGGTTTCACGCATGCGCAGGCCAACCTGCCTTACATGACGCAGACGGTCCTGGACGTGCCGAAGCCGCCCCCCTCGAAGGGACGTTCGGCCATCGCCATGTCGGCGGGACCCAGCCTGCACCGGAGGCGGACCATCGAGCGCATCAAGGAGCTGCGGTACGAGGGGACGGTCGTCGCGGCGGACGGCGCGCTGGGCTACTGCCTGCGCAACGGGCTCGTGCCGGATTACGTGGTGACCGTGGACCCGCACCCGACCTGGATCATCCGGTGGTTCGGGGATCCGGACCTCAAGACCAGGCCGGACGACGACTACTTCCGCCGCCAGGATCTGGACCCGGCGCTCAACACCCGCGAGCAGGAGCGGAACGAGGAACTGATCGCGCTGGTGAACGAACACGGCCCGAAGATCAAGGTCATCATCGCGACCTGCGTGTCGCCCAACGTGACGAAGCGCTGCCTGCAGGCGGGGATGCCGCTCTACTGGTGGAACCCGATCTGCGACGACTACGACGATGCGGGCGGCCATACCCGCCGCCTCTACGACATGACGCGGATGCCCTGCATGGTGACGGGCGGGAACTGCGGCGCCTCCGCCTGGATCTTCGCCAAGGCCATTCTGGAACGGGAGCCCGTCGCCATCGTCGGGATGGACCTCGGCTACGCGCCGGGGACGCCCCTGCGTCGGACTCAGTATTACCACGAGCTCATCAAGTTCTACCCCGAAGAACGGCTGGAGCAGGCCTACGTCCAGGTGCACAACCCGGTGCTGGGGGAGACCTGGTACACCGACCCGACCTATTACTGGTACCGGCAGTGTTTTCTGGAGGTCGTGAAGCAGTCGGGCTGGACGGCCTACAACTGCACGGAAGGCGGCACCCTGTTCGGCGAGGGGATCGAGTCCCTGCCGCTCGACCGGTTCATCGGGCAGCAGGATCGATGAGAGGGAGGAGCGCATCATGGCCAAGGTGTTGATCGTCAACCCTGTCATCCGGGCGGAGGACGACCCCCGGCACGTGCCCTACGGCCTCGCCTTGATCGCCGCCGTGGCCATGCGCGAGGGACACCAGATCCAGGTGTTCGACGCCAACGCCTGGCGGCCGGACGATGCGGAACTGGCGGAGGCCATCCGGGCCGACCGGTGGGACGTCATCGCGACGGGGGGGATCACGACGGCCTACGGCTACATGAAGAAGACCGTGCAGTTCGCCAGGCGGCACGCGCCCGAGGCGCTGGTCATGATGGGCGGCGGCGCCCTGACCGCGATGCCCCGCGACGTCATGGGCTTCTGCCCCGAGATCGACATCGGCGGAATCGGAGAAGGCGTCCTGACCTTCCCGGACGTCCTGAGGAAGATCGACGAGGGGCGGACGCGGACGAGCGACTGGTCGGACGTGCCGGGCATCATCTGGCGCACCGGCCGGGGCGACGTGCGGTTGAACGGGGAACGGCCGCTGCTGCAGGCGCTGGATTCGCTCCCGTTCCCGGCCTATGAGCTCTTCCCCCTGGACATCTACTTCAAGAACTCCTGCATCCTGCTCTCCGAGGAAGCCATGCAGGCCAAGCGTCGGCTGGACATCAACATGTCCTACGGCTGCTCGCTCATCTGCCGCTTCTGCTTCCACCTGGGCCTCACCGGCGACATGAAGTACGCCGACGGGGATCAGGAAGACGGCGGCGACGTGGTCTTCACCAACGACCGCAACATCCGCTGGCACAGCCCCGAGTACGTGGTCAAGCAGGTCAAGTACATGAAGGAGCGGTTCAAGGTGGACTTCGTCTCCTTCCTGGACGAGAACCTCATGACCATGCACACGGCCACGAAGAAAAAGTGGCTGTTCGACATCTGCGACCTTTGGATCAAGGAAGGCCTGCAGCCGAGCTGCGTCCGGGACGGGGTGCCGCACAACCCGCACACCTGCGACGGCGTGCACTGGGGCGGGACCAGCCACGCCACGCTGGCCTATCCGGAGGTCCTGCAGGCCATGCACAAGGCCGGCTGCACGTACCTGGACTACGGCCTGGAGTCCTTCTCGGACCGCGTGCTGAAGACCATCGGCAAGGGGGCCACCGTCAAGACCAACGAACGGTGCCTTAAGATCACGATGGAGGCCGGCATCAGGCCGATCCCCAACCAGATCATCGGGTTCCCGGACGAGTTCTTTGACAGCCTCTACGACAACGTCGCGTTCTGGGACCGGATCGGCATCATGGTCAAGCCCTTCTTCGCCACCCCGTACCCCGGTTCCGAGTGGTACTACACCTACAAGGACCGGATCATCGAACAGTATGACGGGGACCTGGAAGCGTTCATCCTGGACTTGGGGGACGCGACGAAGATCACGGCGGTCATCAGCCATAATTTCAACGCGGTGGAGTTGCTGGGGCTGCGCGAGCTGATGCTCCAGCACGACATCAAGCGCATCAAGGCATACGAGAAGACCTGGCGGACCTTCCACGGCGAGCCCAAATTCTCGAAGGATGTGCCGGCCGACAAAGCGTCGGCGAACCAACCGGCGGGCGACTTGCTCATGCCGGGCAAACTGGTGACGGTGGGCGGGTAGAGGAGGAACGTCATGGCGATTGCGTATGGCATGAGACGGGCCGCGGTCCGCATCGGCACCCGTCTGGTCGGGGAAGGGCAGCCGCCGTTCGTGGTGGCGGAGGTCGGGATCAACCACAATGGCGACGTGAAGAAGGCCCTGCAGATGGTCGCGGCGGCCAAGGAGGCCGGGGCCCATTGCATCAAGTTCCAGACGCACATCACGGCCAAGGAAATGATCCACTCCGACATGACGCCGGGCGAAATCAGCTCGGAGCCGCTCTGGGACATCATTCAGCGCTGCGAGCTGACCGACGAGGAGGAGCGGGACGTCAAACGCTTGTGCGACGAACTCGGAATTCTCTTCCTGTCCACCCCCTTTTCCCGCGAGGCGGCGGACCGGTTGGAGCGCCTGGACGTGCCGGCCTACAAGATCGGGTCGGGCGAGATCACCAACCTGCCCCTGATCGAGCACGTGGCCCGCAAGGGCAAGCCGATGATCGTGTCCACCGGGATGACCGAGCTGGAGGAAGTGGAAGAGACGGTGGACGTGATCGAGAGCTACGGCGTTCCGCTGATCCTCCTGCAGTGCACGTCCACTTATCCGACGGCCTATGCCGACGTGAAGCTGGGGGCGATCGCCACGCTGAGGGACCGGTTCGGCTGTCCGGTCGGCCTCTCCGACCATTCGATGGGCATCTACACGGCGCTGGGGGCCGTGGCCAAGGGGGCCTGTTTTCTGGAGAAGCATTTTACGATGAGCCGGCGGTGGCCGGGGCCGGATCAGGGGATGTCCATCGAGCCGGGCGAGCTGCGCGAATTGGTGAAGGGGGCCGATGCCATTTACCAGGCTCTGGGCTCCGAGAAGACCGTCATCGAGAAGGAACGGCCGGTCGTCGGGTTCGCCAGAGCCTCGGTCGTGGCGGTGAAGCCGATCGCGGCAGGCGAGGCGCTGACCGAGGAGAACCTCTGGGTGAAGCGTCCGGCCGACGGGGAGATCCCGGCCAGGGACTACCGGAAGCTGATCGGGAGGCGGGCCAGAGTCGCGATGGAGCCGGACCACCAGGTGAAGTGGAACGAGGTGGGGTAATGGAGTGCGGCCAAGCGGGTCCTGTCGCCAAACAGCCCAGCCGTGCTCACTCCACCCATCCCCCAGTGGGGCCCTTCCGTTGCGCGCGGCTGGGCGCCCGTTTGGCGCCACCCGCTGATGGCAGGCGCGCTCCATTGAAGGTGAAGGAGTAGAGAGGATTCATGATGCGGACGATTGCGATTGTCACCGAACGCCGGGCCGACTACAGCCGGTTCAAACCGATCCTGGAGCTGATTCGGAGGGAGCCGGAACTGAATGCCAAGCTGATCGTGACCGGCATCTCCCTGTTGAAGGACCACGGCAACGACATCGAGGTGATCAAGCGGGACGGGTTCGACATCGAGGCGGTCCTGCCGATGTTCCGGGAGGACGCGCCGGACACGGGCGCCGAGATGGTCCGCGCGATGGGACGGGTCCTGCCGGCGTTGGTGGACACGTTCGAGCGGATCAAGCCGGACATCGTGCTTTCCGGCTTCGACATCGGCGCGAACTTCGCCGCCGCGGTGGCCGGGGCCCACATGAACATCCCCGTGGCCCACATCCAGGGGGGGGAGGTGACCGGCAGCATCGACGAGTCGCTCAGGCATGCGATGTCCAAGTTCGCCCACATCCATTTCCCCGCGACCGAGGCTTCGGCCCAGCGGTTGATCCGCATGGGCGAAGACCCCCGCTACGTCTTCGTGGTGGGCTGTCCCTCGCTGGACGTGGTCCTGGGGACGCCGGTGCTCGCGAAGGAGGCGGTCACGACCGCCCACGGCCTCGACCCGGCGCGGCCCTACGTCGTCATCCTCCAGCATCCGGTCACCACCGAGGTGGAGCAGGCGGGCGAGCAGATGGCCAGGACCCTGGCGGCGGTGCAGGATCTGGACATCCAGGGGGTCCTCATCTACCCGAACAACGACGCCGGGGCGCAGCAGATCATCAGCCGGATCCGGCAGAGCCCCATCACGGTCGTGCGGAGCCTGCCGCCGGAAGGGTTCGTGAACCTGGTACGGTACGCCGCCGCCCTGGTGGGCAATTCCAGCAGCGGGATCCATGAGACCGCCTCCTTGGGGGTTCCGACGGTCAATGTCGGGACCAGGCAGCAGGGCCGGGAGCGTGGACAGAACGTCCTGGACGTGCGCAACGATCGCGAGGAGATCCGGCAAGCCATCGCCACCGCCCTGTACGACGAGGAGTTCAAGGCCCGCGTGGCGGAACGGATCAATCCCTACGGGGACGGCCGGTCGGCCCAGCGCATCGTTCACGTGCTGAAAACGATCAGCCTCGAGCAGCTCATTCAAAAGAGGTTTTACGATGGGGAACCAGACGCTCGCCTTGATCGGCGCGACCGGGTTTATTGGCCGGCACTTGCTTGAGGCGCTGGCGCCGCAGCCGGTGCGGGTGCTGGTGTACGGCACACATCCGGCCTGGCTCCCGGCGATGCCGCACGTGCAGCCGCTGCGGGGCGATCTCCTGGCGCCGGCGTCCCTTGATCCCTTGCTGGAGGGTCGTCCTCTTGTGGTGAACCTGTCCGGGCAGGTCTCCAGCGACCAGGGGCAGTACCAGGGGGTCAACCTCGCGGGGACGATCAACCTGGCCCGGGCCTGCCTGAAGCAGGGGGTCGAACGGGTCGTCCACGCGTCCTCGGCCCTGGTCTACGGCGATGCGCTGAGCGCCACCGAGGAGACTGCCTGCAGGCCCGTCTCCCCGTACGCCACGATGAAGCTGGCGGCCGAGGAAATCCTCCGGTGCCTGCTGGGCGCTGACGCAAACCTGACCTGCCTGCGGCTCTCCAACGTCTACGGTCCCTACCAGACCAAGGGGCTGATGCCCTACCTAATCGGCTGCATCCGGAACAACCGGCGGGTCACGATCGATTCGGACGGCGCGCAGGTCCGGGACTTCGTCCACGTGCAGGATGTCGCCGAAGCGTTCGTGAAGGCCCTGGCGACGCCGGGCTGCGACGGGGTGATCAACATCGGGTCCGGGCTGCCCACCAGCGTCATCAGCCTCCTGCGGCTGCTCGAGGAGATTCTGGATGTGCCGGTCCGGGGCCAGTATTGCCCGGAGCACACCGGAGGGGAGCGGCGCAATACGGTGAACATCGGTCGAGCCGCCGAGAGTCTCGGATGGAAGGCCAGGATTGGATTGCCGGACGGCGTGCGCTCCGTGCTGGCCCAGGACGGGGCCGGGCTTCGCGAGCAGGTGTGCGTATGAGGCAGTTTATCGAGGGCAAGACGGTTCTGGTGACGGGCGGGACCGGCTCGATCGGCTCCGAGATCGTCCGGCAGGTCCTGCACTGCGACCCCAAGATGGTCCGCGTTTTTTCCAGGACCGAGCACATGCAATATCAGTTGATGCAGGAACTGGGGCGCCTGCCCAACCTCGTCTGCTTCATCGGGGACGTGCGGAACGCGGAACGGCTGAACCGGGCCGCCGTCGAGGCGGACGTCATCTTCCACGTGGCGGCGATGAAGCACGTGCCGCTCTGCGAGTTCAACCCGTTCGAGGCGGTGGA
>CAZKHY010000043.1:22137-23904 GCA_964552455.1 uncultured Nitrospira sp.
GTCACGCTGACCGATCCGGACATGACGCGGTTCTTTCTCTCGATTCCCCAGGCGGTGAGCCTGGTCTTCAAGGCCATGCGCCGGATGGTCGGCGGGGAGATCTTCATCCTCAAGATGCCGGTGTTGCGCATGGGCGATCTGGCCGAGGCCGTGATCGAGCGGTTTGCACCGGAGCACGGGCACGAGCCGTCGGCGGTCGAGCGCAAGATCATCGGCGTCCGGCCCGGCGAGAAAATGTACGAGCTGCTGATGACCGAGGACGAGGCCACGATCGCGCTGGAGGTGGACGACATGTTCATCATCCCGCCGCACATCGAGATCCCGAACCGAGGGCTGGTCCGGCGCACCTATGAAGGGGCCAGGCCCGCAGCCAAGGCCGGCTACGACTCGCGCCGGGACCTGCCGATGGGCAAGCGGGCGATTCAATCCATGCTGCAGGATATTTATCCGCAATCTTCCGACCCGACCTCCGCCCGGCGCCCCGCCCTGGCTCTGGCCTGAGGCGGAGAAAGGACCAGCCGTGAACTACTTCGAGCAGAACATCGCCATCATGCTGACGCGGGACCCGGAGTTGGCTGCGCTCATGACCGGCGACATCGATTGCAGCCACATCGAGGTGATCCCCTCCCATCAGCCGAATGTGCCGACCGCACAAGTCACGCTGTCGTCCGGTGAGAAAGTCCTGCTCCACAACATGGAGGACCCGATCGGGAGTGCCGTCCGCTCGGCCGAGAAGCAGGAAATGAAGGCCGAAAACGCTTCGATCCTATTAGGGTTTGGCCTGGGCTACCTGGCCGTCGAATTGGCGAAAAAACTGGAGAAGAAGCACCCCTTGATCATCTGCGAGGCGGACCCGGCCGTGCTGAAGACGGCGCTCACGCACGTGGATCTGACTGGCGTGCTGGAATCCGACTACATCCGAATCCTGATCGGGGAGGAGATTCCCTTGCAAGACTGGATTCGAAAGCTCGCGGTCAAGTTCATGACCGCCAAGGTGGACGTAATCGGCTATGGGCCGGGCATGCGACTCCACCCCGAGGCCTATGAGCGGCTCAAAGACATCGCGCAGAAGGAGTCCCGTGCGATCGCCCTGAACCGGAACACCACCCTGAAGGCCGGGCGACGGTTGATGGAGAACTTCCTGATGAATTTTCCTGAGGTGATCCAGTCGGCCGGCGTCAGGCATCTGGAAAACCTCTTCCAAGGACGGCCGGCGATCCTGGTGGCGGCCGGCCCCTCGCTGGAGAAGAACGTGCATCATCTCCGGCAACTGGAAGGACGGGCCGTCATCATCTCCGTGGACACGGCACTGCGCCTGCTGCTCCCGTTGGGTATCAAGCCGGACATCGTCACGACGATCGACTTCAACCAGATGAACTTCGAAAAGTTCAAGAACGTGCCCATCGATCCGGACATCACGCTCGT
This sequence comes from uncultured Nitrospira sp., assembly GCA_964552455.1. GTDB lineage: Bacteria > Nitrospirota > Nitrospiria > Nitrospirales > Nitrospiraceae > VGXG01. The sequence goes on from CAZKHY010000043.1 coordinate 23,563, forward strand.
GTATCACCCCGGCGGTTACTACGAAAGCATCCAGGCGTTTCACGGTCCCCGGTTTACGCAGTCCCACGTGCCGAATCGAATTCCGGCCTGGCTCATGCGTTACGTGGGGGAGAAGGGCTCGCTCCCGTCGGGGACGACGGTGGCGCACATGTCGTTTCACCTGGCCCGCCATCTGGGATGCGACCCCATCGTGTTCATCGGCCAGGACCTGGCCTTTCCCAAGAACCGGGTCCATGCCGCCGATCTCTCCCTCTGGAAAGTCCATGCCGAGGATTGTGAAATGACCGAAGACATCTTCGGAGAGCCGGTCAGCACCATGGGGTCGTTCTTGCACGCCATCTA
>CAZKHY010000044.1:0-23229 GCA_964552455.1 uncultured Nitrospira sp.
GGGGGTGGGTGGGGGGGGGGGGACAAGGGCCGGGGGCGGGGGATGGGGAGGGGGACGGGGGCGGACGAAGGCCGGGAGGCCCGGCTGGGCGGGATGACGGGGGTGGGTGTGTTGGGGGATGGGGGCGGGACCAAGGGGATCCTGAACCGGTACCGGCGGCTCTCGCAGCCGTCCGAGGAGGTGACGGACCAGACGGTCCGCGCCCTGATCAGCACGGGGGATCGGCAGGAACTGGCGGCGGCGATCCGGCAGGACGAGGACCAGGCCGGCCTCGTCGCCATTCGCGCCCTGGGGGAACTGCGCGCCTGCGAGGCGGTCGCGGATCTGGCGGCGGTCCGACGGGGGAGCCTGGACTGGAACCGGCGACGACTGGCGGTCATCGCCCTCGGCTTGATCGGAACGGAACCGGCGCTGGCCTTGGTGGCCGAGGCCATCGACGATCAGACGGGCTACGTCCGGCTTGAAGCCGTGCGCGTCTTGGGCGAGTCCGACCGCGCGCCGGCCGTGCAGTTGCTGCTGGCCAGGCTGAAGACCGAGCGCTACCGGGAAGTGCGGGACGAGATCGTCGAGACGCTGGTCCGCGTCAGCGGCCATGACGTCATGATCCAGCTGGTGGGCCTGCTGCAGGACAGCCGGCCGGAAACACGCGAGGCGGCGGCGGAGGCCCTCGGGCTGGCCCGGCTGCCGGAAGGGCTGCTGCCCCTGATCGACGCCATCAACGATGCCGAGTGGAGGGTCCGGCAGTCCGTGATCGAAGCGGTCGGCCAGTACCAGGATGAGCGGGCGCTCCATGCGCTGCTCCTGGCCCTCTCCGATGGTCACGAACGGGTCCGCCTGACCGCGGTCCTGGGCCTGGCCCGCTGGGACAACCCCGAAGCCCGCGAGGCGTTGATCGACCAGGGGCTGCGGGACCCCGATGTCTGGGTCCGCTACCGGACGGTCGAGCGTCTCGGACACCATCGGGTGACGGACGCCGTGCCGGCCTTGACCGCCCTGCTGGAGCAGGACCGCGAACCGGCGCTGGTGCGGCGCGCGATCCATGCGGCGCTGGTCTGCATCGAAGAGGAAGAGGCCGGAGAGGCGGCGGGGGAATCAGCCGCCGTCGGGGACGGCACGGGCCGGGAACGGTGAAGGAGCGTTGGGGATGGAACTGACGACGGGCACCTTCGCGAGTCTCCGCGACCTGATCTACGAGCAGAGCGGGATCTACTTCCAGGACAACAAGAAGTACGTCCTGGAGAGCCGCCTGCAGCCCAGGCTCCGGGAGCGCAAGTGCGCCTCCTACGAGGAATACTACAATTTGTTGAAGTTCGACGCCTGGCGGGAAAAGGAACTCGGCACGCTCTTCAACCTCGTGACGACCAACGAGACGTTCTTCTACCGGGACCTGGCGCAGCTGCAGGCTTTTACGGAGACCATCCTGCCGGCCGTCGTCAAGGCCGGCCAGGGCGCGGAGAAGATCCGGCTCTGGAGCGCCGCCTGCTCGACCGGCGACGAGCCCTACACGTTGGCGATCATGCTGCTGGAGCAGCCGGCCCTGGCCAAGTGGTCGATCGAGATTCTCGCCAGCGACATCAGCGAGGCGACGCTGGACCAGGCGCGCAAGGGCATCTACGGCCAGTACGCCGTGCGCAACGTTCCGCCGGCCCTGCTGCGGAAGTACTTCGCGGCGGAGGCGGGGCAGTACGTTTTGTCGGCGGGGGTGAAGCGGCTGGTGAAGTTCGCCAACATGAATTTGTACGATTCCGCCCGCTTGAAGCTGGTGCGCGGCATGGACGTGATCTTCTGCCGGAATTGCCTGATCTACTTCGACGAGAAGGCGAAGCAGAAGATCGTCAACAGCCTCTACGACGCCCTGCGCCCCGGCGGGTACCTCGTGATCGGGTTTTCGGAGTCGCTGCACAACGTGACGAGGGCCTTCCGGCCGGTGCACGGCAACCGCGCGGTGGTCTATCAGAAAACGTGACACGCGACGCGCGGCGCGTCAGACGAGAGACGGTTCATGCCAGACGGACGACGAACGACGAGGCGCCTATGAGCAAGTCGGTACTGATCGTGGATGACTGCGCCACCACCAGGCGGCTGGTGGGGCTCTACCTGAAACAGGAGGGGTTTGCGCTGGTCCAGGCGGAGAACGGGCTGGAGGCCCTGGAAAAGCTGGCCCAGGCGCCGGTGGACCTGGTCATCACCGACATGAACATGCCGCGAATGGACGGGGTCTCGCTGACGCGGGCGCTCAAGCAGGACCAGGCCTATGCGTCGATTCCCGTCGTCATGCTCACGACCGAGGATGCGGCGACGGAGCGGGAGCACGGGATGGCGGCCGGGGCCGCCGCCTATTTGGTCAAACCGGTCAACCAGCAACTGCTGGTGCGCGAAGTCAAGCGGGTCCTTTCAGGGGCTCTTGCGTAAGGAGGAACGAGTCATGCCGGCGGATCCCAACATGAAGATCATGGTGGTGGACGATATGTCCACCATGCGACGCATCGTGAAAAACATCCTGAAGCAACTGGGCTTTGCCAACATCGACGAAGCGGAAAACGGCAAGGAGGCCCTGGACAAGCTGCGGGCCGACAAGTTTGGCTTCGTGGTCTCCGACTGGAACATGCCGGTCATGACCGGCATCGACATGCTGCGGGCCATCCGCGCGGACGAGGGGCTCAAGCACATCCCGGTGTTGATGGTGACGGCCGAAGCGCAGAAGGAAAACATCGTCGAGGCCGTCCAGGCCGGGGTCAGCAACTACATCGTCAAGCCCTTCACGGCCGAATCGCTGCAGGACAAGATGGCCAAGATCTTCAAGTAAGCGAGCAGCGAACGGCAGATAGCCCATCGTTCTGCGCCATTCGCCGTGTGCTATCAGCTATTCGCGCAGTAAAGGGGGACGGACGTGGAAGACTCCAACCGGAAACTCTACGAGGAATTGGGCGAACTGGCCCGCTACATCGAGACGACCATGCGCAAGCTCAGCCGCGTGGAGCTGCCGGCGGTGGAGGTCAGCGAGCAGCTCCCCAAGGCGTCCGAGCACCTGCATGACCTGACCCGCATGACGGAGGAAGGCACCCACGCCGTGATGGGACTCACGGAAGACCTCCAGGACACCCGCGCCAAGGCGGCGGCGGCGCTGGACCAGTTGGCCAGCGCGCTGGTCCGGGCCCGCCGGGGGGCGGCCTACGTGGAGCAGGTCGGCGCGATCAAACAGATGCTCTCGGGCGACGAGAAGCGGCTGCTCGACATCATGACGGCGCTCTCGTTCCAGGATCTGGTTGGGCAGCGGATCAAAAAAATCGTCGCGATTCTGGACGATGTGCAACACAAGCTGCTGGAGATGATCGTGGTGTTCGGCCACAGGCTGGATGACGCGCCGGGCGACCACGCCGGGCGGACCGGCGAGATGCTCAAGCAGTTGGAAGCCTCCCGTTCCACCGCCCTCAAGCAGGATCTGGTGGACGACATTCTCGGGCAGTTCGGGTTCGAAGGGGCCGGGACCGCGGCGGGTAAATAGAATCGGGGCTGACGACTCACCGCTCTTCGCTGACGGCGGACGGGCGGATTCGGAGGGGGCGATGGACGACGAAATGGCAGAAATCCGCAGCGACTTTTTAGCCGAGTCCCAGGAGATGATCGAGCTGCTGGATCAGCGCTTCATCAACCTGGAGTCGGACCCCCATAATACCGACCTCTTGAACGAGATCTTCCGGGCCATGCACAGCATGAAGGGGTCGGCGGGGTTTCTGGGGTTCACCCATCTGGTGGACGTGACCCATCGGGCCGAGAGCATCCTCAACAAGCTCCGGCAAGGCGACATGGCGGTGACGCCGCAGGTGATCACGGTCATCCTGGAAGCCATCGACGTGGTCAAGCTGCTTATGACGGACATCAAGGAGTCGGGGACCGATGAGCATGTCCCGACCGGCTCCGTCTCACAGAAACTGGACCAGGTGCTCGCGGGCGGCGCCGGCGGGTTCTCCGCTGGGTCCGGTTGCGCGCCGGAGAGCAAGCCGGGCCAGCAGCCGACGACCGGCCAGGACCAGGCTGCGGCGGCCGGTGAGCCGGTTCCCCCCCAGCCGAAGCTGGGGGAGATCCTGGTCAGCGAAGGGGCGGTGTCCAAGGAGCAGGTCATCGAAGCCCTCGACAAGCAGGAGAGCAAGCCCCCCCTGGGCCAGGTCTTGGTCGAGATGGAAGCCATCAGCCCCCAGACGCTGGACGCCGCGTTGACCAAACAGCAGAACAAGGCTCCTCACAAGGGGGAAGAGGACCAGACGATCCGTGTGGAAACCAGGCGCCTGGACATGGTGATGAACCTGGTGGGCGAACTGGTGCTGGGGCGGAATCGCATGATGAAGATCGGCGCCGGGATCGAGCAGGCGCACGAGAACGACCCCCTGGCCCGCGAACTGGGCGAGACGCTCGCCCAACTCAACCTGGTCACCACCGACCTGCAGTTGGCTGTCATGAAGACCCGCATGCTGCCGATCCGCAAGGCGCTGGCCAAGTTCCCGCGCATGGTCCGGGATCTGTCGCAGAAGCTGGAGAAGCAGGTCCGGCTGGAATTGCAGGGTGAAGAGACCGAGCTGGACAAGTCGGTGGCGGACGAGATCGGCGATCCGCTGGTCCACCTGGTGCGCAATGCCGTGGATCACGGCATCGAGCTGCCGGCCGACCGCATGGCGGCGGGCAAGCAGGCCGAAGGCGTGGTGCGCATCTCCGCTTCCCAGGAGGGCAACAGCATCGTCATCCGGATCGAGGACGACGGGCGGGGGCTGCAGGTGGAGAAGATCAAGGCCAAGGCCTTGGCCCGCGGTCTGGTCGGCGCGTCCGAACTGGCCGCCATGGAGCCGCGAGAGGTCTTCAACCTGATCTTTTTGCCCGGCTTCAGCACCGCCGAGCAGGTGACGGACGTCTCGGGACGCGGCGTGGGCATGGACGTCGTCCGCACCAACATCCGGCGCATCAACGGGACCGTGGACGTCGATTCGCAGCCGGGCAAGGGCAGCGTGATCACGATCAAGCTGCCGCTCACGATCGCGATCATCCAGGCCCTGCTCGTCGAGGTGGAACGGGCCACCTTCGCGATCCCGCTCGGCTCGGTCATCGAGGCGGTGAAGATCACCAAGTCCGACATCAAGACGATCAACGGGCGCGAGATGCTGAACCTGCGGGAGCGCGTGCTGCCGCTGCTCCGGCTGGCCGAGGAGTTCGAGATCCCGACCGACCAGGACCGCAACGTCTACTACGTGGTCGTGATCGCCAACGGCGACCGGCAGTTCGGGGTGGTGGTGGATCGGCTCCGCTCCCAGGAGGAAGTGGTCATCAAGTCGATGGGGGAGTACCTGACCGACATCAAGGGCGTGGCCGGTGCGACCATTACCGGGGAGGGCAAAGTCGTGCTGATCCTGGACATGGCCGAACTGATGCAGGATACGCGGGTGGGACACCAGGCGTACGCCGCGGTCTAGCCCGCCTGTTCCCGGCAAGGGGACGAAGGAGACTGTCATGTCGTCATTGATCAAGGAAGTGGATGCGAGGACCCGTCTGGCGGGCGCCAACCAGATGGAACTGCTGTTGTTCCATGCGGGATCCACCGAGGTCTTCGGGGTGAACGTGTTCAAGGTTCGGGAAGTGATGAAGCTGCCGCCGCTGACCCGGGTGCCGGAATCGGATCACCGGATCGAGGGAATGGCCAACATCAGAGGGACGACGGTCCCGGTGGTCGACCTCAAACAGATCATGGGGCTGGGGACGTCGGAGCCCTGCTCCGAGCCGTCCGGGAAGGGCTGCGAGGGAAACCTGATCGTCACCGAATACAACATGAGCCTGCAGGCCTTTCACGTGTCGGGGGTGGACCGGATCCTGCGCGTCTCCTGGTCGCAGGTCAAGCCGCCGCCGACCTTGGTCAAGGACACGGCCAAGGGCGCGGTCACGGCGGTGACCATGCTCGACGACGGCCGGATGGTCCTCATCCTGGACGTGGAGAAGATCCTCGCGGACATCTGTCCGCGGCCCGATGAGGAGGTCTTCGCCGGCGTGGACGAGAAGCCCGTGCTCAAGAACAAGCGGGTCCTCTTTGCGGACGATTCGCTGGTGGCCCGCACGCAGATCCGCAAGACCCTGGAGCGGCTCGGCATCGCCTATCAGCAGGCGACGACGGGGCGGGAGGCCTGGGAGCAACTGCAGGCGCTTGCCGAGAAGGTCGCGGCGGAAGGGAAGTCGGTCCATGAGGAGATCCAATTGATCCTGAGCGATATCGAGATGCCGGACATGGACGGCTTTACCCTGACCAAGCAGATCCGCTCGGACCCGCGGTTCAACAAAGTCCCGGTCATGCTGCACTCGTCGTTGACCGGCACCTGCAATCAGACCAAAGGCCGGGCCGTGGGGGCGACGGATTACGTGACGAAATTCGACCCGAAAATTCTCACGGAGAAGATCCTCCGCTACTGCGGCGCCTAGCGGCGAGGGGTTCGCAGCCAGGCCGGCGAGCACAAGTCGGCGGACGTGGCCAACGAGCACGACAAGGTGACCTGATGGGAACGACGGCACCGATCAAAGTTCTGGTGGTGGACGATTCGGCCTTCATGCGCAAGGCCCTGTCCGGCATGTTGGAGGGGGACCCCCGCGTGACCGTGGTGGGAGCGGCCAGGAACGGGGAGGAGGGCGTGCAGAAGGTGGCCGAACTGCACCCCGACGTGGTGACGATGGACGTGGAGATGCCCGGCATGAACGGCCTCGAAGCCCTGAAGCGCATCATGGCGATCCGTCCGGTGCCCGTCATCATGGTCAGCTCGCTCACCGAGGAGGGGGCCAAGGAGACCCTGACCGCCCTCGAACTGGGCGCGGTGGACTACATCCCCAAGCAGTTGGACGGCCTCGCGACCAACATCACCGCGCTCCAGCATGAGCTCATCGCCAAGGTGGTGGCGGCGGCCGGGGCGGCCGGCAAGCTTCGGCACCGGACGGTCCAGCGGGATCGTCCGCCGGCGGTCATGGGGACGGCCAAGAAGGAGTTTGTCGGCTTGACCTCCGCGTCGGTCAGCGCGACGCGCGGGTCCAAGGTCGTGGCGATCGGTTGTTCCACCGGAGGCCCGCAGGCCCTTCAGGACGTCCTGCCGCTGTTCCCCGCGGACTTTCCGGCTGGCATCCTGATCGTCCAGCACATGCCCCAGTTTTTCACCAAGCCGTTTGCGGAGCGGATGAACCAGCAGTGCCACATCGAGGTGCGCGAGGCCAAGGAAGCCGACGTGGTGAAGCCGGGCGTCGCGCTGATCGCGCCGGGCGGGTGCCACATGCGCGTGGTCCGACGCCGCGCCCTCGACGTGGAGATCGCCCTCGCGCCGAACAGGGAGAACCTCCCCTACGTGCCCTCCGTGGACGTGCTGATGCGGTCGGTCGCGGAGGTGTACCACGCGCGGGGAATCGGCGTGATCCTGACCGGGATGGGGCAGGACGGGCTGGAGGGGATGAAGGCGATCAAAGAGGCGAAAGGCCGGACCCTGGCCCAGGACGAGGCGACTTGCGTGGTCTACGGGATGCCCAAGGCGGTCGTGGACGGCGGGTACGCCGACAAGGTGATGCCGGTCTCGCAGATCACCATGGAAATCGTGAACATGATCTGAGCGGAAGCAAGGAAGCGCGGAGGGGAAAGGACGTCGAGGGGTTCTTAGGACGAAATAAGCCACAAGGAGGGGGCCATGGTTGCTCAGTTGCAGAATATGAAAATTGGACCGAAGTTCCTGATGCTGGTCGTGTGCACGGCCGTGGTCGTGACCAGCATCGGCCTGTTCTTCGTCTACAAGCAGGAACAGGACAAGATGCTGGGGATGCTGGAGGGTCGCGGCAAGATCGTCCAGGCCATGTCGGAGGCCACGCGGTCCTACATCACCAAGAACTACGTGGCGAAGATCAAGAACTCGTCCGCGGGCAAGGACATCGTGGCCGTCCAGGCCCATGCGGACAATCCCCAGGGGATTCCCCTGCCGGCGACGGCGATCAGGGAGATCAACGAGGAACTGGGGCAGAAGGGCCTGTTCACCGGCCGGCTGATCAGCGCGACCCCCGTGAACCCCGCCAACATGCCGAGAGACGCCTTCGAGTCGGACGCGATGAAGGCGATCATGAGCGGGGCCGACTCCTATCAGCGGGTGGAGGAGTCCGGCGGCCAGTTGACCTACCGCCGGGCCAGCGTCGACAAGGCGACGGCCTCGGCCTGCATCGGCTGCCACCAGGGCAAGCAGATGGGAGAGGTGCTGGGGGCCCTCTCGATCTCGATCCCGATGACGGCTGTCAAGGTTGCCTCGAACGAATCCCTGCAGCGGACCAGCCTGACTATCGTGATGCTCGTGCTCGCGATGCTGGCGGTGATGTACGTCATGCTGCGGGTCATGGTGCTCAGGCCCCTGGTGCAGATGACGACGATCTCGCGCGACATCGCCGAGGGGGAGGGCGACCTGACGAAGCGGGTGCCCGTCAGCGGCCGGGACGAAATCGCCGAGCTGGGCGGGTGGTTCAACGTCTTCATCGAAAAACTGCAGGGGATGATCGGCAAGGTCGCGCACGTGACGGACAAGGTGGCCTCGGCCTCGGTCGAGCTTTCGGCCACGGCCGAACAGATGGCCAAGGGCGCCGACGGCCTCACGACCCGCACGGCCCAGACGGCCACGGCGGTGGAGGAGATGAACGCGACCGTGGGCGAAGTCGCGCAGAACTCGGGCAAGGCCGCCACGATGGCCCAGGAAACCGTCGACACGGCCAAGGCCGGCCGCGACGTGGTGACCGAGACCATCACCGGGATGGAGCAACTCTCCGACGCGGTGACGCAATCGGCGACGATCATCGCGGCGCTCGGCAAGTCGTCCGATCAGATCGGCGAGATCGTGCGGGTCATCGAGGACATCGCGGACCAGACCAACCTCCTGGCCCTGAACGCGGCGATCGAAGCCGCCCGGGCGGGCGAGCAGGGGCGCGGGTTCGCGGTCGTCGCGGATGAGGTCCGGAAGCTGGCCGAGCGGACCACCAAGGCCACCAAGGAAATCGGGGACATGATCCGCCAGATCCAGCAGGACACCAAGGGCGCCGTGGTCTCGATGGAAGAGGGCACCCAGAAGGTGGTCGGCGGGGTCGCGCTGGTTAACAAGACCGGCGAGGCGCTGGCGATGATCGCGGAGCGGGTCACGCAGACCGCGGACATGATCCGGCAGATCGCGGTGGCGGCGGAAGAGCAGTCCGTGGCGACCCAGCAGATCGCGGGCGATCTGGAGCACGTGGCCAAGGTGAGCAAGGAGTCGGCCGGCGGCGCGACCGAGTCGGCCAAGGCCAGCCACGACCTGAGCCTGCTGGCCACCGAGCTGCAGGGCATCGTGGGGAGCTTCAAGATCGCATCGGGCGACAAGAAGCGCGGGGGGTGAAGCGATGATCACCGAGCAGGTCGAACCGGGCGGCGTCGCCGTCGCAGCCGAGGCGACGCCCAGCGGATCAGACGGCGGCGGGGACGAGTACTGGCAGTTCGTCACCAGTTGCGTCGGTCACGAGGAGTTCGCCATCGACATCCTCAGCGTCCAGGAGATCATCCGGATGGTGGAGATCACCCGCGTCCCCAAGGCCCCGGGCTTCGTGGAGGGCGTCATCAACCTGCGCGGCCGCATCATTCCGGTGTTGGACCTGCGGCGTCGGTTGTGCATGACGGATGCAGAACGCACCGGGCAGTCCCGGATCGTCGTCGTGAACGTGCACGGTCTGATCGTGGGGCTGATCGTGGACTCGGTGTCGGAGGTCTTGCGGATTCCCCGCTCGACGATCGAAGCGCCGCCGGCCTTGGGCACCACGGTGGGGGCGGAGTTCATCCGCGGCGTGGGGCGGCTCGCCGACCGGCTCCTGATCGTGTTGGACTTGAACCGCCTGCTGTCGCCCAGCGAGCAGGCGGCGCTGCAGGCCGTGTAAGGAAGGGCGGCCGAGCGGGCAGCGGCGGCCATCCGGTCCGCGGGAGGAGCGAGGGGGGATCAGCCCCCCGGAGCGGTCCGTCTCCGGTCGGAGAGAAGCCGCTCCAGCACGCCGAGCGAGTGGTTCAGGAGATCCGAGGCGCAGCTCAGCGTGACCTGGAATTGTTGCATCGCTTCCTGCCAGCGTCCCTCTTCCTGGAGGGACTGGAAGCGGCGGTGCTGCTCTTCAAGGATGGCTTGTTTGGCGTCGAGGATCAGGCTTTCCGCGGGCGTCATGAGGCCTCCTGGGTGAGACGGAGCGACGATCGAGCGTACGAGGTGGAGGTACCCTAGCAGGGTTTTTCCGGTTGTTCAAGAGGGCCGTGAGCCGCTGGCTTGCAGGTTTGTCGGTTGAGATTCGTTCCTGTCTGTTATTGGCCGTTAGGGGTGTCGGCGCATGGATATCATGACCATACTGGGGATGGTGCTCGCGATCGGGGCCATCCTGGGCGGCCAGGCCCTGGAAGGCGGACACGCCGGCTCGATCATGCAGTTGACCGCCTTCATCATCGTGATCGGCGGGACGGTCGGGGCCATCTTCGTCCAAAACCCCATGTCGGTCGTGATGAAGAGCCTCTCCATGCTCTCCCTGGCTTTGTTCAACCAGAAGCAGGACATGAAGGGAGACATCGCACGGGTCATCGAGCTGGCCAATCTTTCCCGCAAGCAGGGGCTGCTGGCGCTGGAAGCCAAGCTGAAGGAGATCAAAGACCCGTTTTTCCGCAAGGGCGTGCAGTTGATCGTGGACGGCACCGATGCCAAGCTGGTCAGCGACATTCTCGAGGTGGAGGTCGAGCACCACGAGGAGGAAGGGATCACGGCCGCCAAGGTCTATGAAGCGGCCGGCGGCTATGCGCCGACCGTCGGCATCCTGGGGGCGGTCCTGGGCCTGATCCACGTGATGGAAAATCTGGCCGACCCCTCGAAACTGGGATCGGGCATCGCCGTCGCTTTCGTGGCGACCATCTACGGCGTCGGTTCGGCCAACCTGTTGTTCCTGCCGCTTGCCAACAAGCTCAAGCTCAAGCTCAAATACCAGACAGCCGGGCGGACGATGATCATCATGGGGTTGGCGGGGCTGGCGCAAGGCGAGAACCCGCGGCTCCTGCAGGAGAAGCTGGAAGGGTATCTCTCGCCGGACGACAAGGCGAAGCCGAAGGGCAAACCGTAGGAGCGGTCGTGGCCAGGAAGCCCAGACACGAGGAGCACGAGAACCACGAACGCTGGCTGGTCTCCTACGCCGATTTCATCACCCTGCTCTTCGCCTTCTTCGTGGTCATGTACTCCAGCTCGATGATCAACGAGGGCAAATTCAGGGTCTTCAGCATGGCCTTGAAAGAAGCCTTCATCCCGCTGATCAAGCCCATCGCGGTGTCCAACCAGCGGTTTGATGCCGGAAACGGGCAGCAGACCATCGTGCCGGCGATTCACCCCAAGGCCATGTTTCTGACCAAGGCCCAGGAAGTGGTCAAGAAGTTCTCGCTGGACCTCGACCTCCAGGATAAAATCAAGTTCACGGCGACGGAAGGCGGGGTCATGATCACGATCGACGACGGGGTCCTGTTCGAGAGCGGTCGGGCCGATGTCAAACCGGCGTCCCTGCCCCTGCTGGAGGCGCTGGCCGAGGTCATCGCCGATGCCGAGGACGAGGTGAAGGAAGTCCGGGTCGAGGGACACAGCGACAACGTCCCGCTGCGCACCGCGCAGTTCTCGTCCAATTGGGAACTGTCCTCCTTGCGCGCGGTGACGGTCGTGCGTGTGCTCACGGAACTCTACAGCGTCCAGCCGCAGAAGACGGCCGCGGTCGGCTACGGGGAATTCAAGCCGGTCACCGACAACTTTACGCCGGAATCCCGGGCCAAGAACCGCCGCGTCGAGCTGAACGTTTTGACCAGGTGACCGGCCCGGGTCCGTGAGCCAGGGGTCCGGGAGACTCTCCGTGGTTCCCCACACGATCCGCCCGTTGTTTCTCCGTCTTCGCCCGGCTTTTCTTTTGACGGACAGTCTGCTACGCTCGGCTCACTTGTCAGCCTGCCGCCGGGTGGACACCCACAGGACCGTGCTGCATCGGGAGACTGCCCGCTTGCATCGACGCGCCGTGAGACAGCCCCACAAGCCGCTTCTGGCCCTCCTCGTCATCCTGACCCTGGTGGCCCTGGGGACCGGAGCCGCCGCCCTGCACTACATCGAAGCCCGCCTCGTGGCCACCACCGGCGAAAGCCTGGGCCTGGCCGCCTCCGAGATCGCGGACAAGCTCGATCGCATCCTGTTCGAACGTCACGGCGATGTCCAGATGATGGCGCGGGCCTTCCGCTACAAAGCCGCGGACCGTGAGTACCTCACCGACTACCTGGCCTGGATGAAGAAGAATTACCCCATTTACCTCTGGCTCGGCGTGACCGATCAGCGGGGGCGGATCATCGCCGCGACGGATCCCTCGACGGTCGGACGGGACCGAAGCGGAAGCGGCTGGTTCCAGTCGGTGCGGGACAGCGAGGCGGTCCATATCGGCGACGTCGAGCCTTATGAAGTGGCCGGGGGCGTGGATTCCGTCGCGTTCACGGCTCCCATCGTCGATCAGCAGGGGACGTTTCTGGGGACGGTTTCGACCCGGGTCGGGCTTCCCGCGATGGAGGACGTGCTGACCTCCACGATCCGGACCTTCCAGACCAGACAGGGGCTGGGAGAACGGATGGAATACCAGTTCCTGAGTCGCGCGGGGCTCGCCTTCATCGACTCGGACCTGCGCCACAAAGGCAACGTCAATCTCAAGCAATTGGGCCTTCCCTCGGCCAGGCTGGGCGAGGGGGGGCAACCGGGCTATGTGGAAGAGAACCATCTTCGCCGGCACGTGCCGGTGGTGACCGGCTATGCAAAGACCGGCGGGCACGGGGAGTTCTCCGGCCTGGGCTGGATCGTCCTGCTGCGGATGGATCGGAGCGACGTTCTGGCTCCCATCCGGACCGTCCTCTGGAGGGTGGGGCTGGCGGGGGCCATCCTGTGGGTGCCGACGTTTTGCCTGCTGCTCTGGGTTGTCGGGTCCCTCCGGACCGCCTGGGCGAATCTGGAGAAGAGCGAGGAGTGGCTCGCGACCACCCTCTGCAGCATCGGCGACGCGGTCATCGCCGCCGACTCGCGGGGGATCGTGACCTTCCTGAACCCCGTGGCCGAGTCCTTGACCGGGTGGACGCTGGGGGAGGCGAAGGGGCGTGGATTGGACGAGGTCTTCCGGATCATGAACGAGGAGACGCGCCGGCCCGTTGAGAGTCCCGTCACCAAGGTCTTGCGGAGCGGGCTGGTCGTGGGGCTCGCCAATCACACGGTCTTGATCGCCAAGGACGGCACGGAACGGCCGATCGACGACAGCGGGGCTCCGATCAAGGATGACCGGGGCATGGTCGTGGGGGTCGTGCTGGTGTTCCACGATATCACCGAGCGCCGACGGGCTGAACGGCGCCGGAACGCGGAATATGCCGTGACCCGGGTCCTTTCGGAGTCCGCTTCGATCGAGCAAGCCGCTCCGGCCGTCCTGCAGACGATTTGCGAGGGCCTGGGCTGGGACCTGGGGCTCCTCTGGAGGGCGGACCGGCAGGTGAACTTGTTGCGGTGCCGCTCCGGCTGGCACAGACCGTCGGACCCCGTAGCCTCGTTCCTGGCCCACAGCCAGGATCGGACCTTTTCGCTCGGGGTGGGGCTGCCCGGTCGGGTCTGGATGGAAGGGAAGGCGGCCTGGATTCCCGATGTCCTCCGCGATCCGAATTTTCCACGGGAACCCTTGGCCGCCCAGGCGGGGTTGCGGGGAGCCTTTGCGTTCCCGATCCTGCTCGGTCGTGAAGTCCTGGGCTTGCTGGAGTTCTACAGCCGTCAGACGAGGCAGCCCGATGAGGACCTTCTGGCCATGATGACTTCCGTGGGAAGGCAGATCGGCCAGTTCATCGAACGGACGGAAGCGGAGGCCGCGCTGGCCGACGAAAAAGAGCGGTTGACCGTGACGTTGCGTTCGATCGGCGACGGGGTCATCACGACCGACGCGAAAGGGCGCGTGGTGCTGCTGAACGAGGTGGCGGAAACCCTGACCGGCTGGACGAGCGACGAAGCCCTGGGTCGGCCCCTGGCCGAGATCTTCCACATCATCAACGAGCACACCCGCCAGCGCTGCCGGAACCCCGTGGAGCGGGTCCTGGAGACCGGCGGCATCGTGGGCCTGGCCAACCACACGATTCTGATCGCGCAGGACGGCACGGAACGAAATCTGGCCGACAGCGGCGCGCCCATCCGAGCCAGGGACGGCACGGTCATCGGCGTCGTGCTGGTGTTCCGCGACGTCACCGATCAACTCAGGATGGAACAGGAACTGCTCATCGCCAGGAAACTGGAGGCGGTGGGCGTGCTGGCCGGCGGCATCGCCCACGACTTCAACAACATCCTCACGGCCATTCTGGGCAACCTCGCCTTGGCCAAACAATCCCTGCCCCAAGACGACCGCCTGTTCCGGCGGTTGACCGAGGCGGAAAAGGCGACCCTGCGGGCCACCGGTCTCACGAAGCAACTGCTGACCTTTGCCAGAGGAGGGGAACCGGTGAAGCGGCCGACCGCTATCGGCGCCCTGCTCAATGACTGGGCCAGCTTTGCGCTGCGCGGCTCCAACGTCCGATGCGAGTGCGCATTTCCCGCCGACTTGTGGAACGTCAACATCGACGAAGGCCAGATGAGCCAGGTCGTCCATAACCTCGTGATCAACGCCCAGCAGGCCATGCCGGATGGCGGGGTGGTCCGTATCGACGGCGAGAACGTCACGATCGGGGCCGGATCACACGAGCTGCCGCTGCGCGAGGGGCGCTATGTCAAGGTCTCCATCCAGGACCAGGGCACGGGCATCCAGCCGGAGCACCTGGCAAAGATCTTCGACCCCTACTTCACCACCAAGCAGACGGGGAGCGGGTTGGGCCTGGCGACCTCCTTTTCCATCGTCAAGAACCACGAAGGCCACATTCTGGCGCACTCGAAGGTCGGAGTCGGCACCACCCTGTCGATCTACCTGCCCGCCTGCTTCGAACCGCTTGTCCCGGAAGCCGCGCCGGCGGCATCCCCTCAGATGGGACAGGGCTGGATCCTGATCATGGACGATGAAGAGGCCATCAGGGGCATGTTGAGGCAGATGCTCGTCGACTGCGGCTATGACGTGGACGAGGCCTGGGATGGGGCCCATGCGCTGGCGCTCTACAAACGGGCGATGGAGGCGGGCCGGCCCTATGACGCGGTCATCATGGATTTGACCATTCCCGGCGGGATGGGAGGGAAGGAAACGATGGCGAAGCTGCTGGAACTGGACCCCGGGGTGAAGGCCGTCGTGTCGAGCGGCTACGCCACCGATCCGGTCATGGCCAATTACAGGGCCTACGGGTTCCTCGGCATGGTCACGAAGCCCTACCACATCGTCGAGCTGAGTCGCATCTTGCATCAGGTCCTGACCGAAGATCGTGCGCGACGTCAACGGGGGGCAGATCCCGGGGGAACCCGTGACCGCTGAAGAGCACTCGGAGGCCGGCGCCTCGAGAACGTTCGTTGGGCTGGGGGCGATCTTTGCTTTTCTAGGCGTCGCCGCCGGGGCCTTCGGAGCCCATTCGGTAAAGGCCCTGCTGACCCAGGACATGCTGGCGGTCTATGAGACGGCCGTCCGGTATCAGATGTACCATGCGCTCGCGCTCGTGATCGTGGGCTGGGCGGACCACCGGGGCCGGACGGCATCGCTCCGCCTGGCCGGCTGGCTGTTTGTGCTGGGCATCCTGTTGTTTTCCGGAAGCCTGTACGTGCTGTCCCTCTCGGGCATCCGCTGGCTGGGCGCCGTCACGCCTCTGGGCGGGGTGTCATTCCTGGCCGGATGGGGTCTGTTGGCTGCAGCGACCATCAGGCAAAAGTAAAAAGGTAAACGGTGCAGTTGAATAAGGAAGGAATTTTTACTTGCTGGGCGGGCAGGGGGCGGTCCGTTTCCCCGCGATGGATCCCCAGGCACCGGCTGAGTTGGTAAAGGTGCCCTCCAGACGTTGACCTTCTCCTGTGAACAGAAGGCTGTCTTCCTGGTAGCCTCCCTGAAATTCCCACCGCAAGTAGACCCCATCTCCGAGCACCACGATCTTGGCCGGTCCTGACGAACTCGACTGGGCATTCGCCTGTGGCGAGGATGGGAAGGCGGGAGGGGGGAAAGCCATGATCATCTTGTGGTCTTGATGGTTCTGATGATTGTGGATGGTCCAGTTCCAGGTGCCGCAGAGACGGGCCAGCCCTTTCAACTCCTGCAATCGGTCGCGCCAGGCGCGCAGGCGGCTCCAGGCGTCACGGGTCTGCCGCTCGGCTTCGACTTCGGCCCGGATGGCCAGCGCGACCACCTGCGCCAGGAAAACGGGACGGAGACGGGTTGCGAAGTACCGGCCCGCGAAGGCTTCCTTTTCTTTGTCCCGGGTCGCGAGGCCGTCCCCGGCCTCCAACAGGCGCCGGCGGATCCCGTCAGGGCCTTCCCGTTCTCCCGCCGACAGCCAGGATTCGTCTGCGCCGGTGAGTCTGGGATAAGTTCGATCCAGGTGGGCCGCGTAGGCCGCATAGTCGGGCGAGGCGTTGTGAGACGAGGAGGGGGGCTCAGCCTGGAAGGAAGCAGCGACAGCCTCGGTCGCATTTGCCAGATGGACCGCCCGATGCAGGGTCTGGTGCTCCGGCTGCTCCAAGAGCCAGGTCTTCTGCCGGGCCGCTTCAGCGAGCAATGCCGTGAGCGCGGCGGCGTCTCCCGCATCGGCCGTTGCCTGCAGGTGGCCGGCAAGGCGCCAGGCAGCCAGCTCCAGGGTCAGCCGGAGGGCTTGTCCGGTGACTTCGGAAAGGATCGCCGGATCGCTCGCCGTGGAAGCGGTCGCTTCCTTTTGCAGCGGAGGGCGTTTGCCCATCAGGGCGACGCTGTCGGCCAACCCCAGGGACGGACCCAGAAGAGTGGAGAAGGCCTTGAGCGCCTCCGCATCGGAGGTGACCGATGAGAGGACGCGGTTCTGTTCCCGCAGGACCGTGGGAAAATCAGGCTGGCCGGCAGAGGCCTTGGAATCGGCAAGAGCCAGGCAGACCAGCAGGACAAAGCTGCACCAGGTCGGGACTCGGGTGGGCATGGGTCTCATTCTGCTTCATTCCTGCTGCAATCTCAACCGCGAGGGGAAAATGGCTGGCTGCTGAATCGATCCGCTACCGTATCGACAAATCTTTCAGTAACAGAGACTTACTTGGCATCTTTAAAGCAGCTATTCAGGAATTCAACAGTGGCTTCCCAGGCGCGTTGGGCTGCGTCCTGGCGATAGGAATCAGGGCGGGCTTCGTTGCAGAAGGCATGGGGGGCCCCGTCGTATGTCCGGATTTCCAGACGCTTCCCATACTCCGCGGCGGCCTGGCGCAGGTGCTCGATCTCCTCTTGGCTCACGGATTCGTCCGCTCCGGCCCGGTGATAGAGGAGGGGGCAGTAGAGGTCCTTCAGGATGCTGAGGGGACCGGCCGGCTTGCCGTAAAAGACGACGGAGGCTCGCAAGCGCTTCCTCTGGCAGGCCAGCTTCATCGCCAGGGGAGCGCTCATCCCGAATCCGATGACGCCATGGATGTTGCGCTTGACGTGGTCGCGGGTATTCAGAAACTCGCAGCAGGAGTTGAGGTCCTGCAGCAGGTCCGCCTCCTTGATGCGCTCCGCGAGGGCGGCGGCCACCTCCGCGTTGGCGGTCACCATGCCGCCTTGCCTGGCGTAGAGATTCGGCACCAGCGTGACGAACCCTTCGCAGGCGAGCCGGGCCGCCAGCTCCTTGATCTGGGCGTTCAGCCCCCAGGCCTCGTGCAGCACGACCAGGCCCGGATAGGTCCCTTTCCCTTGAGGCCAGAACATGAGCCCCTCCACCTGCGTCTCCTTGGGGACGCGCGTCTTGGCATAGGGATCAACCGATGCGTCCGTGATGGAGGGGATCGGGGCTCCGCTCGGGAAGCGCACGGCGCTGGTGCCGATCTGCTCTTTCGTGAACGGTGGAATCCTCTCGGACATGGTGCTCCTTGGTTCGATTGGGATTTCGCGGGGACGGCCGCGGCTGTTCCCTGGCAGGCGCTGTCGCTGACCGATGCACTATAGCGACGGCTGCGCGCGCTTGTCAATGAGCCCTGTCGGAGGTGCCGTCGATTGACCGGGTTGTCCTGCGTCGATACAATGCCGCCGTCATCAGTCACAAGTAGCAAGTGCGCAAGCAAGCTGACAAGTGACCAAGTGCAAGTTTGCCACTTGCAACTTGTGCACTTGAGACTTGCAACCTGCAGGAGGTGAAGATTCGTGACGGCACCTGTCGGGATCGGGTTGATCGGGCTTGGACGCCACGGCATGCGGTATGCCAACCACCTGCTGGAACCCCTGCCGGGAGCCAAGCTGGTCGCGGTCTGCCGTCGTGATCAAGCCCAGGGAAAAGCTTTTGCCGCCGATCACAAACTCCGGTTCCACCGGGACTACCGCGACCTGATCGCGGATCGGGCG
The DNA here is from genome assembly GCA_964552455.1 of uncultured Nitrospira sp. Taxonomy (GTDB): domain Bacteria; phylum Nitrospirota; class Nitrospiria; order Nitrospirales; family Nitrospiraceae; genus VGXG01. Next base: position 18,505 of record CAZKHY010000044.1, read on the forward strand.
GTGCAAGCCGTAGTCGTCGTGACGCCGCCCTCCCTCACCAGGCCGATCTGTCTGGAAGCGGTCCGTGCCGGCAAGCCGCTCTTGATCGAGAAGCCCCTGGCGGTCAGCGCGTCCGATGCGCGTGCCATGGTCGAGGCCGCCGACAAAGCCTCTGTTCCTCTCATGACCGCGCAGACCCTCCGGTTCGATTCAGCCGTGCAGGCCTTGAAGGGTGCGGTGGACAGGGTCGGGCCCCGCCGCTACTTGGTGTTGACGAACCGCGTGGACCCCCGCCCGGAAGTGTTTCAAGATCCGGCGGACTACGGAGGACGCGGGGTGCTGCTGGAGATCGGCATCCACCAACTGGACCTGGTCCGGTTCCTCAGCGGGGACGAGGTGAGCGACGTGGCCTGCGATTTGTGGCGCGAGGCGCCGGGACGACCTGAGTCGAGGGCTTTGGTGCGGCTTCAGACGACGGGAGGACTGTCCTGCCTCATCGATGTGTCTCGGGTGACCGCGGGACGTGTCGGGAGGGCCGAGTGGGTGGGAGGCCAAGGGCAGATCGTCGCTGATTGGTACAGTCACCGCCTCTCGATGGTCCGGTCGCGCACCGCCATGGAGGAATGGACCGTGGAAGATCGTCCGACCCTGGTGGAGGTCCTGCGCGGATTTCTTCTTGCGATCGAGAAGGGAACGCCGATGCCGGTCACGGGCCTGGATGGTCTGCGGGCGGTGGAGATTGCCGAAGCCTGTTATCGTTCGGCTGCCAAAGGACGCCAGGTCCCGGTTGCTGCAACAGGAACGGGCGGAGCGGCCTAGGTTTCCGCCACGATATGGGTGTCCGTTTCCTCCACGCCGTCAATGGTGTGGATTTTCGTAATCACCACGTCCGACAGCGCCTTTTCATCCGCCACGTTCACGAAGCTGAAGATATCGGGCTGGCCGAAGCAGGGATGCGCCTGCTCGACGCCCGGAATTTTCTTGAGCGACTTGATGACGTCCTTGGTCTTGCCGGCCTTGACCTTGATCAAGATGTAAGCTTTGGTCGCCATAGCAGTCCTCCATACCGCGCTTGCGTGAGCCCGGCCCTTCGATCAGATGTGCCGGGAGATGTTTTTTGCACCAGTGTTCTTTCTCAATCCTGCGCTTGCGTGAACCGCTCACTTGGACCAGATGTGAGCGGATGGTGACTTCACCGGAAGTGAGAGCCGTTCTTCAATGCTGAGCGGGGGAAATTCTACACTTTTCACTCGGCACTTGTCACTGATCACTTCTTCACGCCGCCCGGCATCTCACGGCGCCGGGCTTCGTAAGCCTGGTGCAGGTCCTGTCCCTGCGCGAGCAGCCGGCTGCGGGCGGTCAGAAAGGTCCGGCTGAGCAAGTCGAAGTCGCTTGCGCCGACATGGTAAGGGTCCAAGCCTGCCTGCAGTTCCGGCTGAGCCCGCAGGGGCCGGCCGGCTTCATAGTCGACGACCGCTTCCAGCGACCGGGATGTCCAGCCGTCGGTTCGGAACGATTCGGCTGCGGCTGCCGCGCGGTCTCCCAGCTTGGCTGCCAGGGCTTCATGGAGAAACCGCCGGACCGCCTGGTTCTCACTCTTCATGAAGGCGGCCTGGAACTGGATCAAGGCTTTGATCAGCTTGTTGGCCTCCGGGCTGGATTCCGGCGGGAGCGCGCCGGCATCCTGAAAGGCGGCGAGCAGAGCCATGACGGCGCCGACCTGCTTGGCTGTCGCGCGGGACCCCGGGGGGCGGCTTGGTTGATGGCTCACCGGACCGGCCGGCGGAGTGAAGACTTCGTTGGCGTCGCTGAATGATCCGCCCGGCGCCGGCCCGCCGCCGAGGAGGTAGAGCCGTCCGTTCACCGCAGCCGAGCCGAGTCCGTGCCGCCCCGTCGGCATCGGCGCCATCGCTTGCCACCGGTCCGCCGCTGGATCGTAGGCCTCGTTGGTCTGGAACGTGCCCTCCGGCGCCTCGCCTCCGACGACATAGACGAGGCCTCCGATCACCCCGGCCGTGATCCCGCTCCGTGGCGTCGGGAGATCCGCCGCTCTCGTCCAGCGATCCGTGGAAGGGTCGTACACTTCGGTGACGGCCAGGTTGTGTCCGTAGTCCCGGTTGAGGCGGCCGCCGAAGGTATAGACCTTGCCGCCGACCGAGGCGGCTGCCAGGTGGTCCCTGGGGGTGGGGAGGGGAGCGCGCCGGCTCCACCGGTCGCTGGCAGGGTCGTAGACCTCCACGGCGGCGGAGTTGCCGGCGCCGTCGTATCCGCCGATCGCGAAGAGCTTGCCGTCCGACTCGGTCACCGCGAGCGCGCCGCGTTGGGTGGGCATCGGAGTCCCTTCCGTCCACCGATCCGTGGCCGGATCGTAGATGAAGACGGTGGCCACCGGCTGCCAGACCGAGAGCAAGGATTTGGTGAACCCGCCGATCAGGTAGAGTTTGCCTCCGACCGACGCGGCGCCGGCATGGTGCAGGCCGGTCGGGATCGGCGGTTTGTCGCTCCATCGGTCGGTGGCCGGGTCATAGGCCTCCACGCGACTGCTGATCGTCAGGTTCGTCAGGTTGCCCAGCGTCGGTTCCGCGAATCCTCCGAGCAGGTAGATCTTGTCCTCCAGCGCCGCCGCCACGACCTCGGTGCGCTTGGTGGGGGCCGGTGTCAGGGTTTTCCAACCGCCCAGGCCGGGGCTCTCCTGTCCCAGGGCCGGCGGTTGCCACGGCAGCAGAGCGCAGACCAGTCCGAGAAAGAACGGGAGAAAAGGTCTCGTTCGGCGAGCAGGCCAGGGAGAGGGCAGACGACTCATGGCTCCATTATACAGAAGTGCCCGGGCCATGTTGAAAAGCAATCTGGCCGCGCCTATAATCCGCAACGCTTACGAAGAGCTGTCAGTTGTCAGTGGCCGGTGATCAGCTGGAAACTGACGGCTGAATGCTGAACGCCGAGAGCTTGCTGCGAGGCCCAAGTGCTGGCTAAGGTTTTGAGTGCCGCGCTGGTCGGGCTGGAAGCCTATCCCGTTGAGGTCGAAGTGGACATCGGCGGGGGACTGCCCCAGTTTTCAGTCGTCGGGTTGCCGGATGCGACGGTACGAGAAAGCCGCGATCGGGTCCGTGCGGCGCTGAAGAACACCGGCTTTTCCTTCCCGGTGAAAAAGATCACGGTGAATCTCGCACCGGCCGGTCTCAAAAAGGAGGGCTCCGGCCTGGATCTGCCGATCGCGGTGGGCATCCTGGTCGCGGAAGATCTGTTGCCATCCCAAGCGGTGGCGGACCGGGTGCTGGTCGGAGAGTTGTCCCTGGACGGACGCATCAAACCGATTTCCGGAGCGTTGTCGATCGGCATGGCCTGCCGGGCACCCCGGTCGTTGCTGTTGCCGGCGGAGAATGCGGCCGAGGCGGCGGCGGTCGAGGGGCTGGCTGCCTATCCGGTACGGACCTTGACCGAAGCGGTGGAGTTCCTGAATGGCCGCTGCACCATTCTTCCCGCCACGCTGGACCGCCAGGCTCTCTTTGCCGTTCCGCCTGCGGAGGACGAGGACTTTGCCGATGTGCAAGGGCAGGACCATGCCAAGCGGGCATTGGAGGTGGCGGCCGCAGGCGGGCATAACGTGCTCATGATCGGCCCGCCGGGGTCCGGCAAGACGATGTTGGCAAGGCGTCTTCCCGGCATCCTGCCTCCTATGGAGCAGGCGGAGGCCATCGAGACCACGCGGGTGCACAGTGTGGCGGGGCTGTTGACGGACGGGCGGCCCCTGGTTGCGAGCCGGCCTTTCAGGGCACCCCATCACAGCATCTCCGATGCAGGCCTGATCGGCGGAGGGACGGTGCCGCGTCCGGGGGAGGTCTCGCTGGCTCACCACGGGGTTCTCTTCCTGGACGAGTTGCCGGAATTCAAACGGCACGTGCTGGAAGGGCTCAGGCAACCTCTGGAGGACGGGACTGTGACCGTGACCAGGGCGAGCGCCTCCTTGCGCTATCCGGCCAGGGTCATGCTGGTGGCGGCCATGAATCCCTGTCCTTGCGGGTATTACGGGGACCGGCTCCGTGAATGCCTCTGCAGCCCGATCCAAATACGGAAGTACCGATCGAGGGTCTCCGGCCCGCTCCTGGATCGGTTGGACATTCACCTTGAAGTTCCGCCCGTGCCGGTCCGGGAACTCGGCCGGCTCGGTTCGGAAGAAGGCGAGCCCGGCGTCGAGCGGCCCAGGGAATCCTCGTCCGCCGTCAGGGCGCGCGTCACGGCAGCCCGCGCCTTGCAGGCGGCCCGGTATCGAGCCGAAGGGATCTACAATAATGCTCAGCTCAAGCCTCGGCAGGTGAAGAAATATTGCGCCATCGATCAGGCAGGCCGGGAGTTGCTGGAGCAGGCCATGACTCGCCTGGGGCTGTCGGCGCGGGCCTACGGACGCATCCTTCGCGTGGCACGCACGATCGCCGACTTGGCCGGGTCTGACCGGATCCAGCCCGGTCACCTGGCTGAAGCGATTCAGTACCGGAGCCTCGACCGCCGCGGAGAGTTGTCGTGAAGGCCGGGCCGACCAGCACCGTCAGAGTGTTCACCTGGTGGTTTGTCGTGGGAGCCACCCTGGCCGCGGCGGTGATCATGCTGGAAGGGGGGATCCGTGAAGTGCTGAATGCACCGGGACCCCTCTGGGAAGCCAAGCTCGTGGAAGTGGGGACCGCCATCCTCGGAGGAGGACTCCTGGGCGGCTGCGTCGCGCTCATCTTGGACCGCATCAAAAAACCATAG
>CAZKHY010000045.1:0-18384 GCA_964552455.1 uncultured Nitrospira sp.
GTGAGTTTCCGCGGTGCGGCCCGGCCTCGTGTCCGGTTCGCCTTCCTGCACGCTGGCCTGGTCGCCCTGCAGCGCGGCGCCGACGTTGTCTTCCTCCAGGGTTATGGCGATTCCGTAGATGTTGCCGGGGAGCTCCTGCGTCTCGCCGGCCATGGCCCCGTCCAGCCCGTAGACCTTGGCGATGCCGTCGCCGACCTGGATCACGGAGCCCATCTCGTTGACGTCGACCTGCTTCTCGAAGCCTTTGATCTTCTCTTTGATGATCGAACTGATTTCGTCAGCTTTGATCTGCATGGGTACTCCTCTTCCCTACTCTTTGGTCAGGAGGCTCTGCATCGCCGTGAGGCGACTCCGCACCGTGCTGTCGACGACCGTGCTCCCGATGCGAATCTGCAGACCGGCGAGCAGGCTGGAGTCCTGGTGGAACGTCAGGTCCACGTCATGATTGAGCAGCGTGCGCAGCCGTTGGCGCAAGCCGTCTTGCTCGGCCTGGTCCAGAGCCCTGGCCGAGGTCACGGAGACCTGCTGGGTGCCCTTGGCTTGATCCGCCAGCGTTCCGAAGGCATCCGCGATCTCCGGAATGCACTGGATGCGGTTTTTCTTGACCAGTTGGGCCAGGAACCCGTCCACGGCGGGCGGACAACCCAGCTTGCGGCCGAGTTCGGTGAGCACGGCCTGCTTCTGCTCGAACCCGAAGGCCGGCGATACCAGCACGTGCTTGAGGGGAGCCGAAGCGGCGAAGGCCTCCCCCAGGCCCGTCAAGCCGGCCCTTGCGGGTGCCACGTGTCCGGGGTCGAGGATCTCAAACAGAGCTTTGGCGTAGCGGCGCGCGACTGAGCTTTTGACCACAGTGAATTCCGACGAAGTCCGCGATGAACAGGGAAATTTTGCGTGCGGTGGGCACGACAAAAACGCGCCAGACTAGCATCTGGTGGCGGGCGGTGTCAAGGAGCAGAAGTCTGAAAGTTTGAAAGTCCGTAAAGTCTGAAAAGCCCCTGCCGGGGAGCTTCAACATGTCGACTTTTCGACCTTGCAGACTTTACGACTTTTTGACTGATATGGGCCGGATGATCCCGCCGCCCAGGACCCGATCACCCTCGTAGAACACGGCGGATTGGCCAGGGCTGAGGGCCCGTTGAGGGCTCAGGAACTGCACACCCAGGGTGCCTTCCGGCTGAGGCTGGAGCCGGGCCGGCGCCGCCGGCGTGGCATAGCGGATTTTCACGTCCGCCTGGGATTGTTCCTTGAGTAGACCCGGCTCGAAGAGGTTCAGGTCCGCCACCAGACAGTCTGATTCGAACAAACTCTCTTCGGGGCCCAGGACGACGGTTTGGCTCTCCGCGACCACCCGCTGGACGTAGAGGCGCTGGCCCGTCGCCAGGCCCAACCCGCGGCGCTGGCCCGGTGTGTAGTAGGCGATGCCTTCGTGGCGGCCCAGGACCCGGCCCTCGGCATCGGTGAAATTCCCTGGGCGCCGGGAGGCCGGAGCCTCCGCTTCGATGAAGGTGCGGTAGTTTCCCTGGGACACGAAACAGATTTCCTGGCTCTCCTTGAGCTCGTCGGCCGGCAGTCCCAGCGCCTCGGCCCTGGCCCAGACGTCGGTCTTGCACATGGCCCCGAGCGGAAAGAGCAACCGCGGCAGCCAGGCTTGGTTGAGCCGGTAGAGGAAGTAGCTCTGATCCTTGCGGGGGTCGACGGCGCGCCTCAGGCTGAAGCAGGAGCCCTCCTGGACGATTCTGGCGTAGTGGCCGGTGGCTACAAACTCGGCGCCCTGTTCTTGGGCGAGCTGAAAGAGAGTATGAAGCTTGACGCGCTCGTTGCAGCGGACGCAGGGATTGGGTGTGGTGCCGGTCAGATATCCGGACAGGAAATCGTCGATGACCCCGGCTCGGAAGGAGCCTCTGGTGTCGATCACTTCATGGGAGATGGCCAGGCGCTTCGCCACGTACCGGGCGAGGCCGACCTTGCAGCAGCCCCGCTCCTGCCAGCGCTTGGACACGGCCGCCGACTCGTCTTCCTGCTCCCATACCTGGAGGGTGACACCGTGGACCTCGAAGCCCTGCTCCACAAGGAGAGCGGCGGCGACGGAGCTGTCGACGCCGCCGCTCATCCCGAGAATGACCTTCGGCCCGGTCATGGTCGGGCGCTCACGTCACGACGAAAGCCGATCGTCATGGCTGGAGATCTTGGACCCGGACCTTCCCCCTGTGGGCCGCCAGGTCGTGCACGTTCTCGCGTTCCTGACGTTCCTGATCCACCCACTTGCTGGCGCCCATGTCGCACATGCCGTGAAAATGAGCCCCTTCTTCCATGGAGAACACCGGGGAACGGACATCCCCGATCAGGATGCCCGGCTTGAGGATCTGCACTTTTTCAATGGCGGTGATGTTGCCCTGAATCTTGCCGCTGGTGATCAGGGTGCCCGTGGTGACGATGCCCTTGATCACCGCGTGCTCCCCGACGACGAGCGTGCCTTTCGTGTGGATCTCACCTTCCAGGCGCCCGTCGATCCGGACGGTTCCGTCGAAATTGACCACGCCCTTGAAGTCGACTCCCCTTCCGAGGAAGGTGAAGTTTTCTTCGTCGGCCAGGGTTTTCTTCTTCGCGTTGAGCCCCCACATAGGTTCCTCCTCCGGCGTAGGCCCATGGGCCCCACCTTTTGCACGGTGGGTTGCACTGCCTTACCCGCGGACCTTGTTGCCTGCCCCTGTTCCCGGCTTCGCCTGTTCCCCTTATCAGCCGGGCGGCGGGATCAGATCCTGCGCAGGTCTCTCTAGCCCGAGACGCGCTTGATGTTGCTGACCGGCGAGTTGACCGCCCGCATGACCGATTCCCGGGAGAGTTCGTGGACGTCGGCGCGAGCCATCTCGATGTTTCCGTTGAACAGGACTCCCTCTTCCATGGACAGCATCGGGGCCTTGACCGAGCCGTTGAGGACGGCCGGGGCCAGCAGCCGCACCTTTTCCTTGGCCATGATGTCACCGGTGATCTTTCCTTTGCTGACGATCGTGCCGGCGCTGACCTTGGCCGTGATCACGGCGTCTTCCCCGACCAGGAGGATGCCTTCCGTATGAATTTCGCCGTCCAACTGGCCGTCGATGCGGACCGTGCCGTTATAGCTGATGACGCCCTTGAACTCGACGCCCTTGCCCACAAAGGCGATGACGTCCTCCGCGTTTTCCGGTCTGGCGGCGGCGGAGTCCTGACCGCCTTCCCCCGCTCCCTCCTCGCTCGCGGCCGTCGTGCCCTTCAGGTCCGACTTGTCCTTCAACCACGCCATGATGAACCCTCCTCCTGTTAGGGACCGTATGAAAAAGTGGTCTCACCTCTGCTTCGAGGCTGAAGTCTTGAGCATAGTGGATGAATGAAAAGAAGGCAAGAAATTCCGTTATTCCAGCAGCAGATCGATCAGGCGATCCAGGTCGGCCGGGGTAAAGTACTCGACGATGATCTTGCCGCCGCTGCGGCTTTTCACGATGCTGACTCTTGTTCCCAAACGCCGCTGCAGCTTTTCCTCGAGATCGGGATAGGGTTTGAGGCGGTGAGAGCCCCGCCTGGCCTTGGAGGACCGCTGGTGACCCGTGGCAAGTTTCTCGGCCTGACGGACGGAGAGCTGGGAGTCGATGATCTGTCTTGCCAGCTTGAGCTGGGCTTCGGCTTTCGTCAGGCCCAAAATCACCTTGGCATGGCCTGTCGAGAGCAAGCCAGATTCAACTAACTGCTGGATTTCATTAGGTAAATTTAATAGTCTCGCGATATTGGCAATGGAAGATCGATCCTTGCCGATCCGCTGGGCCACTGTATCCTGGGTAAAGCCAAACTCATTCAGCAGCCGGTGGTAGGCGCGGGCTGCCTCCATGGGGTTCAGATCCTTGCGCTGAAGATTCTCAACCAGCGCCAGCTCCATGGCCTGCTCGTCGCTTGAGTTCCGCACGATCGCCGGAATGCTTTTCAGGCCTGCCAGCCTGGCGGCGCGCAGACGGCGCTCCCCGGCAATGAGCTCAAAAAATCCGTCCCCTTTCCGGCGAACCAGGATTGGCTGGAGCAGGCCGTTCTGCTTGACTGATTCGGCCAGCTCGGCCAGCTCGGTCTCGGCAAATTCCTTTCGAGGCTGATAACGATTGGGAATGATGTACTGGACTTCAAGCTGATGGATTTCCCCGGCGCCAGCCTGGGGCTTGGGCCCGCTCGAAGGCAACAGCGCCTCGAGTCCTTTACCCAGCGCTCTTTTCTCCATGGTTGAGAAACTCCTTTGCTAGTTCGAGGTAGGCTTGCGAGCCGGTCGAGGCCGCGTTGTACAGCAGCACGGGACGTCCATAACTGGGGGCCTCCGCCAGAGTCACATTCCTGGGAATGACGCTCTGATAGACTTTTTCTTTGAAATGCGTCCTGATCTCCTCGGCCACCTGGCGCGCCAGACTGTTCCGGGAATCGAACATGGTTAAAAGAATACCTTCCAGCTCCAAGCCGATGTTCAAAGAGTCTTGAATCCGTTTAATGTTTGAAAGGAGCCGGCCCAACCCTTCCATTGCATAGTATTCACACTGGACCGGAATCAAGACGGAAGAAGCGGACGTCAGTGCGTTGATGGTCAACAGTCCGAGCGCAGGAGGACAATCCACGATGATGAAGTCATATTGGCCTTGAATGGTTTGCAGCGCAGCCTGCAGAACCAATTCGCGACTCGCCACGGAGACGAGCTCAACTTCGGCTCCCGCCAGGTCTGCGTTGGCCGGCATGATGGAAAGCCTTGCGACCGACGTGGCTTGGACCACTTCGGCTGCCGGCTTCCCCATCATCAAACAATCGTAGACTGTCAAGAGCGCTGCAGCCGGGTCAACCCCGAGGCCGCTCGTGGCATTGGCCTGCGGGTCCATATCGACCAGCAGGACGGTCCGCTCATTGACAGCCAGGGAAGCGGCGAGGTTGATGGCGGTCGTGGTTTTGCCGACCCCGCCTTTCTGGTTCGCGACCGCCACAATCTTTGTCAAATTTCAACCCCTTTGCCTTGAATTGACTCGGCCATGCCGGCGTTGTTCCACGTGGAACAACGTCGGGTTCTATGAAAGCTGCAAAATGGAAAGGACTCGGTCCCCATAGCCACCGGGAAGTTTGTAGGCAATTTCGTTTGTGAGTTGGAAGCCCTGCAGATCAAAGTGCGACCCCAACGGTTTGGACCGGCAAAGGATCAGCTTCCCCTTAGATCGCAGAAGAGGGCCGATGAATGGGAGGATCCGGCCTGCCTCAAGCGCCCTGGTCGCAATGTAGGAAAACCTCCCCCTGTAAGCTTGATCCTTTGCCAAATCTTCAACCCGTTTTGAAATGACCACGGCTTTCTGCAGGTGGAGCGTGCCGATGATATGCCGGAGAAAGGCGGTCTTTTTGTGGCTTGGCTCCAAGAGAGTCAAATCGAGGTCCTGGTACAGGATCTTCAACGGAAGACCAGGAAACCCAGCCCCTGATCCAATATCCAGGAGCGAAGCCGACTGCGGTTGGTCAAAGGCCTTGCTACAGGCCAGGGAATCAAGAAAATGTTTGACGACGACCTCTCGTCCTTGCGTGATCGCTGTGAGATTGGTTTTCTTGTTCCAGGCAAGCAATTCATTGAAGTAAGTTATGAATTTCAAAGCGTTCTGATCGGTAACGATAATCCCAAGCTCACTCGCACCGGTAATGAGCAATTCCGCTAATTCACTCTCCAGTTCCACGTGGAACAGATACGACATGCAAGCGCCGTCGTCAAGCGGAATTTTTGGTAAACGGCTGAGATGGAAAATAGGAGCAGATCTAGGGGATGGCTAGATTAAAGATGAATCAGGAGACAATGAGGGAAGGGTCGCCCCTTCGCTTGTCTCGCTCCAACGCGACAAGGAGGATGGAAATGGCCGCCGGTGTGACCCCGGAGATTCGAGAGGCCTGGCCTATGGACGCGGGGCGGATATTCTTGAGCTTTTCCAGCACCTCTCGCGAAAACCCAATGATGCTATCGTAGCTGAATGTAGCGGGGATGCGGCGCTCTTCAAGTTTTTTAAAGTTGGCAATTTGCTGGAGCTGCCGCTTGATATATCCTTCATATTTTACAGTTATTTCAACAGCTTGCGATGTTTCATCATCGTCGGTCCATGGCTCTCCCGCGATCTCCAGCAGCCCACGATAGGTCAGCCCCTGCCTCTTGAGCAGTTGCGCAAGGCTGAGGTCCGGGGTCACGCCTTCGAGCCCCATGGAATCCAACCTCCTTCGAAATTCTTCGGTCCATTTCGGCCTGGTTTCCTTGAGCCTCGTCACTTCGCGGTTGATCCGGTCGCGTTTCGACTCAAAGGCAGCGTACAGGGATTCCGACACAAGGCCGGCTTTGTAGCCGATCTCCGTGAGACGGAGATCGGCATTGTCCTGGCGGAGGAGGAGACGATACTCGGCGCGCGAGGTGAACATCCGGTAGGGTTCACGGGCATCCTTGGTAATAAGGTCGTCGATGAGCACGCCGATGTAGGCTTGCGACCGGTCGAGCAGGAGCGGCGGCTCGCCGCGGAGCTTCAACACGGCATTGATCCCGGCCATGATGCCCTGGGCCGCCGCTTCCTCATAGCCGGAGGTGCCGTTGATCTGTCCCGCATGGTACAGCCCCTCGACCAGCTTGGCTTCCAGCGTCGGATGCAGTTGGCGCGGGGGAAAATAATCATATTCCACCGCGTAGCCGGGCCGCAGCATCTTGGCCTGCTCCAGCCCGGGAATTGTTTTCAGCATGGCGGCCTGGACATCCACCGGCAGGCTCGTGGAGATGCCGTTGGGGTAGTACGAATTCGTCTCCAACCCCTCCGGCTCGATAAACACCTGGTGCCGCTCCTTATCGGCGAAGCGGACGACTTTGTCTTCGATCGAGGGGCAGTAGCGGGGGCCGATTCCCTCGATGATCCCCGTGAACATCGGGGAGCGATCCAGGTTCTCGTGGATGAGCGCGTGGGTCTCCCGGTTGGTGTAGGTGAGGTGGCAGGGGACCTGTCTGGTCGTGATCCGTTCGGTGCGGGCGGAGAAGGGCGGCGGCGGGTCATCGCCCGGCTGCAGCACCATTTTGTCAAAATCGATCGTGTCCCGGTCCAGGCGGGGCGGCGTGCCGGTCTTGAGGCGTCCGACCTCGAACCCCAGATCCCGCATGCAGTCCGACAGGTGTTCGGCCGCCGCTTCGCCGGCCCGTCCGGCCGGGAAGTGGTTCAGCCCGATGTGGATTAATCCCTTAAGGAATGTACCCGATGTCAGGATCACGGCCCGCGCGGCGATCGCCGCGCCCGCATCCGTGACGAGGCCGGTCACGGCGCCCCCGCGCGTGAGCACCCGGTCCGCCGTTCCGCAGGCGATCGTGAGGCGGGCCTGCGCGCGCAGCGTCTCCTGCATCACCCGGCGGTAGAGCTGCTTGTCGCATTGGGCGCGCAGCGCCCGGACGGCCGGGCCCTTGCTGGTGTTGATCATGCGGAACTGGATGCCGGCCCGGTCCGTGTTGCGGCCCATCTCGCCGCCGAGCGCGTCGATTTCCTTGACCAGGTGCCCTTTGGCGATGCCACCCACCGCCGGGTTGCAGGACATCTGGGCGATCATGCCCTCGTCCATGGTGAGCAGCAGGGTCGAGGCGCCCATCCGGGCCGAGGCCAGGGCCGCTTCGCAGCCGGCGTGGCCTCCGCCCACGACGATGATGTCGAACTCTAAAGCCATGAGAGTTATCAGCCTTCAGCAACCAGCCATCAGCTTTCGGAAAAGACCATCAACCCCTGTCTTTCCAGAGGCTGACCGCTGAAAGCTGTTGGCTGATAGCCATGCTATTTCCCGATGCAGAAGTCCCTGAAAATCCGATCCAGAATATCGTCGGTCGACACCGCGCCGGTGATCTCCCCGAGCGCATCGAGGGCTGCGCGGAGATCCATCGCGACGAACTCCCCGGACAGCCGCGCTTCCACGGAATCAGCGGCGTGGTCCAACGCTTCTTGGGCCTTCAGCAAAGCGGCTCGATGCCGCAGGCTGGTGACTACCGCCGCCTCGCCCGGCTCAAAGTCCGCGCGCAGGATCGTCGTGCGAATCGCATCGCGCAGACCGTCCAGGCCGGTCCCGGTCTTGGCCGAAATCCGGATGATCTGGGCCGGCTCAACCCGGGCAAGCCGGGTCAGCACAGCCGGCTCGACCCGGGACGGCAGGTCGGACTTGTTGACCACCACCAGCCGTTGTTTCACCTGATGCCCGGCGAGGATCGCGCCGTCCTCTTCGCTGAGCGGAAGCGAGCCGTCCACGACGATCAGCAGCAATTCCGCCTGTTCCATGGCGCCTTGACTCCGGCGGACCCCTTCCTGCTCCACGGGATCGTCCGTGGCCCGGACCCCCGCCGTATCCAGCAGGCGAATCGGCAGGCCCCTGACGTTGAGCAGTTCTTCCAGGACATCGCGGGTGGTGCCGGGGATCGGCGTGACGATCGCGCGATCCGTTTGCAGGAGGGCGTTCAGCAGGCTGGACTTGCCCACGTTGGGCCGTCCGATGATGGCCGCCGTCACGCCCTCGCGGAGAATCCGTCCCTCCCGCGAGCTTTCCACGAGGCGGGCGATCTCGATGCCGGTTTGCCGGATGCCGGCCAGCAAATCCTGCGGCCGGATAAAGGCGATGTCCTCCTCGGCAAAGTCGATGCCGGCCTCGACCTGGGCCAGCAGGCGGATGAGCGTCTCGCGCAGCCGGTTGATCTCGTTCGAAAGAGTTCCCCGCAACTGCTCCTGCGCCAGCCGGAGACTCCCGGCGGTTTTGGATCGGATGGTGTCCAGCACCGCCTCGGCCTGGGTCAGGTCCAGCCGGCCGTTCAGGAAGGCGCGCTTCGTAAACTCGCCCGGCTCGGCCAGCCTGGCTCCCTGCCGCATCAGGGATTCGCAGACGGTCTGAAGCACGAAGGGGCCCCCATGGCAGTGGAGTTCGACCACCTCCTCGCCCGTGTAGGAATGGGGAGCGCGCATGACGACGACGAGGGCCTCATCGACGGCACGGAAGGACTGCCGCTGGCTGTCGGAAGAAGGGGGGCTGGCCGGATCCAGAAGGTCGGCGTGATACAGTCTGTGGCTGCGCGCCGAGGCGAGCGGTTGCCCGGAGCGGAGCCGCACGAGACAGGCCGCCACCTCGACGGCCTTCTCCCCGCTGATGCGCAGGACGCCGATCCCCCCTTCCCCCGCCGGGGTGGCGATGGCGCAGATCGTATCCTGCAGGAAGCCGCTCATGGGATGGCTGCTCAGGTTTCGACTTGGCTGTCCGCCTCGGTCTTCTCGGCCTCTTTGTCCTTCTTGCGCTTGCCCCCCGGCTTCTGGCCGTCGCCGCCGGCGGCCTCTGCAGCCTGGTCGGAAGCCGTGAAGGTGGGTTTCTTGAAGATGTACCGGTCCGTGACGAATTGCTGGGTGATCGTGAGGGCGTTGTTGGTGAGCCAGTAGAGGACCAAGCCGGCCGGAAAGGTCAGGAACAGGACGGTCATGAAGGCCGGCAGCAGCAGCATGATCTTGGCCTGGGTCGGGTCCATCGTGGTCGGCATGATCTTCTGCTGCACGACCATCGAGATCCCCATGATGATCGGCAACACGTAATAGGGATCCTGGACCGAGAGGTCTTTGACCCATAGGATGAAGGGGGCCTGGCGAAGGTCGATGGTCATGTAGAGAATGTTGAACAGGGCGACGAAGACCGGCATCTGCAGGAGCATCGGGAGGCAGCCCCCGACGGGGTTCACCTTGTGATCGCGGTAGAGCTTGATCAGTTCCTTGTTGAGCCGCTCGCGGTCGTCCTTGTGCTTGGCCTGGAGGGCGACCACCTTCGGCTGGATGAGCTGCATGTCTTTCATGGACTTGTAGCTTTTGTACTGCAAGGGCACGAAGAACAGCTTGATCCCGACGGTCAGGAGGATGATGGTGACGCCGTAATTATGGGTGTAGTCGTTGAGGAACCGCAGGATGTAGAAGATCGGCTTGGCGACGGCCTTGACGATGCCCCAGCTCCCGTAGATGAACCAGCCGAAGTCGATCGTGTCTTCCAACCCGACGTTCAACGACTTGAGAGTGTCGAATTCCTTGGGGCCCGCGTACAACTGCATCGCGAGGGCTTGTCCCGGAGGCTGGGCAAACCGGACGCCGGCGGACACGAGCTTGTCCCCTTCCTTCTTGACCAGCGCGGCGGAGGCCCCGGTCGGGATCAGCACGCTCAGGAAATACTTGTCTTGAAGGGCCACCCACCGGATCGCGCCTGTTCGTTCCAACTCCGTGTCGGGGGTGTCCTTCTCCAGCTTGTCGTCCACGAAGTACGCGGGGCCGATCAGGCCGATGAACCCTTCGCCCCATTCCACGACCCCGAAATTGGTGCCCAGGCCGACGTCCAGGGGCCCCGTGAGCCCTTCCGTCTTCACCGTGACGTCGACCAGATAGCTCTGATGATGGAAGGTCAGTTGCTTGATGACCCGCTGGGCCGTCTCGGGAACCTGATAGGTGAAGGTCAGATGCCCGGTGGGATGGGCGGCATCCAGAGTCGTGAAGTCACGCTCGGCGCGGTAGAGGCCCTCGTGCAGTTGCTTGGAGAGGGTTGCGTCGGCGGTCTGGATCGCCAGAGGGCCCCTGAACTTGCCCCCGGCATACATGAGCTGAACCGGCTTCGGGTCAGCGGGGCTGGTGGTCGTATAGCGCGTGAGCTCCCAACTCTTGATCTCGGCGCCCCGGTTGGTGAAGACCGCCCGGTAGAAATCGGTCACGACTTCCTGGGTTTGTTCTTCCGTCGCCGCCCCGGTGGAGCTGATTTCCCGGCTCCCGGTCGGGCCGGCTGTTGCGACCTGATCGACGGCGCGTACCGCCGCCGTGTCGGGAGCCGGTGCGGAGCCGGGCGAGGGAGTCTGCGGCGCAGCAGGGCCGGAGGGTGCCTGATCGGAAACGGTCTGCCGGGACTCCGAAGGAGGGGGCGTGAGCCCCAATTGCTTCAGCAGATAGTCGTATCCCAGAATGATCGCAAGCGAGAGGATGAGGAAGACAACGACCCTCTTTTCCATCAGTGCTGGTGCTCCTCAATCAGATCAGATGCGATGGTCGGTTGGGTTACGGACGGCTCGCAGGTCGAGCCTGCCCCCGCCCTGTCCGCATCGAGATTCGCTTATTTCACCGGATCGTATCCGCCGGGGTGGAAGGGATGGCACTTCATGAGCCGCCAGGCGGCCCGGCCCGATCCGCGCAGAATGCCATATCGCCGGATGGCTTCCCCCGCGTAATGGGAACAAGTCGGCTCGAAGCGGCAGGCGGGCCCCAACAGGGGCGACACCCAGCGCTGATACAAGCGGATCATGCCAAGACAGACTTGCCGCATGGCTCATCCGGTTCCGAAATCAACAACCCCTTCCGTCTGAGTGCCGCCAGCCACGCTTCCCGAAGAAGTGCATGGCGGCTGCTGAGGGCCTCGCGCCTGGGGAAGATCAGGATGTCTTGTCCCCCGATCAGATGATCCTGAACGTGCCGGGCGAGTTCCCTGAAAATGCGCTTGGCTCTGTTCCGGACCACCGCCGTGCCCAAGCGTTTCCCTACCACGATGCCGATCCTGGTATGCCCGGGGGGCTGGTCTGGAAGTGATCGCGAAGGACAGGAGACAAGGTTAAACAGCGGGGTCTGCAAGCGGTGGCCAAGCTGTTTGACGCGCTCGATGTCGGCGCTGTTCCGCAGGAAGAACGGGTGATCTCCCAGCGGGTGGGTCATCAGAACAACTGCCCTCAAACAGTGAGCCGCGCCCGCCCCTTCGCCCTCCGGCGGGCCAAGACCTTCCGACCGTTCTTGGTGCTCATCCGTTTCCTGAAGCCGTGATCTCTTTTTCGTTTTAAATTCGACGGTTGCCTTGAAGTGAACGACATGCCCTTTCTCCTTCCTGCCAATCGGACCGTGTGAACGGGTCATTATAGGGGCCGCATCTTCATGTGTCAATCTAGGGTTTGCGCGAGGGTTGCGGAGGTTTGCCACGGTCTGGTCGGGACATTGGTCTTTCGGAGGCACTCTGATGTCGATGAGGCGGTTTTGTCAAAGGGAAGCCATTCCGCCACAGTCCACTCAATGGCAAGCCGGGACCCGCTACCGATTTTGCCGTCATTCTAGCGGAGATTCAAAGGGTTCATCCTGCCAGGTCCCATGGCATTAAGCTTGCTCGGTCTATGACAGGCTCGTGGGGCCCCATCCTCTTCAATTGTGAATTTGCCGCCTCACCCGAGGCGAGATCAGTCAAGAAAGGAGGTGAACACTCTATGAAGATGTTTGTCGCGATGATGGCGTTGGTCGTCGGACTGACCTTCGGTACCACGACATTCGTCCGGGCCGAGGAGAAGGCGGCACCAGCTCCGGCCGCTCCCGCTGCGCCGGCCGCTCCGGCTGCGGAGAAGAAGGACGAGGGCAAGAAGGCCGAGGGAAAGAAGGCTGAAAAGAAGGGAAAGAAAGTCGATAAGAAGTAAAGGCGGCTTTTCCGGTGAGACTGGCTCCTTCGGTCGGGCTGCCCGATTGAAGGAGCCGGTCCCATTTCTACCACCACCCAGAGGCCGATCGAGGCGTCACACAAGACGATCAGGAGGACCGTTCAATGAAGCGATTCCTTGCAGTTGCTCTCGCACCGCTGCTTATGGTAGCAGTCGGGTGCGCCAAGGCTCCGACCGAGAAGCTCGCGGCGGCGGACAAGGCCGTCAACGACGCACGGGCGGCCGGTGCGCCGACCTACCTGGCGGAAGATTTTGCCAAGTTGGAAGGCATGTTGAACAACGCGAAGAAGGAGATCGCGGACCAGGATGCCAAATTGGCATTCGTCCGTGATTATGAAAAGGCCGAGCAGTTGCTGACCACCGTCCAGGCGGACGCGGGGCGGGTGACGGCCGATGCCGGCAAGAAGAAGGAAGAAGCGAAGGCCGCAGCCGTTCAGGCTCAGCAAGCGGCGCAGCAGGCGGTGAAGACCGCCCAGGACCTCGTCGCCAAGGCGCCGGTGGGCAAGGACCGGGCTGCGCTGGAGGCCATCAAGGCGGATGCGCAGGGGTTGGCCACGTCCCTGTCCGAAGTGCAAACGGCCATCGACGCCGGCGACTACCTGGGGGCCCAGGCCAAAGCGAAGGCCATTCAGGAGAAGAGCCAGGCGGTGGCGTCGGAGATCCAGAGCGCTCTGGCCAAAGTGGGCGGAGCCAAAGCCAAGAAGGGCAAGAGCGGGAAGTAATCGGGAGCCATGTTCGTGCGCACGTGCTCTGACAAGTTCCTCCGCGTCGGCATAACCTTCTGCACCCTGTTGCTGGGGCTCTCAGCCTGTGTGCAGAAGGCGCCGCCGGAACTCCTGCAGGCGGTGGAGGTGCTGGACCGCCAGTTGGTGGAAGCGCAAGGGGCGGAGTTCGCTCCGGAGGAGTACGCGCGTTTCGTCGAGCATTGGGTGGCGGTCAAAGGGCGGATCCTGGCTGAAGACGACGTCATCCACTGGCCGTGGGAAACGAACCCGCTCGCCGCCGACCTCCGCAAGGTGCAGGAGCAAGGCGAGCGGGCGGTCTCGGTGGCGGCGCAGCGCAAGGAGGCGGAGCGTCGCGCGGCCGACTCGCGGCTGGTGGCGCTGGAAGAACGGCTGCGCCTCTTCACCAGCAGCGTGGGTGACATGGGGAGCCGGGTGGTGTTGGGGCAGCGGCCGATCGAGACGGAGCTGCTGGTCAAACAGGCCCGATCCTACATGGAACAGGGGCTCTACGCGCGCTCCACGCAGGCCGCTCAAAAAGCATCCCGCCTGATGGATGGCCAGATCGAGCTGCTGAGCACCGAGCTGGGCCGCTACGCCGACGAGCGGCGCGTGACGGCCTGGCGTCAGATGGTCCGCCGGACTGTCGAATGGTCGCGGACCCATCGGGCGGCCGCCATCGTCGTCAGCAAGGCGGACCGACGCTTGACCCTCTACCGGAGCGGGCGGCCGGTGGTTTCCTATCCGGTGGAACTGGGCTACAATGGAATCCTGGAAAAGCGCTACCAGGGAGACGGGGCGACCCCGGAAGGGCGCTACCGGGTCATCAGGAAGCGGGACCGGGGGCAGACCAAGTTTTATCGGGCGCTGTTGCTGGATTATCCCAACAGTGAAGACCGCCACCGGTTCCGGAAAGCCCGCGTCACGGGAGCCATTCCGGCTTCGGCCCTGATCGGGGGGCAGATTGAAATCCACGGCGGGGACGACCGGGCGCTCAGCCAAACGCTCGGGTGCATCATGCTGGATAACCGCCAGATCGATGCCCTATTCGAGGCGATCGACGAGGGGACTCCGGTGACGATCGTGGGCGCGGTGAACGTGACCAACTCCGTGGCGCTTGCCTTGGCCGAGTTGGCGCAGGAAGAACGGGGTTAGGGGGTGAGGGGCTGCGTGAAGACGCGCTCCAAGAGCAGAATCACGGGCTTGCTCTTGCTGCTCGCCGGTGGAATGACCTTGATGGCTTGCCGGGGCGGGGACCCCCTCGAAGCGGGCGAGCAACCGGTGGCGGAAGAGCGCCAAGCGCAGCTCAGTCTGAAACAGCCGGCCAGCCTCGAAGCCCTCAGGGTGCGTTACGCCTCCCTCAGACGGCAACTGGCGCAGCAAGCGCCGGACAACACCTACATCGTGGTGGACACCGCGCGGAACGTGCTGATGGTCAAGCGCCGGAGCGAGATCCTGCTCACGGCGATCGCCTCCACCGGCAGCGGCACGATTCTGGATGATCCGGGACGCCCCGGTGCCCGATGGGTGTTCGACACGCCGCGAGGGGAATTCAAGGTTCAGTCCCGGTTGACCAATCCCGTGTGGGTGAAGCCGGATTGGGCCTTTCTGGAGGAAGGGCTGGAGGTGCCCAAGGACCCGGCCGAGCGGCTGGAGCCCGGCATTCTCGGAGAGTATGCCCTCGGCTTCGGCAAAGGCTATTTCATCCACGGGACCCTCTACACGAGGCTGTTGGGCAAGAACGTGACCCATGGCTGCATCCGCCTGAACGACCAAGACCTCCGGGCCGTGCATCGCCTGTCCAAGGTCGGGACCTCCGTGATGATTTTCTGACAGGCCGATGGGCGATTGCCGGAGACCAGCCATCCTGCCGCGACGGACTGCTCATCTCGTGCTCGCTGCCAACACCTCCCGTCGGATCTTCTGCGCCCTTGCCGTTCTCTGCGTTCTGTCGGGCGGTCTTTCGCAAGCTGCGCCCGTGGTCCCGGATGAAAAGGCGGCCGGCGAACGGGAATTGCTGCAAGAGGCCAATCGGCTGCTGGAGGAAGAGGTCAAGCTGGCCTCCCGTCCGCAGATTTATCTGTTGCTCGACTTGTCGGAGCAGGTCCTCTCCATCAAAGGGCGGGGTATTGAACTCCACCGCCTGCCGGTTCTCGCATGGAAGGTGTCCGGCGGAAAGTCCCTGTCCGGACTGTTTCGCCTGCGCACCAGGCCGGCCGTGGACCGTCCCAAGGCCGGTCCCAGCAAGGACCCCTCCCTCGAACCGATCAATTTGCAGGACATGCCGGCCGAGTACCTGCTCGTCTACGAGCCGGGCCTGCTTCTCACGGTCGCTCCTCCCTTTCGGGACCAGCCCTGGCTCTGGGTCAGGAGCCTGCTGCGCGAATGGTGGGCGCGAGCCGCGTCCTGGACCTGCGTCGCGGCCCCGGCCGATCAGGTGCCGGCCGGCCCCCGCCTGCATCTGACCCTGTCGCAGGACGCCGCCCGCTCGTTGGCCTGGACCCTCGTCGACGGCATGCCGTTGCTTATTGGGAGAACGGAGCAGCCGTAAGCGGCATCGCGATCCGGGGCCGTTTGCCTTTTGCCGTCCGCCAGCCTAAGATACGTACTTCGCGTGGATTCTGATGGGCGTAGTCTGAAGGCCGGGACCGGTCTGTGGAGGCGGATGATGCTGGAGTCCAGATTGAGCGCGAGCTTGGGAGCCTTGCAGCCAGAGGTGGATAAAACCCTGGATGAGATGGACAAGGGCTTGGTTGTCCCCCGGCTGTGGGGCAAGGACCACACCCTCTGGAAGCCGGAGCCGACGGAGATCACCAATCGGCTGGGCTGGCTGACGGTCGCGGAGCAGATGCTCGAACAGACAGGGCGGCTGAAGGTCTTTGCCCAGTCCGTGCGGGAGGAAGGGTTCACCCATGTGGTGCTGCTGGGGATGGGAGGCAGCAGTCTGGGGCCGGAGGTGCTCCGGTGCACCTTTGGGGCCGCGCGAGGGTTCCCGCGCCTCTGGGTGCTGGACAGCACCGTACCCTCCGTGGTGCGCGAGGTCACCAGGGCGATCCGTCCGGCCAAGACCCTGTTCATTCTGGCCAGCAAGTCGGGCGGGACCATCGAGGTCATGTCCCTCTTTGCCCACTTCTCGAATCTGGTGGCCAAGGCCCGGGGGAACCGCGGTGCGTCCCAGTTTCTCGCCATCACCGATCCTGGGACCGGCTTGGCCACCCTGGCGCAGGAGCGAAGCTTCCGAACCACCTTCGTCAATCCGCCCGACATCGGAGGCCGCTATTCCGTCCTTTCCTTCTTCGGGCTCGTGCCGGCGGCTCTCCTGGGGGTGGACTTGGACACCTTGCTGGGCCGTGGAATTGAAATGGCGCGGGCCTGCGGCTCCAGCATCGCCCCCTCCCAGAATCCCGGCGCCTATCTCGGCGCGGTGATGGGGACGCTCGGGCGCGCGGGGCGGAACAAGGTCACGCTGGTCGCCTCCCCGAAGATCAAGACCTTCGGTCTGTGGGCGGAGCAGTTGCTGGCGGAGAGCACGGGGAAGGAGGGGAAGGGCCTGATCCCGATTGCCGAGGAGCCGCTGGCGTCCCCTGCCTGCTACGGCCGGGACCGCCTCTTCGTCTATCTCCGGCTCAACGGGGATGCCAACAACGGGACGGACCGGCATGTCAAGGCGCTGGAGCGGGACGGGCAGCCGGTCGTCAGGCTCACGCTCCGGGATCGCTACGACCTGGCCGCGCAGTTTTTCCTCTGGGAATTCGCCACGGCGGTGGCGGGCCGTACGCTCGGCATCCATCCCTTCGACCAGCCCAACGTGCAGGAGAGCAAGGAGAACA
Source organism: uncultured Nitrospira sp. (assembly GCA_964552455.1). Classification (GTDB taxonomy): domain Bacteria; phylum Nitrospirota; class Nitrospiria; order Nitrospirales; family Nitrospiraceae; genus VGXG01. Next base: position 17,043 of record CAZKHY010000045.1, read on the forward strand.
CGAGCCGGATTCTGGAAGAGGTCCGTCGAAGTGGGAAGATCCCGCCCGTGCCGATGGAGGCAACCCTGGGTGACCTCCTGGCCCAGGCTGCTCCAGGCAAGTACCTGGCCATCCTGGCCTACATGTGCCCGTCACCGAAGGCCGACGCGGCGCTCAAGGCGCTTCGCAGGACGTTGCTGGTCAGACAGAAGTTGGCCACGACGACCGGGTATGGACCTCGCTATCTCCATTCGACCGGACAACTCCACAAAGGGGGACCCGGCACGGGGCTGTTTCTCCAGCTCGTCGAGGACATGACGCCAAAGATCGAGGTGCCGGGCGCACCCTATACCTTCGGGACTCTGGCCGAGGCCCAAGCGGTGGGAGACCTGCAATCGCTGCAGGCTCATCACCGGCCGGTGGTGCGCGTGCGACTGGGCCGGCAGGCGCCGGAAAAAATCAGGACGCTGGCCCGCGGGGCAAGCCCGGCCAAGCGCCGCGCGCGTGCGGGGCGCAAGACCGGCAAACGAGCCGGCAAACGAGCGGCGCGGCGGTAGGCACGAGCGGCAAGGTAGACGATAATGGGAGCGCCTGAGCTCCGGATTCTGGACGACGGTACGGAGCTGGCCGGTGAGGCGGCTGAGCTTTTTGTCTGGTTCGGCAAGCAGGCGATCGAGCAAGGCGGGCGATTTCGCGTGGCCCTCTCCGGCGGGTCCACGCCACGGGCGCTCTATGCGACGTTGGCAGGCCGGACGTTCTCAGCGCAGCTCGATTGGAAGCACGTCGAATTTTATTTCGGGGACGAGCGCTGTGTTCCCCCGGACCATCCGGAGAGCAATTTCAGGACCGCCGAGGAAAGCCTCTTCGGCCCGCTGACGATCGCGCCGGAGCGGATCTTTCGGATGAGGGGCGAGGCCGATCCGGATGACGCGGCCCGCCACTATGAGGCCCTGATCCGGGAACGATTCGGGGTGGCGCCACCGGCCTGGCCCGGCTTCGATCTGGTGTTGCTGGGATTGGGCGAAGACGCCCATACGGCGTCGCTCTTTCCCGGCACGGCCGCCTTGAATGAGCAAACCAGGCTGGTGGTGGCCAATCAGTCACCCAAGGGAGTGAGGCACCGGCTGACGCTCACGGCCGCGGCCATCAACCAGGCCAAGACCGTCGTATTTCTGGTGAGCGGGCCCGGCAAGGCGGAGGCGGTTCGTGCGGTCCTCGAAGGCGGGCGGGGCCCGCAAGGATCGGACGCCACCCGCTTCCCGGCCCGCTTGATCCGGCCCGTCACGGGGCGGCTGATCTGGCTCCTGGATCGAGCCGCGGCGGCCGAGCTGACCATCGCCAAACAAGGGATCGTGTCACATGA
>CAZKHY010000045.1:18484-23177 GCA_964552455.1 uncultured Nitrospira sp.
AGCGCGGACTACAAGTCCCTTGAAGAGGTCATCGCCGAGTTTTTGAAGCCGCAGGCGAAGAAGGCCCCGGAGCCTGCCGGCGAAGAGGAAAAGGGTTCGGAGCCAACCGAATCAACCGAACCGGCCGCTCAGGAGGAAGCTCCGACGATCGAGGCCGCCTGCTTCGGGGTCGCGGGCCCGGTCATCGACAACCGCTGCCAGACGACGAATCTGCCCTGGGTCATCGACGGGGCCGCCGTGGCCAAACACCTGAAAATATCCCGGGGCTCTCATGTCCGACTCCTGAACGACCTGGAGGCCACGGCCTATGGGCTTTTGGTTCTGAGGCCTGACGAAACCACGGTGCTCAACCAGGGCGCCCCCTCCCCTACCTCGGCTTCCACCAAGAGGACGATGGCTCTGATCGCGGCCGGGACCGGCCTGGGGGAGGCCATCCTCTTCTGGGAAGGCGGCCGCTATCATCCCATGCCGTCGGAAGGGGGCCACGCCAGCTTCGCGCCGACCAGCGACCTTGAGATTGATCTGCTGCGTCACGTCCGGGCTCAGTACCTCCACGTGAGTTATGAACGGGTGCTGTCCGGCGCCGGGCTCCATGCCATCTACGAGTTCCTTCGGGACACGAAGAGGAACGAGCCGACCTGGCTGGCCGAACGGCTGAAAGTGGAGGACCCGGCCGCCGTGATCGCCGAGGTCGGCCTGGCCGGCCATGCGGACATCTGCAAACAGGCGCTGGACCTCTTCGCCGCCATTTACGGGGCGGAAGCGGGGAACCTGGCCTTGAAGGCGCTGGCGCTGGACGGGATCTACCTGGGCGGGGGCATCGCCCCCAAGCTGCTGGCGAAGCTGCAGGACGGCACCTTCCTGCGTTCCTTCACCGCCAAGGGACGCTACAAGCGCCTGCTGAGCGCAATCCCCGTGCGCGTGATCATGAACCAGAAGACCGCGCTGCTGGGGGCCGCCTCGGTGGCGGCGCAATTACGGCAAGAACAAGGGGAGGCATCGTGACCGTTCCTGTTTCACTCGAAGAGCTGAAGCGTCAAGCCGCGGAGGCGGCGATCCAGCATGTTCGCGACGGCCAGGTGGTGGGGTTGGGCACCGGCTCCACCGCCCGCTACGTGATCCTCGCGCTCGGCGAGAAGGTGAAAGCCGGCATGACGATCAAGGGCGTCGCCACGTCACGGGACACGGCCGAGCTCGCGCGCCGGTCCGGCATTCCGCTGGTGGAGACGGAGGACTCCTGGGCCATCGACGTCGACATCGACGGCGCGGATCAAGTCGATCCGCAGCTCAACCTGATCAAGGGGGGCGGCGGGGCCCTGTTGAAGGAAAAAATCGTCGCGATGGCGGCGCGGCAAGTGATCATTGTGGTGGATTACACGAAGCTGGTGCCGGCCCTGGGGAATTCCTTTCCGCTGCCGGTTGAAGTGATCCCGTTTGGCTGGGGCAGCACCGCGAGGCAAATTGAAGCCTTGGGCATGAAGCCGGTCTTGCGGGAGCGGAACGGCCAGATTTTCAGGACCGAAGCGGGCCATTACATCCTGGACCTGCACGTCGGGCACATCGAGAACCCGGCCGATCTGGAAACCCGCCTCAATTTGGTCCCCGGCGTGGTCGAAACCGGCCTCTTTATAGGCCGGACGGATCTGTTGTTGGTGGGGACCCCGCGCGGGGTCGAGGTGAAGCGGGCGGCAAGACGCTAAGCCGACCGGCCGGAACGTGGGATGTTTGAGCGGATCGCTCGATTGCTCAGCAGGCCTTCCCTCCTGCGCGAGTCCATCACTCGCCGCCGCGCGCTCGAATCGGTCTCTCGCACAGCCGGTTCCCTCGTCGGGCTCGGATGCGTCGGCCTCCTGGCGAACCGGCTCGGAGCCGATGCCCAGGCCTTTCTCGTCGGACGACCCAAGGGCGAAACAGTCGAACCCTTATTTCCACCCACGCCGGAAGCCGGAGTTGACAAAGTGGACCTCTATCGATTGCCGCGTCATGTGCTCCCGACCCGCTATGACCTCCGCTTGGAGCCGGACCTGACGACCTTCACGTTTGTCGGGACCGAGACCATCACGATCACCGTGCAGGAACCGACGTCCGAGTTTCTGCTGAACGCGGCGGAATTGGAAATCACGGAGGCGTCCGTTGAAAGCGGTGCCGGCGGCGGCAAAGGCGCGTCCCAGCAAGCCGCGGTGGAGCCGGATGAACCGTCGGAGCGGTGCCGGGTCACGTTCCCTGCGCCGCTCGCTCCCGGCACCTGGCTCCTGCACCTCTCCTTCAAGGGCACGTTGAACGAAAAGCTGCGCGGGTTCTACCGCAGCACCTACAAGGATCAGAAGGGCGAAACGCACAACCTGGCCGCCACGCAGTTCGAGGCCACGGATGCGCGCCGCGCATTTCCCTGCTTGGACGAGCCGGCCTTCAAAGCGGTCTTTGCTTCGACCCTCGTCGTCGATCCTCAACTGACCGCTGTTTCGAACACCGCCATCAAGGCCGAGCGGATCGAGCGGGGCAAGAAGGTCGTGCAGTTCCACGATACGATCCGCATGTCCACCTACCTGGTCGCCTTCGTGGTGGGCGAGCTGGAAGCGACCGAGCCGGTTCCGGTCGGCAAGACCCCCCTGCGGATCTGGTGCGTGCCGGGGAAGAAGCATCTGGCCCCGATCGGGCTGGAGATCGGCGCCTTCTCACTCAAGTTTTTCGAAGACTACTACGGCATCGTCTATCCGAGCGACAAGCTCGATCTGCTGGCGATCCCCGACTTCGCCTCGGGGGCCATGGAGAATCTGGGCGCCATCACGTTTCGGGAGACCGCGCTGCTGGTGGACGGACAGACCGCGACGCACGCGGAGATCGAGCGGGTGGCCGACGTGGTCGCGCACGAGAACGCCCACATGTGGTTCGGCGATCTGGTCACGATGAGCTGGTGGAACGGCCTCTGGCTGAACGAGGCCTTCGCGACCTTCATGGAGATGAAGGCGGTGGATGCCTGGAAGCCGGAATGGGACCGCTGGACCTCCTTCGGTGTCTCGCGCGCCGCCGCCCTGTCCGTGGACGGGCTGCACAACACCAGGCCGATCGAGTACCAAGTGCGCGCGCCGAAAGACGCCGACGCCATGTTCGACGTGCTGACCTACGAGAAGGGCGCGAGCGTGTTGCGGATGCTGGAACAGCACCTCGGCCCGGAGGTCTTCCGCGCCGGCGTGCGCGCCTACCTGCGCAAGCATGCTTACGACAACGCCGACACGGGCGACCTCTGGACCGCGCTCGGCCTTGAAGCCAGGCAGCCGGTCCCGGCCTTGATGGACGGCTGGATCTTCCATCCCGGGTATCCGCTCGTCAGGGTCGGTCTTGAGGGAGGCGCCCGCCTCCGGTTCAAGCAGGAGCGGTTTTTCTATCTGCCGGCCTCCGCCCTGCCCGCTCTCCCCGGCGGTGCGGGCCAGGCCGAAATAGACAAGGAGCAGGCTCAGCGATGGCAGGCGCCGATTCAAGTGCGGATCACGGCGCGCGGGAAGGCCGGCACCCACCGGCTGCTGCTCACAGACGGAGACATGAGCGTGAACCTGCCGGAAGGCTTCGAGTCCGTCCTGGTGAACGAAGGGGGCCACGGCTTTTATCGGGTCTGGTACGAACCGGCCCTGCTGGAGCGGTTGCTGCAAGCACCGGAGAAGCTGGCGGCGGTCGAGCGGTTCAACCTGGTCAACGATGCCTGGGCCTCGACGGTCGCCGGATTGATGTCGCTCAGCGACTACCTGGACCTGACGGCCCGATTCAAAACAGAGCGGGACAGGAACGTCTGGGCGATCCTGGTCGAATCCTTCCATGGTTTAAATCGCATCATCGACCAGGCCGATCGCCCAGGATTGGAGGCGCTGGTACGGGATCGTGTCGGCCCGATGGTGACCGAGCTGGGCTGGGCGCCTCGCGCCGACGAGAGCGATCTGACCAAACAGCTTCGCGGCGACCTGATCCGGACCCTCGGGACGCTCGGAAACGACAAGGGGGTGCAAGCGCTGGCGGCCGAGTTCTTCGGGGCCGTTACGAGCGACCTGAAGGCCGGACGCATGACCACCCTCGATCCGAACGTGCTGCCCGCCCTGGTGGCCACGCTGGCCCATATCGGAGACGCGGCCCGCTACGAAGACTTTCTGACTCGTTTCCGCACGGCGCCGACGCCCCAGGAGGAGCGACGGTACCTCTATGCCCTGGCGGCCTTCCAGCCGCCGGCCTTGCTGGAACGGACCCTCACGAGCACGCTCAACGGAGAAATCCGCACGCAGGACGCCCCCTTCATGATCCGGCTGGTGTTGATGAGCGTCTACGGGCGGGAGCGGGCCTGGAACTTCGTCAAGACGAACTGGGATCTGATGGACCGGCAGTTCCCCAAGCAGGGGCTCCGCCGGATGTTCGACGGGGTCGGCGGCTTGGCTACGCCTGAATTGGAGCGGGACGTGCACCGGTTCGCCGCCGAACGCAAGATCGACTTCGGCGGCAAGGTGCTGGCCCAGTACCTCGAACAACTCCGCATCGCCGTGACCTTCCGAGAACGCGAAGGGGCAGCGTTGCACCGGTATCTTGCGCGCTCCGCGTGACGGCTGCTGAAAAGGAAGGGCGGGGTAGCTGGGACGACCCCTGTGCTCCCAGAGCCCGCACGATCAGAATGTGCTCGCTCGATGGGCGCAGTTCGGGATCATCCCAGCCACCC
>CAZKHY010000046.1:0-14128 GCA_964552455.1 uncultured Nitrospira sp.
GGGGGTGCCGCGGGCGGCGCCGGCAGCGGTCGCCGCGTGCCCCCGTCCCCCTACTATCGGCGATCTCGTTGGAGCGATTGACAAGGAATGGCGGGCCCGCTAGCGTGGAGGGGTATGGCGAAGGGGTTGGCGGTCATCACGGGGGCGAGTGCGGGGTTCGGGCTGGCGACAGCCCGCGCGTTTGCGGCGGCCGGCCATCCGCTGCGGCTGATCGCGCGGCACATGGAGGCCCTGCCGGAATTTGCGGGGAAGCGGGTGCTCTACGCCCCGGTGGACGTGGCGGACTTCGACGCCTTCCAGAACGCGGTGCGCGAGGCCGAGCGGCGGCACGGCGGAACGGACTGCCTGGTGAACGCGGCGGGATTCGCCGACGCTCGACCGTTCGGGGAGGTGCCGCCGGCGGACTATGAGCGGGAGATCAGGACCAACCTGCTGGGGGTGCTCAACGGGATCAAGGCGGTCCTGGCCGGCATGACCGAGCGGAAGGCCGGGACGATCATCAATGTCAGCTCGGTGTCGGACCGGAAGACGGCGCCGGTCGCCCTGGCCTACACGGCGTCGAAGTACGGGGTCCGGGCCCTGTCCGAGTCGCTGCGGGAAGCGGAGGGGAAGCACGGGGTCCGCGTCATCAACGTTGCGCCGGGCTACGTCAAGACGAACATCCACCAGGGGATGGGCATCACCTTCGAGGAATACTGCCGCGGGCTCGGCAATCCCGATTTCATGACGGCGGACGAGTTGGCCGCGATCATTCTCTATTGCTACCAGTTGCCGGCGCACCTGTGCATCAGGGATCTGGTGGTCGCGCCGACGCGCACGACGTTCTAAGGCGCGGCCGGGGCATGGGGATCATTTGTGGATTTTCTCCGCCGGCATCCATTACGATGAGGCGATACTGAGCGGCGGTTCGCGCGAAGCGCGGGATGGAGGCACGGTATGAAACCGGAAGAAGCCAGGCGGCGCATCGAGGCCGCGATCGAGCAGTACGGCCGGCATGCGGCGAACGCGATCGAGCTGGTGATCAACGAAGTGCGCTCCGATCACGGCGCCGCCGCCGTCAACGAGCTCATCGACGAATTCGACCTCGAGCTGCTCTACAACATCCCGCCGATGGAATCGGACTACTCGAACAGTTGACCGTTCACCCACTCGCATGACTTTGACCGCCTACAACCGGGTGCCGATTCCGTCGTTCATGTACGGCACGGCATGGAAGAAAGAGGCCACGGCGCAACTTGTCCAGCAAGCGGTGGCGGCGGGCTTCCGGGCCATCGACACGGCCAATCAACTGATCCATTACGAGGAGGCGCTCGTCGGGGAGGCCCTGCGCTCGCTCGCGAAGCAAGGGATCGCGCGCGATACCCTGTTTCTCCAGACCAAGTTCACGCCGGTCAACGGTCAGGACCATCGCACCCCCTACGATCCTCTCACCGACCTGGCCACGCAGGTCGGACAGTCCTTCGACAGCTCCTTGGCCCATCTCCACACCGACTATCTGGACTCCTATGTTCTCCACGGACCCTATCAACGGCATGGCCTGGGGGCTCAGGATTGGGAGGTCTGGGCGGCCATCGAAGGGCTCTATCAGTCCGGGAAGACCAAGATGATCGGCATCAGCAACGTCACGGCTGAACAGCTCGCTCTGCTCTGCGAGAAGGCGAAGATCAAACCCATGGTGGTGCAAAACCGCTGTTATGCCGCGCTCGGATGGGACAGAGAGGTGCGGGGGATCTGCCTGGCTCATCACATCATCTATCAGGGGTTTTCGCTGTTGACCGCCAATCGGGAGGTCCTCGTCGATCCGGACGTGCGGGCCATCGCCGCGCGGCTCGAGGCCGGTGTCGCCCAGGTCATCTTCCGGTTTGCCATGCTTATCGGGATGCTCCCGCTGACGGGCACCACGAACCAACAACACATGAAAGAAGACCTCCAAGCCGAGCAGTTCACCCTCACCGCCGAAGACCTCCAGCGGATTGAGACGATCGCACGGTAACCGACGCGGGTCGCGTATCTCGTCGTTCGTGGAGCGGCGTCATTTCTTTAAGATCTTTGTCCGAGAACGAAATACGAGGGACGCTTCACGAGATACGCGAGATACGCGAGATACGATTGACTGGATCGTCCTATGTGTGGCTGCCCATGAAGATAGCCGTCATCGGCGGGGGACCGGCCGGGCTCATGGCCGCGGAGGCGGCCAGCGCCGCCGGCGTTCGGCCTGTTCAGCATATTCAAATTGATCTCTACGACGCCATGGCGTCGGTCGGCCGCAAGTTTCTGCTGGCCGGGAAGGGCGGGCTGAACCTCACGCACTCGGAGCCGCTTGAGCCGTTTCTGGCCCGCTACGGTGCGCGCCGCGCGCAGATCGCCCCGCTGCTCGAATCGTTCGGGCCGGATGCGCTGCGCGCCTGGGCCAAGGGCCTCGGCGTCGAGACCTTCGTGGGCACCTCCGGGCGCGTGTTCCCTTCCGATCTCAAGGCCGCGCCGCTGTTGCGCGCCTGGCTGCGCCGGTTGCGCCGATCCGGCGTGACCTTCCACGTGCGTCATCGCTGGTGCGGCTGGGACGAGCAGGGAGCCCTGTGTTTTGCCACACAACAGGGGACTCGTTCGATCCGGGCCGACGCGGTGGTCCTGGCGCTGGGCGGCGGCAGTTGGCCCAGGCTCGGTTCCGACGGCTCCTGGGTGCCGCTGCTCGCCGGACGAGGGGTCCCCATCGTACCGCTCCGACCGGCCAACTGCGGCTTCGATGTGAACCATGCCGGCCAAGCCGGCGGTATTGGATGGACCGAGCACTTTCGCAAAAAGTTCGCCGGGCATCCGGTGAAGTCCGTGGCCGTGACCGTGAGGAACGCAGAGGGCGGTGAGTTCAAGCAGCGGGGCGAATTCGTGGTCACGGAGACCGGCCTTGAAGGCGGCGTCGTCTATGTTGTGTCCGCCTGCCTCCGCGACGAGCTCCAGACCAAGGGCGCGGCGACTCTCCGTCTCGATCTGGCGCCGGACCGGGACCTGCCGCGCCTGATCCGTGACCTGTCGCAGCCGCGCGGGGCCCGGACGGTGGCCGCGCACCTCCAGCGCCGGGCCGGGATTGCCGGGGTGAAGGCGGGGCTGCTCCGGGAAGTCCTGCCGAAACAGGAGTTCGCGGACCCGGTCCGTCTTGCCGCCGCCATCAAAGCGCTGCCGCTGAAACTCGTCGCGCCGCGCCCGCTGGAGGAAGCCATCAGCACGGCGGGCGGAGTGGCCTTCGAAGCGCTCGATGAACGGCTGATGATCCGGACCCTCCCGGGGCTGTTCTGCGCGGGAGAAATGCTGGATTGGGAGGCGCCGACCGGCGGCTATCTCCTCACCGCCTGTTTCGCCAGCGGCCGGGCGGCGGGCGCCGGGGCTGCGGCCTGGCTTACGAGCCGGGACAAGGCGGGGTAAGAGAATCAGACCCCGCTCTGTCACCAATCGCCCCTAACAGGTGACAAGAGCCGGACTTTTTGCTATGAACCAGTCCCATGGTGCCCCGGTGACCCAGCGGTATCTCTTCACGATCGGCTTCTTCGCCGTCCTCCTCGTGCTGCTCTCGCAGATCGCGCTGATGTTCCGGCCGTTCCTGCTGCCGACCCTCTGGGCGGTCATCCTGGCGCACCTGATGTTTCCGCTGCACAACCGGGTGACGGCCCTCTGCCGGGGGCGCGTCGCGGTGTCGGCGGCCCTGCTGACCGTCGGCATCATGCTCCTGGTGGTGGTGCCGCTCATCGCGATGGGGTTCATGCTGGTCGACGAGGCCAAGGCCGCGCAGACGGCGGTCACTGTCTGGATTCAGTCGGGCGGCGTCCAGCGGCTGCCGGAGCAGGTGGCCGCGCTGCCGCTGCTGGGGGCGCGGGCGCAGGAATGGCTCGGCTGGTTCATCGTGGCGCAGGGGAACCTGGACGAGTTTTTCCTGAGCAGCGCCAAGGCCCTGCGGCAGTTTCTCGTGGACGAACTCACCGGGGTCGTCACGAACGTGTTCCTGCTCGCCGTCAATTTTCTCGTCATGATCCTGGTGCTGTTCTTCCTGTTCAAGGACGGCGCGCGCCTGTTCGCCGGCTTGTACCGGGTGGTGCCGCTCGACGAGTCGCACAAGGCGAAGATTTTCGTCCGGCTGGATCAGACCCTGCGGGCGGTCGTCAAAGGCATCCTGGTCACGGCGGTCGTCCAGGGCCTGGCCGCGGGGCTGGCCTATGCGGTGCTCGGGGCTCCGTTCCCGATGTTCCTGACCGCGATGACGATGGTGCTCGCACCCTTGCCGGTCGGCGGCACGGCGCTGATCTGGGGGCCGGTCGCCCTCTATCTCTGGTGGGCGGGGCCGCTGTGGAAGGCGCTGGCGATGCTGGCCTGGGGCCTGGGCATCGTGACGATGGTGGACAGCCTGCTGAAACCCTGGCTGATCGGGCAGGGCGCCCAGATTCCGGTCCTGTTCATGTTCTTCAGCATCGTGGGCGGGCTGGCCGTCTACGGCATCATCGGGCTGTTCCTCGGGCCGATCATCGTGGGGCTCCTGCACACGGCCATCCTCATCTACCACGATGAATACGGCGGCAAGGTGCCGCCGGTCGCGGGGGCCTGACCGCTGAACCGCTTTTCGCCTTATGAGTCCTCGATCATCTCGAGCCCCGGCACTTTGACCCGCCGGACGGACTCCCGGAGCGCGGTCAGCGCGGCCGGCCGGGCGAAGCCTTTCCGCCAGGCTAGGCCGATCGTCCGTTCCGGCACCGGCTCGGCAAACTTCACGGTGACCAGCCGCTTGTTCTGGTGCTTCTGGGTCAGGGCGCTGCAGGGCAGCACGGTGATCCCGAGCCCCGACGCGACCATCTGCCGGATCGTCTCCAGGGAATTGCCCTGGATGCCTTCGGTGTCGGACCGGCTCACTTCCGGACAGGCTTCCAGCACCTGGCGACGGAAGCAATGGCCGGCGTGGGGCAGCAGCACTTGTTCGGCGCCCAACTGGGCGACGTCGATGCGCGATTTCTTGGCCCAGGGGTGCGTCACCGGCACGACCACTTTGAACGGTTCGGCGTAGAGCGCCTGCGTCAGGATGCCCGGCTCCTCGAACGGCAGCGCCAGAACGAGCACGTCCAGCTTGCCGCTCTTCAGCATCGCGCTGAGGTTCGCGGTCAGGTTTTCCTCGATCTCCAACGGCATCGCGGGCGCCCGCTTGTGGAGGATCGGGATCAATTCCGGCAGCAGGTACGGTCCCACCGTGGCGATGACGCCCAACCGCAACGGCCCCGCCAGTTGATCCTTGCCTTGCGCGGCGATGGCCTTGAGCTGCTCCGCCTCCTCCAGGACCCGTTGGGCCTGGTGCACGATTTTTGCGCCGATCGGGGTCAGCGCGATCTCGTTCTTCCGTCGCTCGAACAACGATGCGCCCAGCTCCTCCTCCAGCTTTTGGATCGCCAGGCTCAGCGCCGGCTGGGTGATGAAGCACCGGGCGGCGGCCCGGCCGAAGTGGCGCTCCTGGGCCACGGCCACGATGTAGCGCAGTTCGGTCAAGGTCATGGCAGGCTCCTCGGCTCCTCCAGTGATAAGTAATATAAATCATCGCGTCATGCACAATCAATTGGACTAATGATGTGCCCGGTACTATGCTGACGACCAAGAGACGCACGGGGTTCATCACGAAGCCATGAGGGAAGGAGGGCATGGCCATGAGACAGTCACGACGCTTCATCGGCAGCCTGCTGTTGACCACCGCATTGCTCGCGGGATGTGCGACCGATGCTCCGGGGCCGGCCCGCTCCGCGGGCGATTTCACGCCGGGGCCGGGGCCGGGGATGGTGTCGCAACGGGAGGCGAGCGACCTGGTGTTCAAGTATCGCCGGCAGGCCGCGGAGCTGCGGGCGGTCGCGAGTCGGTATGAGTTCGAGGCCCGGCAATCAGCCGGCGTGAGCGGAGGGGGCGACGAGCAGGCGCGGCGCAGCCTGGAGAACGCCAAGGCCCTGTGGGCGGCGGCCGACGAGGCGGATCGGCTGGCGCGGGAGTATCAGCGCGCGGTGCCCCACGGGCAGATCTACTAAATCCGGATGGAAAGGAGTCGGCTATGACCAGGAGACAACGAACCCGGCTGTTCGCGCTCGGTATCGTGGCGGTCATGGGGATCGGCGCGGGCGTTCCCCTGCAGGCGGTGTCCGGCGAGAAAGGCGCGGCTGCGCCGAAGCCCGCGGCCGCGGCGCCTGCGGGCCAGGCGGGGGGCTATCGGCTCGCCGTGCCGCTCGGGTTGGAAGAGCCGGGCGCCTACGTGCCCGCCGACAATCCGCTGACCGCCGAGAAAGTCGAGCTGGGCCGGCTGCTCTTCTTCGACAAGCGGCTGTCGAAGGACGATTCGATCGCCTGCGCGAGCTGCCACATCCCGGCGCTCGCGTTCACGGACGGGCAGCAGGTGTCCAGCGGGATCAAGCGCCTCCAGGGCGGGCGGAGCGCGCCCGCCTCCATCAACCGCCTGTACAGCTCCGGGCAATTTTGGGACGGCCGGGCCGCCACGCTGGAAGCGCAGTCGGTCGGTCCGCTCGTGAATCCGGTCGAGCACGGGTTCATCGATTACGACGAGCTGTTGAAGAAGATGAACCGCATCGAGGGCTACAAGAAGCTCTTCAAGCAGGTGTTCGGCAAGGAGATCGCGGTCGAGGGCGTCGGTAAAGCGATCGCCAGCTTCCAGCGGACGATTCTCTCCGGGAACAGCCCGGTGGACCGGTTCGACGTGGGGGGCGACGACCGGGCGCTGTCCCCGGCGGCGCAGCGGGGCCTGGAGCTGTTCCGCGGCAAAGCGCGCTGCACGCGGTGCCATTCGGGCTTCAACTTCAGCGACGAGAAATTTCACAACCTCGGCATCGGCTGGGACACCAACACCGTGGACCTCGGCCGCTTCATGGTCACGAAGAACCAGGAGGACATCGGCGCCTTCAAGACCCCGACGTTGCGGGAGGTCGCGAGGACCGCTCCCTACATGCACGACGGCCGGTTCGGGACGCTGGAGGCAGTGGTCAACTTTTACAACCAGGGCGGGATCAAGAATCCGTTTCGAGACAACACGCTGATCCCGTTGGAGCTGACCGAGCAGGAGAAGCAGGATCTGGTGGCCTTCCTCCGGTCGCTCAACGGGGAAGGCTGGCAGCAGATTGCTTCGCCGACGGAGTTTCCCAAGTAGGGCGTCGGCTCACTTCTTCACGTCCGGCTGCCGATCCGGGACGAACCCGTTCCGGTTCGGCATGCGGACGGAAGGCAGGGTGCGGGCGTCCATGACGGCGTCTTCCGGCACGATCCCGTTCCGGTACAGGAGCCAGGCGACGAGGGCGTAGACTTCCTCCGGGGTCAGGGACTGGGGCGCCGTGAAGGGCATCGCGCGGTGGATGTAGTCATAGAGGGTCGTGGCGTAGGGCCAGTAGCTCCCGACCGTCTTGACCGGCTCCGCCGTGGCCAGCGTCCCCCGCCCTCCGACGAGCCTGGGCATGGGGCCTTCCTGTCCGGTAGGGCCGTGGCAGGCGGCGCACTTGGCCGCATAGAGTTGCCCGCCCTGCTTGACCGTGCCCTGACCCGGCGGCAAGCCTTCCCCGCTCGGCGAGACATCGATGTTCCAGGCCCGGATCTGCGCCTCGTCCGCCGGCCGGCCCAGGCCGTATCGGGCCGGGGGGTCCTGCTGAGCCGCTCCGCTCGAGGAGCAGCCGGTCCCCAGCCAGCCGACCCAGAGAATCGCCAGGGTTGCCAGTCGGAAGGGCTTAGACGTGGACATTGGCCACCGTCCCGTCCGGCGAGATTTTCCAGCTCTGGATCGCATGGTAGTGATAGACGGCATGGACCCCTCTGGCCGCCACCAGCGCCCGGCGGCTCGGCTGTACGTAGCCCGTCTCGTCGGTGCAGCGGCTCTGGAGGATGGCCTCCCGGCCGTTCCAGCGCCAGGGAAACCGGAAGCGGGTGTGGCATTTCGGGAGCACCGGATCCTGAAGCTGAGCCGGTTGCCACCTGTGCCCTCCGTCCGTGCTGACCTCCACCAGGCTGACGAGGCCCAGCCCGCTCCAGGCCAGCCCGCGGATCTCGACGAACCCCGGTTGAAGCCGCTGCCCGCCCGAGGGGCTGGTGATCACGGACTTGGCTTCCATGACCAACGTGAACTGCTTGGCCGTGCCGTCCGGCATGAGGTCCGTGTAATGGGAGGTCTCTTCCCTCGTCATGAAGGGCTCGGCACCCAGCTTCAACCGGCGGAGCCACTTGATGCAGATGTTGCCCTCCCAGCCGGGCAGCAGAAGCCGCAAGGGATAGCCCTGCTCCGGACGCAGGGCCTCGCCGTTTTGCGCGTAGCAGAGGAGGGCTTCGTCCAGCGCTTGCGCCAGGGGCACGCTGCGCGTCATGGCCGCAGCATCGCTTCCCTCCGCCAACATCCAGGCCGCCTCGGGCTTGACCCCGGCCTCGCGCAGGACCGTGGCCAGGGGGACGCCGGTCCATTCGCTGGTGCTGGTCAGCCCGTGCGTCTGTTGGACCGTCGACGCCGAGGCTCCCTGCCACTCGCCGGCGCTGTTGCCCGAACATTCGATGAAGGCCAGGCGCGAGACGGAGGGAAACCGTGTCAACTCGTCCATCGTGAACACCGTCGGCCGCTCCACCAGACCGTGGATCAGCAGGCGGTGGCGGGCCGGGTCGATGAGCGGGACTCCGTTGTGGTGCCGCTCGAAGTGCAGCGAGGACGGGGTCACGATCCCGTGCAAGGACTCAAGCGGCGTGAGGGAGTGGGAAGGGACGGGGAGGCGCGCCGCCCGCTCGAACGCCGAGCGCTGTCCATAGGGGCTGGGAGCCGATCCGGGGACTCTCGCGGGATCATCCGGTCCGGCGGGAGATGGAAGCGGCTCGGCGTAGAGCTGGGGCAGGAAAGCCTGCGTCGCTGCGGCCCCGATCAGTCCTGCGGTCCCCGCCAGGAAGGCGCGGCGGCTCGGTTGATCGGTCGTTTCATCCGGCGCGGAACTCTGATCATCGGACGGCGATGCACCTTGGACATTGCCATAATCGTTCGCGTCTCCCATGAGTGCCTCGCGCGAAGGGGCTCACTGCTTGGGCACAGAGTAGCACGTTCCGGCCACGGCGGGCCAGACAGGTCCTGAGTCCTGCCGCGGCGACTTCCGCCGCCCGAATTAAACTCCGCCTCCCGTCACGTCCACATAGGCGCCGATGCCGTAGCGCTCGAAGAAGGAGGTCAGGAGCGGCAGGGCGTCCCGGTACATCAGGACGCCGAAGAGAATCAGCAGGAACCCGCTGGTGACGGAGGCGACCCTTCCGTAGGCCCGGACTTGCCTGAAACCGGCCAGAAAGCGGTCCAACCCAATGGCGGTCAGGAACAGCGGCAGGCCGAGCCCCAGGGAATAAAACGCCAACAGGCTCACGCCGTCCATCATGGTCTCGCCCGTGCCGGCGTACAGCAGCACGGTGCCCAGCACCGGCCCCACGCAGGGGGTCCAGCCGGCGGCAAACGCCGCTCCAATCAGGAACGATCCGACATAGCCGGCGGGGCGGGAGCGCAGACGAAGACGGCTCTCCCTCATCAGGAACGTCGGCGTGACGATTCCGCTCAGGGACAACCCGAACAGGATCATCAGTCCCGCCCCGACCTTCCGGATGACGTCTTGATAGCCCGCCAGGATCTGACCCAGCAGGCTGGCTGACGCGCCGAACGCGATGAACATGGCTGAAAATCCCGCGATGAAGAGGAGCGAGCTGACGACGATCGTGGTCCGCAGCCGCCGACGCCCTGCCGGGTCCGACAATTGCTCCAGGGACAGGCCGGTGATGTACATGAGATAGGAGGGAACCAACGGAAGCACGCAGGGCGAGACGAACGAGAGCAGGCCCGCGGAGAACGAAGCCAGGAGGGAGGCTTGTGGGAGCACGTCGGTCATGGCGGCACCATCAAGTCCGGGGGTGTGGACGAGGGCGTCCCACACCCCCGGTGATTCATCTTCAAACTCATCACCCTTTCAGCGTCGCCAGAAACTCCCGGAACTGGACGTTCTGGAGAAGCCCTCCGCCCCGGTGGACCAGCAGGACCTGCCCCTCGGCGTCCATCAGCACGTACGTCGGCGTGGCGGTGATCTTGAAGGCCCGGGCCACCCAGCGGTCTTCGTCATAGGCGACGGGAAAGACGAAGTCGCCGGGCCTGGCCTTCACGAAGGCCTCGACGTTCGCTCTGGTGTCCGCGAACCCGACGGCGACCACGCGAAGCTGCGCCGGTCTGTCCTGCCGGTAAAACCGCCCCATGAGGGGCAAGTCGTGCTGGCAGACCTTGCACCAGGGGGCCCAGAACACCAGCAAGACCGGCCGGCCTTTGAGCGACCGGTTGTCGTAGGCCTCGCCCGCGAACGTGACCAGCTCGAAGCCCGGAGCCGCCGTGCCGGGCACGGCGGCCGAGGCCTCTCCGGCCGAACCGGGACCGGATTCGAACGGGATCAAGCAGGCGAGCGTGAGAACCAACGCGCCTGCGGCAATCCAACGAGCCACGACGCACCTCCCCTTCATGGCTTGATGTAGATGTAGCCCTGCTGCTGGAGGTCCGCGATCCGCTTGACCGCGACCGGATGCAGGGTCGCCACGAACCCCTTCGCGAGGTTGTCGAGCGTCTTGCCGAAGAGCTTCATCGAGACCTGGCACATCTCCGCGTGGACGCCTTTCTCGATGATCTGGTCGAACCGTTTCTGCATCTCCGGGTCCATCCGGTCCTTCTCGAAGAGTTCCAGCGCCGGCCCGTGGACCACCAGCTCCACGTCGATTTTGTCGGGTCCGCCTTCCGCGTCGATGTGCTTGTTGATGAGGGCCAGCGCATACTTGGCGACCTCCGGGTCTTTGCCGTCGACGTGGTAGAGGACCTTGACCTTGCCGGCGTTGCCGGACTCCGCCGCCTGGGCCCAGTGCGGGCTTGCGAGCAATGCACAGGCGACAAGAGCCAGCGCGCAGAAACCCCGCCGCGTATGGATCGAAAGGTTGGACATGGCGACCTCCTTGGAGTGTGAGAAGTTGAACCGAGCGCGCCTGCACGACCGGCGCTCGTGCGGAATCGTACGGGATGCCGGCGCGGTCCGGTAGGGGAGATCGGGCGCGAGAGGGAAGTTTTATTCCCCTAGGGGATAGGGGAGAACGCCCCTACCGGGGGAACCGGCGGGCATACATGGCCGCAGCCTGTGAGCGTCTGGTGACCTGCAATTTCTGAAAGACGTTCTCCAGGTAATGGCCGATCGTCTTGTCGCTGAGGTGCAACGATGCGGCGATCTCTTTGTTGGTCTTGCCTTCGGCGACGAGCGCCAGCACGCGACGCTCCTGCGGGGACAGGTCGTCGGTTTTCGACTCGGCGGCCGGTTCAGACATGGTCTTGAGCCGGGCCAGCACGCGCTGCGTGACGGTCGGATCGAGGACGGACTGGCCGCCGGCCACGGTCCTGACCGCGCGCAGCAATTCGTCGCTGCCGACCTCTTTCAGCAGAAACCCGTCGGCTCCGGCGAGAACGGAGGCCAGGACGGCCTCATCGTCGGCGAACGACGTCAGGAAGAGGACCCGCGTCTCCGGGTGCCGCGCGCGGATCGTGCGGCAGGCCTCGATCCCGCTCCCGTCCGGCAGGCGGACGTCCATCAGCACCACGTGCGGGTTCGAGCGCGCCGCCTCGGCGACCGCGGCGGCCATGGTCCCCGCCTCGCCGACTACCTGAAATCCGCCCGCCTCGCTGAACAGCGTCCGGAGGCCGATCCGGAGGACTTCGTGGTCGTCGACCAGCAGCAATCGGACGGACGCGGTTTCACGCTGGCGCATGCAGGTGCTCCTTGGGAAGATCGAAGACGATGCGCGTCCCATGACCGGGCGAGGAGAGGACCTCCAGCCGGCCGCCGAGTTTTCTGGCACGCGCGGCCATGTTCCGCAAGCCGTGCCCCTGCCGCCCCGCGGACGCGGCGAACCCGACTCCGTCGTCCTCCACCACCAGACGCACGGCCCCGTCTTCCAGGCGCAGCGCAACGATCCCCGTCCTTGCTCCGGAATGCCGCAGGCTGTTGCTCATGGCTTCGCGGGCGATCGCGAGCAACTGCGGGGCCTGTTCCGGCGTCACCAGGCCGGCGGCCGCCGGGTCGACCTGCAGGTGAAACCGCAACTCATCCGGCCGTTCCATGTTCGCGAGCAATGCGTCCAGCGCGGCTTGTAATTCCTGCCCGGTGGAGATCGGGGGCTCGATGCCGACCAGATAGCCCCGCAGGTCCCGGATGACCTGCTTGAGATCGGCGACCGAAGCTCGCAGGTGGCCGGCGAGTTCCTGCGCGAATGCCTGCGATTGGCCGCCGATGAGCCGCTGGCACCGTTCGAGGCCGAGGCTGATGGCATAGAGGGTTTGAATGCTCCCGTCGTGGAGGTTTTGGGCGATCCGCTCCCGCTCGTCGAGCAACCGGCGAAGCTGCTGCTCGCTGAGGCGGGCCGTCTGTTCGGCGCTGCGGGTCTGGGCCAGCGAGCCCTCCAGGTCGCTCACCATCCGGAAATAGCCGCGACTCAAGTAGCCCAGGACGAGGAAGCAGGCCAGCAGGCGCAGCACGTGCCAGAACCACCAGCGGGTGTCCCAGGGCACCGAGTACATGAACACGAGTTCGGCCAGTCCGAAGATGAAGGCCAGGCTGGCGAACAGGTAGTCCTCGGGTTTGCCGGATGTCCGGTGGTCCAGGAGGAAGCGCCAGGCCGCGGCGAGAAAGCCCATCGCCGCCAGGCTTTGGGGCGCAACCGCGGTCGGGGTAAATTCGCCGTTCCGAACCATCACGGGGGCCTGTTCCGGAAACGTCACGATCCAGAGCCCGAACCCGAGCGAGCCGATCGCGACGGCCCAGGGAAGCCAGGTTCTCTCCGGCCTGTTCGTTCCCTGGTTCCGGAGCCAGACCAGGCCGAATCCGACGCCGCCCGCGAGGCTGGCCATGTTGCGCAGCAGGACGAATCCGCTCCCCGGTCGGGCGACGGCATGACACAGATCCAGGAGCCCCATGCCCAGAAAGCCGGCGGCGAGGCTCTGGAATTTCCTGTCGGCCGGCGCCCGACATCTCAACAGGAGCACCAGCGCCATGGCCAGCGAGGCCAGCCCGGACAGGGCCTCCATGGTCGAGTGGAGCGGTTCATGGTGCCCGCGCCAGTCCGGCCAGAGGGCGTGGAACTCCTCGCCGGCCAGCAGCGAACCGGCCGCCGCGGACATCAAGAGCAGATACAAGGCCGTGGGTTTGCCGGTCATCCTGTCCGTTCGCCTCGTATGCCGTTGATTATGCCGCAGGGCCATGAGGCCTGTCGACGGTCTGCCTCATCCCGTGAGGGGTCGGCCATGGCCGGTTCAGAATCGGACCGGCAGGGTGCCGTGGCCCGTCAATCTGAGCCAGAGGCTGAGGCCCGCCAGCAGGAAAGTGAGGGCCAGGGCCAGGTAATCCGCGAGACCCATCCGGAGCTCGAGAAACGTCTGCCTCTGTCCCTCCGGTGCGAAGCCCTTGGATTCCAGCGCCATAGCCAGCAGCCTGGTCTGCCGGAGCTGGTGCCCGATCAAGGGGACGATCAAAGGCGGGTAGCGGCGGATCCTGGCCAAGCCGTGCCCCGCCGCCACGTCCAGCCCGCGCGACCGCTGGGCTTGCACGATCTGCACCGCCGACCCGATCAGACTCGGCACCCACCGGAAGGCCAGCGAGAGCGCAAACCCCATGGAAGCGGGCAGCCCCAGCTTCTGAAGGGCCAGCGTGAACTCCTCGATCCTGGTGGTGGAGAGCAGCAGAATGCCGCCCAGCATCATCACCGCCAGGCGGAGGCCCATGCCGAGGCCATAGGCGACCGCTTCGGTCGTGAGCTGATGGCTTCCGATCGAGAAGAAAGGGGTCTGCCCAATCACGAAGAAGGGCCAGAGCAGGAGGCAGTAGAAGAACAGCAGCAGGATCAGCAGGCCCAGCTTGCGGACGTTGGGCAGGACGCGAGCCGCCGCGGAAGCCAGCAGGGCCAGGATCGCCGGAGGGACCAAATAGCGGGGGTCCGAGAACAACAGCGCCGCGGCGAAGAGCCCCAGCAGGCTGAGCACCTTGGTCCTGGGGTCGAGCTTGTGCAGCCAGGTTCCTCGATCAAGGTAGAGGGAGAGGTCCATTCT
>CAZKHY010000046.1:14228-19016 GCA_964552455.1 uncultured Nitrospira sp.
GGACTTGGTGACGTTCGCCTTTCAGACTTTACGACTGCCGTCTCAGCGCGGCGCGCACTTCCTCCACCGTCAGGAGCGTCTGTCCCCACCGGGCGGCGAAGCGCGTCAGCGGCGGGAGTTCGAGCCCGAGCTGATCGGGCCGGTCCGGATCGGCCAGACCGACAAACACCTGCCTGGTCGGGCCGTCGGCGGCCAGGCGTCCGCCCCGCATCACCAGGCAGCGGTGCGCATAGGCTGCGGCCAGCCCGAGGCTGTGCGTGATCATGATGATCGTGTGGCCCTCCCGATTGAGGCGGCGGATCATGGCCATCATCCGATCCGTCTCCGCTGCGTCCAGGCCCGTCGTCGGCTCGTCGAAGATGAGCACGTTCGGGCGCGCCGCCAGGACCGAGGCGACCGCGATCCGCTGGCGCAGCCCCTTGGTGAGCGAGAAGGGGTCGAGAGAACGGATCTCCGGCGCGTTTAATCCAACCGCCTCCAGCGCCGCCGTGACCCGCGCGGCACAGTCCTTGTGGGAGAAGCCCAGGTTGCGGACTCCGAAGGAGACCTCCGCCTCCACCGTCTCGGCAAAGATCTGATGGTCGGGATTCTGGAAGACGAAGCCGACCGTGCCGGCCAGCCGTCCGGCTCCGAGTTTCCTGCTGTCCTGGCCGTTGACCAGCACGAGCCCGCCGGTCGGGGAGCGCAGGCCGTTCAACAGGGTGGCCAGCGTGCTCTTGCCGGAACCGTTCCGGCCGATGACGGCGACGAACTCACCTTTCCGGATGGTCAGGTCGAGGTCCGAGAGGACCGGCAGGCCGGACTGATATTCGTAGGAGACTCCACGGACCTCGATGACCGGCGCTCCGTGGGCTGGCTCCGCCGCCTGCGGATCGGCCTGGACCGGACCCACCGTGAGGCGATGGGTGTCGGCCAGGTCCCAGGCTTCCTCCACCGTCAGCGGCAGGGACGGGAGGCCCAGACCTTGGAAGCAACGGGCCAGCGGAAGGGGACGCACCCCGTGCCGTTCGGCCTGGGTGGGATGGTCGGCATCCTCAGTAGTCTGTCCGAACAGCTCGCGCGGCGAACCCTGCCAGGCGATGCGCCCCTGGTCGAGGAGACAGATGCGGTCGGCTGTGGCGGCGTCCTCCGGGTCATGCTCGGCCAGGATCAAGGTGACGCCGGCCTCTTTCAGCGTCCCGATCAGGGCGAGCAGCGCCCGCCTCCCGGCCGGGTCCAGGTCCGTCATCGGTTCATCCAGCACCACGAGGGCCGGCTCCCTGATCAGGATCGACGCGACCGCCAGACGCTGGCGTTGGCCGCCGGAAAGGGAAAGCGGATTCCGTCGCTCCAAGCCGGACAGGCCGACCAGCTCCAGCGTGCGCGTGATCCGATCCCGCATCTCGGCGGGCGTGAAGTGACGGCCGTGGGCCGCCGCTTGTTCGAGCGGAAAGGCCAGCTCCAACTCGACGTTGGTGGACACGAGCTGGGCTTCGAAGTCCTGAAAGACGAGCCCGACCGTGCCGGCCTGCCGCCAGACCGGCCAGTGGCCCGTGTCCTGGCCGTCGATGGCCACCCTGCCGGACCAGCCGCCTGCGATCAGGTGGGGAATGAGGCCGTTCAGCGTGTGGCAAAGCGTGGATTTCCCCGCTCCGCTCCGACCCATCAGGGCGATGGATTCGCCCCGTCGAACCGACAGCGACGCCTCGGCCAGCGCGGGCCCTGGCGCCCCCGCGTAGGTGAAGCTGACATCCTGGACGGCCACGAAGGGGACGGGGCCGGCGAACGATGGAAGGTTCGGAGCAATTGGAGGAAGAGAGGGCGTCCCGCCGTTCACGTCCAACGTCTCACGGAGATCCTCGTACCGCAGCCCCCACCGTTTCACGCGGGGGTGGAGAAAGAGCAGCAGGGCCGGGGCCAAGAGCAGGCTCATCAGGAAATTGTTCGCGAAGATGGCCGGGGCCAGAATCCTGAGCGGGAGCAGGCCGAGCAGGTCCACTCCCCAGGCCACCACCAAGGCGCAGGCCAGGGACGAGGCGAGGCAGACCAGCGCCAGTTCCAGGGCCTGGGCGAAGGAGCGCGGCTCCGGCTCCTGCCCGGAGGAGAGGGGCCCCAGGCGCCCCCACAGGAGGTAGGGCACGTAGCCGTAGCAGAAGTTGCCCAGGAACCCGAAGAGGCTGCCCGGTCCCAAGGTTCCGAAGCAGTCGCCGATCAGGTTCCCGAATCCGGACCCCCAGGCGGCCACCGGCCCGAACAGGAGGGAGGCGACGATCGGGATCGCGTTCGCCGGCCGCAGCTCCGAGAAGCCGGGGATGAGGGGGATGCCCATCTTGAACGGGATGAGGATCGCGGCATAGACGGCCGCAGTCTGGGCCACCAGCACGATGAGCCGCGTGTCGCGCCAGACCGTGAAAAGCTCTCGCAAGGGCTGCGTCGTCCTGCGCAGGGTGGCCCCCGTCACTCACGTGAGAGAGCGTATTATCGGCGGACGGATGGGGAAGGGTCAAATGGAAGTTGTCGGCGGGTGGTCGCCCTTCCGATCGGACCGAAGAAAATCCTTCCGGCCGGACTCAGGTCGTTCGAGCCCGGCGAGGGATCTCGATCTCGGCAAGCGGGTCGGCGGGCTGATCTTCGACCAGCCGTCTGAGCCGCGCGGAATTTCTTGCGAGGCCGACCAGCAGGAAGGCGGACGAGACAAAGAAGAGCAGACGCCACGGCGTGGGGTCGTCCCACAGACGCAAGATCGTTTCGATAAGAGTCCGGTCCATGACGGCCGAGATGAAGACAACCGGGAGCGCGACGCCCATGCTCCCCCGCCAGATCTTGTCCCAAACTTGTTCCTTCACCGGATTCCTCCCAGGTCGATGGTCAAACGGCGGAGACCTTACCAGAAAGCCGTCGCCGGAGTCACGCGGTTTTTGAGACATGATCGATGCGCTCGTCCGAAGCGATCCGATAGGGGAAAAGAACAGAGGGGACGACTGGCATCCCCCGTCGGGCTTTGCTATGCTGTGGGCAGCGTCCGCCGGGAATGGCCCGGATGCCTCGGTCGAGGGACTGCGTCGCGCCATCGCGGGAAGTTATGATGTCCTGTGTCCGTTTGATGCTCCTGTGTCTGATCGTGCCGGTGACGGCGGCCGGCTGTGCCATCCCGCTCCTGCATGCGTCCGCGGAGGGGGACAAGGAGCAGGTCGTCACGTTGCTGGACGAGGGCCTGGACGTCAACGCCAGGAGCCCCTTCGTCAGGACCACCCCGCTCATTCTGGCCGCGTGGAACAACCACCTTGACATGGTGCGTCTGCTGCTGGACCGGGGCGCCGACGCGAACGCGGAGGACCTGACGGGCTGGACCGCCTTGCATGCCGCCGCCTTCGCCGGCAATACGGAGATCATGCAGCTCTTGCTGGAACGCGGCGCGGTCCGCAGCGAATCCCGCTGGGCCAGCTACCGGCCCTCGCGGTGGGCGGATAAAGAGGACCACCAGATCATTCTGGAGTTGATGAAGCGGGGCGAGTAAGCTCGCGCGCCACCAGCAGCCGGCCGATCACCGTCCCGTTCTCCTGCACGCTCGCCACGGAGGCCGTGATCCACACGGACCCGCCGGTCGGCCGGACCACCTCGAACTCCACCACCGGAGGGACCGGCTCTCCCCGCTGAACGGCGGCCAGCCGCGCCTTCGCTAGGGCCGCCGACTGGGGCGAGAGCACGGTCGTGATGGACTGCCCGATCAAATCCGACATCAGCCGGGACGTCAGCGCCAGGCCCTTCCCGTTCACCCACCGGATCAGGCCCAGCCGATCGAGATAGAAAATGGCGTCCCGGGCATGGTCGATGACGAGCTGGAGGCGCTCCTGGGCGTCGAGCAGCGCCGCCGTGTGATCGTCAATCCGCCGGTCGATCGGCGCCGCGGCGATCTGGGACTGCCGCTGCTGCTTCGTTATGACCGCCTGCATGGCCATGCAGGCCTGTTCGAAGCGCGCCATCTCATTGTGGGCGCCGGCGTATCCGCTTGAACCGGACAGGAAGGACTGTCCGGTTTCCACGCGGAGGTTTTTCTTGAGCCGCTCCGTCAGCTTGGCCAGCGGCTTCAGGATGGCCTGCCGGGCTCCCCAGGCCACGATCCCCATGATCAGGAGGCTGAGCCCTCCGCTGCCGACCAGCATCAGGGCCACATCGCGCCGTCCCTGCTTGAGGTACTGGTCGGTGGGGACGATGATTTCCAAGCCTCCCATCACGTCGTTCAACTTGAAGTCATGCTTCGGGCTCCGGGGGTGCTCGTTGTGGCAGTCCGCACAGGACTGGACCGACACGCGGTCCGCCGTGATAAAGCGCATCACGGCCATGCCGGCGATGGCGTCGGCCCGGTAGTAGATCCCGTTCGGATTCTCCAGCAGATAGGTAAAGGCTTCCCGTTGGAACTGGTCCTTGACGCCCTTGTCCTTGTTGATGGGCCAGGGGCTGATCAGGTTGGCGGTATAGCCTTCGCGGGAGACGGCGGTCATTTCGGACACCTCGCGGACGAAGGTGGCCGGCAGGGGAAACCGTCCATGAATTCGTTCGTAATCCGCCCCCACGGTCCCGCCGAGCTCGATGATGCGCGGCACGACCACGGAGGTATAGTACTTGCGCTCCGCCATGATCTGGGTGGAGAGGCTGCGGGCCCGCTGCTTCAGCTTGGCCTCGAGGTCCGCTGCGTCCCGCAAATGGATCACCCAGGCGGAGGAGACCGTCGCAGCGGCGATCAGAGGGACGGTCGCGACGATCAGTTTCGTCCTGACGCGCCAGTCTTGAAAGGGGCGGAGCTTCAGA
>CAZKHY010000046.1:19116-22778 GCA_964552455.1 uncultured Nitrospira sp.
ACGGTCGATGCATTGTACCCTATCGACGGGGCATGTCCAATTTTCCGTGAGTTTGCCGCATCCGGATGCCGTGCCCGCAGCGGCGCGAGGCGGTGGGACGTCAATGCCCCGGCATCGCGTGGGCCGGGGCGGACGGAGCCTCTGGTTGGCCTGCCTCCTGGCGAGGCATCGTGTCGCGGAAGCGGATCCGTCCCGCCAGGGAAGCCCTCAGGGGCCCGGCCTGCAGGGCTTGCAACAGCAGGTCGCGCATCGGGATCTGCCGCTCGATCCGGTCTGTGGCAGCCGCGAACATCGTAAAGCCGTCCCCTCCGTCGGCCAGGAAGGCGTCGGTTGCGACCGAATAGCGCCGGGCTGCTTCCAGCGGTCTTCCCCCGACCGTCACTTCCTGCACGCGCGCCCCGGGTTTGGCCGAGAGATCGTACAGGACCGACAGCCCGGAGACTTGCAGGAACCGTCCGGCCTGGCTGCCGGGCAACTGGCTCACGCTGTTCTCCAAGGCCTGCCGCAGGCGCTCCCCGGTGATCGTCAGGGTCACGGTCGGGGAATTAAAGGGCAGGACCCGCAGGACCCGCTTGATGTCCACCGGCCCGGCGGGAATGCCGTCGCGGATCTGCCCGCCGTTGACCAGCGCCACGTCCGTTCCGAACTCGTCGCGCAGCAGGTCCGCCAGCAGGTTGCCCAGGTTGGTCTCCTGTGTCCTGACCTTGCCGGTGTCCCCCTCCAGCGTCACCAGCGACCGGCCGATGACCGTGGCGGTCTGGCTCTCCAGCTTCCGATTGTAGTCTTCGAGCAACTGTTGGACGGCGGGCTCCGGGGCGATCGCCTCGGTCACCGGCAGGTTCTGCGCCTTGGCCCGGACGACCCTGGCGCGGCCGCCCGTTTCGGGCGGCTTGCTGATGAGGAGGTCCAGTCGGCCGAGCGTCCGTCCCAGCCGGTGGGTTTTCACGAGGACCGGGCCCGGATTCGCCAGCTCCTCGACCGGCTCGGTTGCGGCGGCCGTCCGTAAGCCGTCGAAGCCCTCCGTGTGTCCCCCGACGATGACATCCACCTCGGGGACTTGCGCGAGCACCCGCAAGTCCTCGTCCGTGTCCTGGTGGGTCACGGCCACGACGAGATCGACGCCCTGCGAGGCTTTCAGCGCCCGTGCCAGACTGCGGGCCGTGTCGACAGGATCGCGGAAGTCGATGACCTTCGCCACCTGCCGGTTGAAGGTGTCCGGAAAATTCTTGTGCCCCAGCAGGCTGATCAAACCGACCGAGAGGCCGCCGGTCGAGACGATCGTCGCCGGCTGGCAGGGCAGCTCCGCCACCCTGCTCGTGATGTTCGAGCAGAGGATCGGAAACCGGGCCAGCTCCCGCAGCCGCCGGACGTGATCCAGCCCGAAGTCGAATTCATGGTTCCCGGCCGCCAGGGCCTGGTAGCCCATCAGGTTCATGGCCTTGATGTCCGGCTCCCCGCGAAAAAAGGAGGACAGGGGCGTTCCGATCAGGAGGTCGCCGGAATCGACGAGCAGCAGCGCGTCCGTCGTCCGTCGAATGTCCGCGATCAGCGCGGCCCGTCCCGCCATGCCCGCCACCGTGGGCTTTCCACGCTGCTCGATCGGCAGGGCCTGGCCATGGTGCTCGCTGGTATGGAGAATCGTCAGCCTCTGTTCGGTCAGGGCGGCCGCGGGATGGATGAGCCCCATCAACCAGGCAAGAGCGGCCAGTGCGATCGCGGCGGTCGGTCGTCGTTTGGAGATCACTTCGTCCTTTCTCCGCGCTTGGCGGACAATTGCGCTCAGCGCCGGGGGTACGGTATGCTAATCTCCCGTTGAAGCAAGTGCAAGGAGGCCCATGATCAGTAGCCAAGTGCTCACCGACTACATCCGCAAGGCCATGCCGGATGCGTCGGTATCCGTCACGGACCGGACCGGCACGATGGATCATCTGATGGTCCGAGTGGTGTCAGACGTGTTTAAGGGGAAAAACCTTCTGGATCGACACCGGATGATCTATCAGGCCTTGGATGAGCCGATGAAGGACGGGCGCATTCATGCGCTGGAAATCAAGGCGGAAACGCCTGAAGGATCGTGAAATCTGAGAGCTGATAGCCAGGAGGGAGGACAATGGCTGATCTGATAGAAGAGGAAATCCAGCGGGAGGTCAAGGCGCACAAGATTCTCATCTATGGGAAGGGCACCAAGCAGATGCCCATGTGCGGGTTCACGCGGGAGACCATGCAGTTCTTCGACAAGTACGGCTATCCCTATGAAGTCGTGGACGTGCTGCCGAACCCGGCCAAACGGGAAGCCCTGACCAAGATGACGAACTGGCCGACGCTCCCCAAGGTCTTCATCAACGGGACCTTCTACGGGGATACGGACATCCTGGATCCGATGGAAAAGAAGGGCGAGATCGAGCCGCTGCTGAAGCAAGCGTTCGGAAAGTAGGTTACTTCGGAATAGCGAGGGCGGCTGTCATGCTCTTGTGCTCGCGGAACCCGCACTTCAGAAAGTGCTCGTTCGACGCGCGCAGTGAAGAGCACGACAGCCGCCCTCTTTCTTTAGATACGCGCAGCGGCTCTGAAAAAAATGGAAAAGGGCCAGCGAGGGGAGCGCTCTGTGGCGCCCCTCGCCGGATTGCCGTACGCTGTGGGTATCGTTGACAAGTCACTGAGGTCAATGGAGAATCGCGCGACAGTTTGCAGTCTGTACGAGCGTGCTGCATCGGTCAGCATACTTAATAGTTGGGCGGTTTTGAGAGAGTGCCCGTGAATGCTGAACGATAGTTCGATAGTTGCCTGGATGGCTGGCATAGGTACGGTTGTGGGTGCTCTCTTCGCTATCCGTAAGTTCTACCAGTTGTCTTTTCCTATCCGTGTGGAACCTAGCGTCCGAATGGTCTTTGATGGTTCGGAGCCTGATGAGATTCGTGCAAGGATCATCAACAGAAGTGGGGAGGCGCAGTATGTTGTTCGCTGTCAGGCGCGAAGCACTTATCCGCTGCTGACGATTCTAAGAAGGCATCTGAGACATCCCCTCGTACCTCCCCGTCTCTATCCAACTATCTGGTTTAACGCAACGAGTTTTAGCCTGTTTGATTCCGGGAGTTTGAAAATAGAGCCTCGCGAGCCAATTGATTTGCGGCATCGGATATCGAATCACCCGCTGTCACTCTTCTTAAGCCCGATGGTCCAAATCGAGGTGCAATTGTCTACCGGTAGAGTTTTTCGGAGCCGACGGTTGTATGTTCCGGAACGCTGGAGGTTTCATGGGAAAGCCACTGGCGGGGCAAGGTAAGCGACACATGCCCAACAAGGCGCTGCACCGTCGGCTTTGGAGCGAAGTGAAAAAGCCGCCGGTGAGCTTTAGCGTTCGACCGCATTCGGAAACGCTGGGATGAGGTTTCGGATGAGGTGGTATTGAGTTAAGGATGGTTTGATCTGGCCTCACTGCGGCTGTCGAGCGAAGCATTTTCCACTTCTCTAGGCAGGATGGCTGGGCTTGTCTTGACTGGCGCATCGAGTGAGCACCGTCTGTACATGCGGTCCATTCCGAGCGGGGACAGACCCATCAGCGGTCTGTCCCCGCCCATACTTATAAATTGGGGGCGGCGTGGTTGGCTCGCAACTGCGCGCGTCCAACGAGGGCCTTCTGAGGCCGCGCGTTGCGCGAGCACAGC
>CAZKHY010000047.1:0-22740 GCA_964552455.1 uncultured Nitrospira sp.
CGCCGCCCATGGAGGATCCGGAAGAGGCGGGGATTTCCTCCTGAGTCGCGCAAGCGCTGGTCAAACAGGCTGCCGCGAGAACAGCCACCATGCCAAATCGCATCGTCGTCATAGACCTGATCCTCCTTGCTTTTGAATAGTTGTGGGCCGCCCGATCATGCGGCATGCCGCATCCTAGCATTATTTGTGGTTTCGCGCAGCCAGTCTCCCGTTCCGGTACCGGCCCCGCACGTCCCGTTGAGACCTATGCCGCTCAAGCATTCCGGGAGAATTCATTTGGAAGCCAAGGCTGCGCGGCCCTGGTTACGATCTGAGAGGAGGGTTCATCCGAAAAAAGCGCCGGTTGCAACGTTTGCATCGAAAGGCATAGATCGAAAGGCGTCGCAGCAGACGTTTCCACATCGGGTGCCTGGCTGAAATCCAACCCCTCCCGCCGCATTTCGGACAAACCGCATCGTATTCTTTTTCTTTCGGCTTCGATGGGCGCACGTCGCTCCCAAGCCTTGGTTTGCGGACGGGGACAGCTTACGCCAAGCCCGGTTAAAAATCGATGGGGGCCTTTTTAATAGAGGGCAGAACGTCCGCTCAGGAGGAGCCCGCCAGCGTCTCCCGCACCTTCCGCGCGAGCGACTCGAGGCTGAACGGCTTTTGAAGATAGGCCACGTTGGGATGCAACAGGTCATGGCGGAAGATGCCGTCGTCAGTATAGCCGGACATATAGAGAATTTTCATGGTGGGGCGCGACGGCGCCAAGCGTTCGGCTAGGTCGAAACCGTTCATGCCGGGCATCACCACGTCGGTCAGCAGCAGGTGAATCGGCCCCGGATGCTCTTGGCAAATGCGCATGGCTTCCTGCGTGCTTTGGGCTTCCAGAATGGTGTAGCCGATCGATTGAAGCTCGACGCTCGCGAACGTTCGTACCATCTCCTCGTCTTCAACCAACAGCACCGTCTCTGAGCCGGACAATGTTTCGACCGGAGCGTGGGATGCCGGGGTCGCCTCCAGCGTCTCCCTCACCCGCGGCAGACAGATCCTGAACGTCGTGCCGCACCCCGGTTCACTGTCAACGGAGACGACGCCATCGGTCTGTTTGACAATCCCGTAGACCGTCGAAAGCCCCAAGCCGGTTCCCTTGCCTTTTTCTTTCGTGGTAAAGAAGGGCTCGAAGATACGGGACTTGGTCGCCTCATCCATGCCGACTCCCGTATCACTCACCGCCAACATTACATACTCCCCCGATCTTGCCTGGAGAGGCGGAATCAAATAGCGCTGGTCGAACGGCACGTTGGCGGTTTCAAGCGTCAGCTGCCCGCCTTTCGGCATCGCATCGCGGGCATTGACAACCAGGTTCAAGATGACCTGCTCGATCTGTCCGGGGTCGGCTTTGACTGCTCCGACGTCCGGAGAGAGTCTGATGCCGAACTCGATATGCTCCCCGATCAGCCGGCGGAGCATCGGCTCCAGGCTGGAGATTACCCCATTCACATCGAGCACGATCGGCTGCAGCACCTGCTTCCGACTGAAGGTAAGGAGCTGGCGGGTCAGGGCGGCGGCCCTCTGACCGGCCCGGTGGATTTCTTGAACCGTAGGCCGTTGCGGATGCTCGGTGGGCAACCGCCGCAGCAAAAGTTCGCTATAGCCCGAGATGACCGTCAGGAGATTGTTAAAATCGTGAGCGATACCCCCGGCCAATTGTCCCACCGCGTCCATCTTCTGAGACTGGCGGAGCTGCTCCTCCAGGTGCTTGCGTTCGGTGATGTCCCGGACGATGCCACTATAAAACGTGTCTTCTCCCGCCTTCCACATGGCAATGGATAGCTCCAACGGAAACTCCGCGCCGTCTTTCCTGAGCCCCTGCAATTCGACCGTTTTCCCGATCACGTGGGTTTCGCCGGTAGTCAGCATTCGCTCTAGTCCCCTCCGATGGCTTTCCCGATATTGCTCCGGCATGAGCAACGTGAGCGGCTTTCCCAGTACCTCCCCTTCCTCGTAGCCAAAAATGGCTCGCGCCCCCCGGTTCCAATAAACTATATCGCCCGCGCTATTCGCCGAAATAATGGCATCGTTCGCCGACTGCGCCACAGACCGAAATCGTTCTTCACTTGATCTGATCGCCTGTTCCGCCTGTTTACGATCCGTGACGTCTCGGGCCATGCAGACCACGGCGGCAGGCTGATCCAGTCGGTCCCGTATGACCGAGGCGGAGAGTTCCAGGAACAGGAGATGCCCCTGGTTGGTCCGATGGCTTATCTCGTAGCGTGGGCAGATCCCGGTCCGAAACAGCATCTCCATTTTGTCCCTGGGATAGAACTCGTTGCTGATGGCGGCGATTGGTTTCCCGACAAGGTCCTCCTCGGAGCAGCCGAACAGTTCACAGGCGGTCTGGTTTACCAAACGCACGACGCCCTCGTGGTCAAACACGAGCAGCGCCTCCGTCATGGTGTTGGTGATCTGCTCCGCCGCAAAGGCAGGGGTGATGTCCACGAATTGATGCCGCCAGATTGCGACGGCGACCAGGCTGAGCCAGCCCAGGGCCGGAAGATAGCCGAAGGGATAAAGAGGGAACCCCAACTTGGGCAGATAATCGGCCGTCGCGATATAAGCGAAGACAAATGCGATCATGAAGATTTTGATTCTGTGTTTCCGTGTGCCGGGCCGCGACGCTTTATACTCGACCCAGTAGTTGCGCAAGCTGGCGATCATCATGCTGAAGAAGAATGCTATGAATGGGACGCCCAGCCAGCCATATTGGGGGTAATAGCCCCACCGGTATCGGTAGAGCCCGACAATCAGCGCATCGGTCGTCGCGATTACGGCTGTGAACAAAATGCCAAGATTCCATCCAACCCAGACGAACCTCCTGCATCTCGGATAAATTTGCAACGCGACCGCGGTGAAGTGGTAGATTGCGGGTGCAATGAAGGGAACGGCGAGATAGGCGGCCTTGGCCCACCAGAGAGCCACGTCCTCGTTTGCAGCCGAATACATCCACGAGAAGGCAAAGAACCAGCCACTGACCGTGAGTATCACAAGGGCGAACAACCGGCTCACACGCGAGGCACGCTCGTGGATCAACACCAGCAGCCCAAGGACCAGGAGGATCGTCGTCGTCGCGAAGGTCGGGATTGCGTAGCCGCTGAAGGTGTAGTTCCTCGGGTCAAGGACCTGCAGGATCATGCAAGGTTCACACGACCGGAATGGTGAGGGAGGGGTTCAGGCACGGGGGAATCCCCCTCGACAGAGTAATCATCACAATGATGTTCACACGTAGGAAGCCGACTGGCTGGAGTCTATGCGGAGAGGTGCAGGATGTCAAATCATGGGTAGCGCGTGGCCTCCGCACTGTCCGTTGGAGCGCGGAGGGAGAAGCCCAACGCCAGAGGAAGCCGGAACGTCCGTCCCTTACTTCTCGATGTCGAACCCCCCGTCCTTCCAGGTCCGCCAGCCGCCCTCCAACTCCATCACCGGATAGCCCTTGCCGGCGAACTCCAACGCCGCGGCGGCCGCCAGATGACAGACGTGGGTGTAGCAGTAGAGCACGTTGATCTTGTCCTTCCGCAGTCCTTTCGACGTGCCCCATTGGTCCCGCGGCAGGTTGACGGAACCGGGAATATGCCCTTCGGCGTAGTCGTCGGCATCGCGCACGTCCACGACGTTGACCGCCTCCCCCTGCTGCAGCATCCGTTCGAGCTCGACCGGCCCGGTGGTAAACGCCATCTTGGCCGCAAAATATTCCCTGGCCTTGGTCGGATCGGTGATCATCAGCTTGGTTGCCATGGCCTCCCTCCTTGAAACGAACGGTCGCGCCCGCGACCGTCAGGACTTGCCCAGTTGTTTCGCCAGCACCCCGTCCACGGACCAGCGGCCGGCGCCGGTGATCAGCAGAGCCGCGCACATCCCGATCACGAGCAGGTGGTACTCATAGCCCTCACCGGCCTGCTTGCCGGACCAGTTCATGAAAAACCCGTTCGGCAGATGGGTCGTGACGATCGCGCCGACCATGATCACCGCCAGGCTGGCCGCCGTGAAGCGGGTCAGGAGCCCCGCGAGCAATCCCAGGCTCCCGAAGAATTCCCCGACGATCACGAGGAACGCGATGAGCCAGGGCAGGTGCATGGTGTCCGTGAAGAACCCCAGCGTCCCCGTGAAGCCGAATCCCCCGTACCAGCCCAAGAACTTTTGCGCTCCATGGGGGAACATCACCACCCCCAGCACGACGCGCAGGATGAAACCGGACCAGGCCTCGTCCGTCGCAAAGAGCTTCCTCATGGTTGCCCCTCCTCTGTGCGGTCCTTCAACTCCTCCGCCACAATCTCCAGGATGATCCGCTCCGTTCTCCTGACGATCGTCACCGGCGTCCCGATCCCGACTTTTTCCTCCGCCAACAGCCGGTGCAGGTCGTCAATCCCGGCGACCGGCTGGCCGGCAAACCCGACGATGACATCGCCTTCCTGCAAACCAGCCCGCCGGGCGGGGCTCTCCGGCTCAATGGAGACCACGAGAATGCCGCTCTCCACCGGCAAATCGTGGAAGCGGACCAGGCGGCGAGGGAGCGGCACGTTTTGCCCCGCCACGCCGATGGACCCGCGCCGGATCTTCCCGTCTTTGATGAGCCGGGCGGCCACGAACTTGGCCGTGTTGATGCCGATCGCAAAGCAGATGCCCTGCGCCGGCAGGATCACGGCGGTGTTCACCCCGATGACCTCGCCGTGGGACGTGACCAGCGGCCCGCCCGAATTGCCCGGGTTCAACGCGGCGTCGGTCTGGATCACGCTGTCGATGAGCCGGCCTGCGGTCGACCGGAGCGAGCGGCCCAGCGCGCTGATGACCCCGGCGGTCACGGTGCACTGGAATCCGTACGGATTCCCGATCGCGACGGCCAGTTGCCCGACGCGGACCGACTGGGAATCGCCCAAGGTCACGGCGGGCAAGGGGACCGGATCGGGGACGTTGATGCGGACGACGGCCAGGTCAGTCGTCGGATCATCGCCGATGAGGCCGGCCTGAAACCGGCGGCCATCCGACAGGACCGCCTCGATCTTGGCGGCTCCGTGCACGACGTGACTGTTCGTGAGGATGAACCCGTCCGGCGTGAAGATGAAGCCGGACCCGGCGCCCTGCGCCTCCGGCTGGTGTCGCGGGTCAAGCCTCCGCCTGCCGTGCAGCGGGCGATGGACGTGGACGTTCACGACCGAGGGGCTGACCTTCTCCGCCGCACCGATGACCGCCCGCGAATAGGCGTCCAGAAGACCGCCGTCAGACAGGGGCAACAGGTCTCGTCCCCGCGCCTCCTTGGTCCTCATGCCCTCCTGTGAGACCAGTTCGAGCATCCCTCTCATCGTCGCACCTCAACGGAGTTGCACCTCAACGGAACCCTCACATCACCACCCCGCCGCCGGCATGGAGGTTCTGGCCGGTCAGCCAGCCTCCCTCGTCGCTCACGACGAACGCCACCACCTCTGCGATGTCCTCGGCTTTTCCCAACCGGCCCAACGGCGACATGTTGGCGCCCACTTCCCTGAATCGCGCCTCGGTGGCCGCCATCATCTCGGTGTCGGTAAAACCGGGCGAGACCGTGTTCACGGTAATCCCGCGTCCGCCCAGTTCCTTCGCGAGCACCTTGGTAAATTGCTCCAAGGCTCCCTTGGTCCCGAGGTAGGCGGCGGTTCCCGGAAAGCCGAGTCGCGTGCCGTCGGTCGAAATGTTCACGATGCGCCCTCCGTCCCTGATCACGCGGGCCGCTTCCTGCAGCGCAAAGAAAGGCCCTTTCGCGTTGAGCGCGAACAGGGCGTCATATTCCTCCTCCGTCACCTCGACCAGAGGCTTGGTCCAGAACACCCCGGCGTTGTTCACCAGGATGTCCAGACGGCCGAACCGGTCGAGGGCCTGCTTGAACAGGCGGCGGACGTCGGCCACCTTGCTCATGTCGGCCTGGACTGCCAGGGCCTGGCCCCCTTTCGCTTCGACCGCCGTGACCACTTCCTTGGCCCGATCCGCACTCTTGATGTAGTTGATCACAACGGAAGCACCGGCCCGAGCCAATCGTTCGGCGATCGCGCGCCCGATGCCGCGCGAGGCACCGGTGACGATTGCGACTTTTTCCGTGAGCGTCGCCATGGTTCCCCCTTTGCCTTGACCTTCGTAGTATAAAATCGCACAGCCACTCGCAGGGCATGCGGCTGGTTCAGTCGAAACGGACGCGGAGCCCGCTCCGTCCTCGTTATTATAATACTAATTAGTATTAAATCAACCGGTGAGGCCGCGGCTTGATTTTTCAGCCGATCCGGCTGAAATAACGGCGGAAAGCTGTTCGGTCAGTTCCTGCTGTAGAAGGCCTTGATGGAGTCCACCACGTAGGCAAGCTGCTCGTCGGTGAGTTCGGCATAGATGGGCAGCGAGAGCACTTCCTCGGCCGCCCGCTCGGAGACGGGAAAAGAACCCTTCTGGTGCCCCAGGTCCTTGAAGCAGTTCTGCAGGTGCATGGGGACGGGGTAGTAGATTTCCGTCCCGATGTTCTTCTCCTTGAGGTACGCCTTGAGCTCGTCCCGTTTCTGCGCACGGATCGTGAACTGGTTGAAGACATGGAAGTTGCCCGCCCCGGTTTCCGGCGGCGTCACCCGCTCCAGCAGCTGCGCGTCCTTGAACAGCCGCTCGTACTTGGCCGCATTGCGCCGCCGCCTCTCGGTCCAGCGGTCCAGGTAGGTGAGCTTGACCGTCAGCACGGCGGCCTGCAGCGCGTCCAGGCGACTGTTGATCCCCACCTGCTCGTGCACGTAGCGGGTGCGGCTCCCGTGCACCCGCAGCATGGCCAAGGCGTCGTGGAGCGTCCGGTCGTTGGTCGTGACCAGCCCTCCGTCGCCGAACCCGCCCAGGTTCTTGGAGGGAAAGAAGCTGAAACAACCGGTGTCTCCCAGCGCCCCGGCCTTGACCCCGTTGCGGGCCGCGCCGATGGCCTGGCAGGCGTCCTCGATCACCCTGAGGCGCTTGCGTGTGGCGATCTCGTTGATCGCCTCCATCTCGGCGCATTGGCCGAACAGATGGACGGGGATGACGGCCTTGGTGCGGGGCGTGACCTTCTTTTCGACCTGGGCCGGATCGAGATTGAACGAGCCGGGACGGATGTCCACGAAGATCGGCTTGGCGCCCAGCCTGGAGATCGAACTCACCGTCGCAAAAAACGTGAAGGGGACCGTGATCACTTCGTCGCCGGGGCCCACCCCCACCGCCATCAACGACAGCAGCAGCGCATCGCTCCCGGAGGCCACGCCGACGGCGTGGGTGGTGCCGACGTAGCGGGCCAGGGCCTGTTCCAATTCGACCACCCGCGGACCGAGGACAAAGCCCTGCTCTTCGCAGACCGTCTCGACCGCGGCCATCACTTCTTTTCGAATGTCACGGAACTGTGCTTTCAGGTCCAACAACGGAACGTTCATGTGGCCTTGCCCTATTGCATCGTTGGGTCAGTGTTTCATTGAACCCATGGCCCGATCGGCCACCGATTCAACCGATCAATTGTGTGCTTGTGTACCATACCCCGGCGCTTCTCTCAAGGATTTCCTCTCGGTGAGATCCGCCAGCAACCGGTCATATTCGCTCTCCTGCTGCCGCACCATGTGGCGGATGTCGAACTCGGATGGAAGCGCCCGGCCCTGTTCTCCCATGCGGCGGGCCGCGTCCGGATGGGCCAGCAGGGAGAGGGCCCTGTCCGCCATGGCTTGCACATCCCCCGCCTCGACGAGATACCCGTTCACTCCCTCCCGGATCACTTCGGAGGCCCCATCGACCCTCGTCCCGACCACGGGCACGGCACTGGCGCACGCCTCCAGATAGACCCTGGGCAGTCCCTCCCAGAGGGAAGTCAGGACAAAGACGTCCAGGCAGCGCATGATCTCCGCGACGTCCCGCCGCCAGCCGATCAGGTGCAGGACCGGTCCCAGCCCGAGCCGCTTGATTTCCGCCTCCATCGCCCCGCGCAATTCCCCGTCGCCCACGAACAGGAAGCGCGCGTCCGGCCTGGCCCGGTGGACCAGGGCCGCCAGGCGGACAAAGTCCAGCGGCGCCTTCTGGGGCTTCAGGGGGGCCACCATCCCGATCGCGGGACATCCGGCCTCCAGTCCCAGCTCACGCTTCTTCGCGTCACGGTCCACGCGCTTGTTCCGGAAGGCTTCCAGGTCGATCCCGCTGCGAATGAGGCTGCAACGTTCCGCAGGAAACAGGCCCAGTTCGACGCCGCGCTTTCGATTGGCCTCGGAGACGGAAAAAAATCTCGTCGTGAACCGGCCGGCCCGCCGTTCAACCGCGATGAGCGCCCGCCGCAGGGCAGGCGGTTGTCCGGGAGTGAACCCGTACCCATGGATGGAATGGACGATGATCGGCGCACCGGCCAGGCGCGCGGCCCAGCGCCCGATGAGGCCGGCCTTGGAGCTGTGGGTGTGGACGATCGTCGGCTTGAGACGGAGGAGGAGTGAAGTCAGTTCGGCCAGCGCGCGGAGGTCCTTCCAGGGACGGATCGGGCGGACCAGCGACGGCACTTGGTGGAACTCCACGCCGGGCAGCGCGCGGGCTTCCCGGTCGAGCAAGCCCGGCTCTCCCGTGATCAGGATCGGACGGAACCGTGCGGCATCCAGATGGGAGACGGTGAAGAGCGTGTTCTGCTGAGCCCCGCCCAACTCCAGCTTGGTGACGATGTGCGCAACCGAGACTTGCGTCATACCCGGCCTGCCGCGGAAGCCGGCTCCCCCGCCGGCTGAGCGCTCGCCTCCCGCAACCGCTCCGCCAGCCTCCTGCCTTGGCCGATGGCGTCCTCCATGGAGGTATGTTCCCACCGGCCGTACCGGCCGATGGAGTGGATGCCGCGTCGTTCCAGCTCAGCCAGGATGGCCGGCAGGACCTTGGCCCTGTGCCGGTCGAAAAGGACATAGGCGTAGCGGATGTCCCGCACGTCCGCCACCAGGATCTCGTCGTCCGGCCGGAAGATCCCGACCCGCTCCAGCCCGGCCCGGACCGACCGCAGCACGTCGGCCGGGGGGACGACCTCCGTCGGCTGGTGCGAAATCTCGACGTAGAGCGAGCTGCAGCCGGGACGGCCCAGCGCAGGCGAGAAGTTCATGGGAAATCCGGCCCGATAGAAGGGATACTCCGGCTCCGGGAAATAGATCCAGTGCAGGTCGGTGACCCGCTCACGCGCCACGCCCAGATTCACGCTGTAGACCGACACGCACCGGAGGCCGGCCGCCGCCTCGCGGATCTCCCGGGGAAGATCCGTGCAGCGCCGGACCAGTTCCGGCACCGGGATCGTGGAGACCAGCCGGTCATAGTCCACCGCACGCCCGTCACCGAAGGTGGCCCGCCGCCGCCCCGTGTCCACCTCGATCAATTCCGCCCCGTAGGCGATGTCGTGCAGGGACGGCAAAAAGGCCTTGGGCAGCCCGTCGATCCCCCCCTGCACCGGATAGAGAAACGTGGGATTGTAGCCGAAGGCTTTGTCCTTGATCCCCAAGGCCCCGTTCACCACGTCCTTGAGGTCCGGCTTCGGAATCAGCCAGGAAACCCAGTCGGAGGTCAGCTCCTCCAGGGGAACCTGCCAGAGCTTCTCGTTGAAGGGCACCATGAAATGCTTCGCGATCCCTTCCCCGAGGTTGTCCAGAATCCAGGCCCTGAAGGACCGCTGATCGGGGGCGACCGGTTCCCGGGCCAGCTGCTTCGTCAGCGTCGCGATGAAGCCCAGCAAACAGTCGCGGACCACTTCGGGAGGCAGGCCGTAGGTGTTGACCTGGAACGGATATTCCGTATAGGTCCGATGCGAATAGATGAACGAGCGGCGGACGTGCGTCGCCAACCGGCCGTCCAGCAACCCTTCCACCAGGGCCTTGATTTCCGCCTGACGAAAGTGCAGCAGGTGGCCGGTCATGTCGAAGGTAAACCCGTCTTTTTGATAGGACCGGCAGAGCCCTCCCGCCTCCTTCTCCTTCTCGAACAGCCGGTAGGGAGTCCCCCGCAGATGAAAGGCGGTGCTCAGGCCGGCCAGCCCCGCTCCCACGATCACGATCATGACCGGACTCCTCCCCGGATCTCCTGGACGGCCGCTTCGGGAAGCGGCCCCTTGGCCGGAACCGCCATGTCCACCCGCTTGAGGATCAGGGTCATCACTCCCAGCCCCGCGACCGTGAGGCCCACGAGCAGCAGCGCCGTCCTTTCGCCGACCGCCATGAGGGCCAGCCCGATCCCGCCCATCGCGGCCGTCGCAAGGTAGCTGAGGACCACCACCTGCGGAACCGTCAGACCCCAATGGCGCAGACGAAGGGCCATGTGGTCCGGACTCCCCAAAAAGATCGGCAAGCCCCGCAGGATGCGGATGTAGACCACGAACAGCGTGTCGTAGAGCGGAACCCCCAGGATGAAGGCGGGGCTCAGCAGCGCCCACCGGTGGCTCCCGTTGTACTGCCCGATCATCGAGACCGCGCCCAGCATCAGGCCCAAAAACATCGCGCCCGCATCGCCCATGTAGATCCTGGCCGGATGAAAGTTGTAGCGCAGGAAGCCCAGGAGACTCCCGGCCAGGGCCGTCAGCATGAAGGCCAGCGTCTGATCGCCGTTAAGCAGGGCGATCACCAGCAGGAAGGCCGCACAGACCAATCCCACCCCGGCAGCCAGCCCGTCCATGATGTCCAGCAGGTTGAACGCGTTGATGATGCCGAGCATCCAGACGACGGTGAGCGCCAGGGCCAGCCACTCCGGCAGGGCGGCGATCTCGACGCGGATGCCGCTCTTGATCAGCACGAACACCGCGAGGAGTTGTCCGAGCAACTTGGTCCCCGGCGAGAGCACGCCGAAGTCGTCGATCAGCCCGAGCATGACCACCAAGGTGCCCGCCAGGACGATCCCCAGCACGTCCTGCCGGAACTCGAAGGTGAAAGCGAGGCTGACCAGAAACGCCAGGTAGATGGCCAGGCCGCCCAAGTAGGGTACCGGCTCCCGTTGCTGCTTCAGCCGCCCGTCCGGGCTGTCCACGATGCCGTACTTGAGCGCCGCCCGGCGGGCCAAGGGCACCCCGTACAGGGACAGCAGAAAGGCCAGGGCGAAGGTCAGCGTCAGCAAAAACATGACTCACCTCACCACGAAGGACCGAGCACCTGCCGATAAGCCGGAACCGACGCGGCATGACGCGCGATGAGGGTCTCGTACAGATCCTCGTGCCGCCTCACGACCGTTGCGATCGAGAACCGTTCACGGGCCCGCTGCCGGCCCTTCGCCCCCATGGCGGCGGCACGATCAGGCTGCTCCAGGAGCTGCCGCACGGCCCCGGCCAACGCGCCCGGATCGCCGGGCGGGACGAGCAGGCCCGTTTCGCCCTGGAGCACGATTTCCGGAATCCCCCCGACGGCCGTGGCCACGACCGGCCGTCCCGCCGCCATGGCCTCCACGATCGCGATGCCGAACCCTTCGGAGAGGGAGGGCAGGACGAAGACGTCCGTCAACGGCAACAAGTCCGCGACGTCGCGCCGGGCCCCGGCAAACAGAACCCAAGGAGCAACGCCCAGTTTCTCGCCGAGTTCGCGAAGCCGCTTGCTTGACGGCCCTTTCCCGACGATGATCAATTGACAGCCCGGACTACCGGAGGGTTCGGCCAACCGCGCCATGGCTTGCAGCAGGATCGTCAGCCCCTTTTCTGGCTCCGACAAGCGGCAGACGGTGCCGATCACCGGCAGCTTTTCCTGCAACCCCAGTTCCGATCCGGTCAGCCTCCGGCCGGCGGTGAAGCGATCGGGATCGATCCCGTTGTGGATGGTGACGTACTTCCGGGCTTCCCCTCCCACCGTCATGAGCGTGAGCTCCCGAACGGCCTCCGAACAGCAAGTCATGGCATGGACCCACCGGCCCGTCAGCCGGTCCGCCATCCGGCGGGGCCATGTCCTGCACCCGGCCAGCTCCCGGTAGGACGAGATGAGCACGGGCACCCGAAGCAGTCGCCCCACGATTCGGGACGCGAGGTTGGCCCAAAAAAGAAACGCATGGATCACATCCGGGCGCTCGGCCCTGATCACCTTGAACAACCGATAGAGCACCCTGACGTCCCACGCCCCTTGGCCGTCCAGGGTGATGACCCGGACGCCGCGGTCGCGCAGCTCCTGCGCAATCACCCCGTCGCCTTTGAGGGCGCAGACCGTGACCGCAAACCGCCCGCGGTCAAGCTGTGAAGCCAGTTCGAGGATCTGCCCCTCCGTCCCCCCGACTCCCAGCCCCACCGTCAGCAGCATGAGGCGACGACGGGATGGCGTGCTTGTTTCCATACGGAGACGATTCCTTTTCTCTTCTCTATCTCGCCACTGGCACCGGACTCTTGGCGGTGTCGGCCTTGGCCAACTTTGCATACCAGCCTTCCATCCGAAGCATTTCTCGGTCCTGATCGGCGGTCTCCATCACGAACCTCCGATTGCGCTCGGCGAGGGAAGCCCGATCAACAGCACCGGACAGGGCTCGCACCAGCCCTTCCGCAATTGCGTCCGGTTCCGGCTCTATCAGAAACCCGTTCACCCCGTGGTCGATCACTTCGTCATATTGCGGCAGCTTGCCGAGGACCGGGACGGTCCCGCAGGCCATGGCCTCCAGCAGCGTATTGGGCATCCCGTCCGATCGGGGCACCATGACCAGGGCCTCAGCCAGGTTCATCCAGAGCGGCATGGCTTGATAAGGGATCGCCCCGACAAACAGGACTTTTCCGGCGACGCCGAGATCCGCGGCCAGCTTCCGCAGCCCGGTTACGTAGTCCCGGTCGGCGAACTGCTCCGACAGAACGAGGAGCACCTCGGGAACCTGTCGGCAGACCGATGGCAGCGCCCTGATGATCCGATCGTGGTTGTAGAACGGTTGCGCCAGCCTGGGGCTGAAGACGACCTTCCGTGCCTCGGCGATCCCCCATTGTTGCCTCAGCGGTCGGACGTTTAATCCTCCCTGGAACAGTGTGAGGTTCACGCCCCAGCCGATCCGGGCGACGGGGACTTCGGCCCGGAGCAGCGGACGGACCCGCTT
Source organism: uncultured Nitrospira sp. (assembly GCA_964552455.1). Taxonomy (GTDB): domain Bacteria; phylum Nitrospirota; class Nitrospiria; order Nitrospirales; family Nitrospiraceae; genus VGXG01. Next base: position 13,030 of record CAZKHY010000047.1, read on the forward strand.
TTCCATATAAGCGGAATGGACGGTCACCAGGTCGGCCCCCTTCAGGACCGCGCGAGTCAAGGGTTTGCTGTACCACTCCCTGAAGGCTCCCTGTTCTTCCAGCACGTCGCTTCCCCAAGGGGTCACAACCAACGGATGCGGGCCGGCCAGCGGCAGGCCCCAAGCCAGCCCCCTGGCGTAATGGACGTGCACGACATCCGGCTTGATCCGTCGCAGCGCAAGCGCCATGCGCAGAGCGGACAGCAAGCGGCCCAGCTTCCGCGGCCGCTCCAACGTCCTCACGTCACACATTCGGAACGAGTGTGCCGGGGGCTGATCGGCCGGTTCCACCGTCACGACCGTTGTCTCATGGCCCCGGGCGGCAAACCACTCCACCCAGCGCCTCATCGTGACCGAGTCGGCCGGCCCGACATAACAGAGCTTGAGTGTTCTCATAGCTCCCTTTTCACGCCGTCCTGCGCCGGGACGGCCCGGTCATCGCGTAGAGCAGTTGTTTCAAGTCCCGCACCGAGCGATCCAGATCGTGGTATTCCCTGGCATAGGCTTGGGCCCGGACCGAGAGATCTTCCCGTGCAGGCTCCGAAACGCAGACTTGGCTTGTGGCTTCGACCAATCGCTCGAATGAGCCGCCGGCGCAGAAGCCGATTCCATGACGGGACAGGACGCCGTCCGGATCCACCGTCAAGGACATGATCGGCACCCCGCGCAACGCCGCCTGCACGAACGTGTTCGGAAACCCCTCGTAGGCGGACGTGTTGACGAAGAGCTTCGCCTGCTCCATGAGCCGGTCCACCTCGTGCAACGGCAGATTCTCCTTGAGGGTCAGGTTGGGCAAGGAACCAGCCCCGGCTTCGATCGTCTTCAAGAGGCTTTCATGGGTTTCGTCCCTCATGAGGACCATCACGCACCGTTCCTGCGGCAATCGTCTGGCCAGGTCCAGGAACAACTCCGGCTGCTTCAAGGGATGCACCCGACCGACCCAGAGAATTGCGTGAGGCGTGAGGGGTGCAACGTGAGGAGGAGCGGGAACCGGATGGCCTGAGCGAATGAATACACCGTCACGCCCGTATCGCCTCTTCAGATCGGCCACCTGCTCGTTGGTGCGGCAAACCACGGCGTCGGCCAGGCGCAGCCCCAAGGGATAGAGTCCTTTCAATGGGCCTTTCACCGTCCCGTTGGGTGCGCAGAGATCGGCCGACGAGGCCACCACGTAAAGGAAGCGGCGACGCAAGAGACGGCAGATGAGCGCATAGGCTCCGACTTCCACCCCGGCTCCCGCGTGCAGGTACAGGTCCGCATCGATCGTCCGTAGCTGCTGCAGCATGTCCAGGAACGCGCTTCCATAACCCCACAGGGTCTTGAAGGGATGGCCGGCGCCTCCCCGCCCTCCCCTGAGCCGCTTCCGTCCCCGCCTGGTGAACAGGGTCACGGGTCCCTCCCGCTCCATACTTGGCGGCCCCTCCACCGTCGTGAGGACGGACACGTTGAAGTCCCGTTCCTTGGACAGAGCCAACGCCAGGAGGTAGAACTGCACCTCCGCCCCGCCGAAGGGCAGCCCGCTGTCCGGTCGGTACAGGCCGTAGCCGAGCGGCGAGATGAAGCAGACCTTGATCGGCCGGCTGGCCTCCTCTTGCCCGTCCGCCCGTTTCAGTTCGGTCGCCCGAGCGTCGGACGCAGGAGACGGCCTCAACGGCCGGCCGGTGACTGTCTGGCTAAACCTGGGTGCCAACTGCATCGGCTATCCTGACCCGTTCCTGATCGGTTCCCTGACCGCCGTTTGACTCGACCGTGATCCTGCTCCGTCTGCCCCTGACACTGATCGAACCGCCGCATTCCCCGAACCGCAGGACATCCAGCGGACGACCGTACTTGATCGGCGTCGTCAAGCGGAGGTCCTCGTACCCTGCTTCCTGAAACCAGCCCCGGACTTCCTCGACGCGATGGAGATGGTTGTACCGGGGCGAATACCAATCATAGAGCCCGAACTGAGCGGTCCTGGTATCCAGGGCCTCGGAGAGATCACGGGCCGGGACGCAGGCGATGAAACCGCGGACCAGGTGAAACAAGAGGCGGTTCCTGATCACCAGCCACCCGCAGGCCCGGTACCGCGCTTCCGGGGACAGTCTGCGGAGGACCCTGCGCAGCAGTTCCGTCCCCGCCACCTTCACGGGATTGCGTCGCTCATAGACCATGACATAGAGCAGCCCTCCGGGACGGACGAGCGGTGCGATCCCGCGAAAGGCCGCGGCCGTGTCGTACGTATGGTGGAGGACGCCCCAGCTCACCGCAAAGTCGAACTGCTCCGGCGAAAACGGCAGATGAAACAGACTGGCCTGGATGACCGTGACTTCCCCGGCCCCGTCCATCCGCTCCGTGACCTCCCTGGTGATCTGGACAGCCGCGTCGCTCACATCCACCGCCACCACCTTGGCTCCCAAGGAGGCCATCGCGTAGGTCCAGCGACCGGACCCGCAGCCGACATCCAGGACGGTTTTGCCGTGAAAATAGTCCCGCGGCAACCGCACATCGGCCAGCCAGGCCTCGACCAATTCGGGCGAGATCCGCAAGTACCGGGCGGTCCCGTACCGGCGATGCTCGAAATCAAACGCGCTTCTGGTCTGCTCCTCGGCGCCAGTCAAAGCCGGCAGCATTCGGGCAATCCCCCCCAGGACCGGATAGACCGTCCCGCAGGCGGTACAGGCATAGGACTCCGCCCCTTTTGTCAGGACTGTCCGGCAACCGGGACAGACCAAGGTCAGCGTACTTGCGCCAGTTCCAGCTTGCATGGCTGCGACTCGTCCACATAGTCCCTGTGCCAGAGCTCCAGCATCAGAAGGGCATAGAGCCGGTACGCACAGTTCTCCCCGGCCTGCTGGTGGCGATCCAGGAGCTCCCGGACGCTCTCCGGCCTGAAATACCCCCGGCCGACGGCCTTCGAAGACAGCAGGATGTCCCGGATGAAGTCCCGGCAGTCTTCACGAAACCAGCGATCGATCGGCACCCCGAATCCCATTTTGGGCCGGTCCAGGATCCGGTCCGACAGAATCCCGCGCATGGCGTCCTTGAGCAGATACTTGCCCTGCCCGTTGCGGACTTTCATCTCGACCGGGAGCGAGGCGGCGAACTCCACCAGCTTGTGGTCCAAGAACGGCGAGCGGGCTTCGAGCCCGTGCGCCATCGTCGCCCGATCCACCTTCACCAGCAGATCGTCGGGCAGATAGCTGCGCGTATCCACCGCGAGGAGTTGATCGAGCAAGTCGGTGGCCCGGGCCTCTTCAAACCAGGACGCCAGGAGACGATAGGAGTCGGTGCCGTCGACCAGGGCCCGGAAGTCCGGCTGATAGAGCCGGTTTTTCTCCTCCTGCGAGAAGTACCGGATGCGACCCAGGTACGTCCGGCTGAACGGCGCCAACAGCCGATCGAGCTTCCGGAAGGGCCTCGGCCCCCGGCCGTCCCCCGAACCGGCCGCCAGAAGCGTCCTGAGCCAATCGCCGGTCGATCCGGACCGCCACCGCTCAGCCCGCCGCTCCCAGGGCAGGACGCTGTAGCGGGGATAGCCGGCCAGCAACTCATCGCCTCCGTCCCCGTTCAGGACCACGGTCACGAACTGCTTGCTGAGCTGGGAGACATAGTAGGTCGGGATCGCCGAGGAATCGGCATAGGGCTCGTCGTAGACCCGCACCAGCCTGGGCAGGATCTCCACCGCAGAGGGTTCGACGATGAATTCATGGTGGTCCGTCCCGAACCGGGTCGCGACTTCCCTGGCATAAGGCAATTCGTTGAACGCCTCTTCCTTGAACCCGATCGAGAAGGTCTTGACCGGCCGGGACGTCAACCGGCTCATCACCGCCACGATGCTGCTGGAATCCACGCCGCCGCTCAGGAAGGCGCCCAACGGCACATCGCTGGCCAGCCGCACGTTCACCGACTCGGCGAGGAGCGAGGTGAACTCCTCCCGGATCTCCCCCTCGGTCCGCCCCAGGCGTTTGTCGTCGTAATCGAGCGCCCAGTAGGCGCGCTCAGAAGCCTGCCCCTGTTCATAGACGAGGACGTGTCCGGGCGGGAGCTTCCGAACGCCTGTGAAAATCGTGAGCGGAGTCGGGATGTATTGGAAGGTGAGGTAATGGTGCAAGGCGACGGGGTCGACGGCCGGAACGGGCTCATCCACCAGCAGCGCCTTCAACTCCGACGCAAAGCGAAGGCCTCGATGATCCGCCGAATAGAACAGCGGCTTCTTGCCCAGCCGATCCCTGGCCAGCACCAGGCGCTGGGCCGGCTCATCCCAGATCGCGAAGGCGAACATGCCCCGGAGCATCGGCAGGCACGCGAGCCCGTAGTCTTCGTAGAGGTAGAGCAACACTTCCGTGTCGGTCCGGGAACGGAAGGTTCTGGGAGAACGGAGGTTCGCGCGCAGCTCGTCGTAGTTGTAGATCTCGCCGTTGAAGACGACCCGGACGGAGCCGGTCTCGTTCGCCATGGGCTGGCGGCCGGCCCGGCTCAGGTCCAGGATGCTGAGCCGTTGATGCGCCAGACCCACGTGGCCCTTGACGTAGAGGCCCTGATCATCAGGCCCCCGATGGCGCAGGCTCGCCCCCATGGCCGCGATCGTCCTCGTATCCACGGGCCTCCGATCCGCTGTCACCTGTCCCGCAATCCCGCACATCGTCACAGCCCCCATGCCGCGCCAAGGCCAGGGCGCGCCTTCCCCTTCAGGCCGCCGGCCTGCGCCCCCGGACCGATACGGGAAAACTCAGAGCCAGCACCTCCTCCAGCCCCGCCTCCTTGAACCAGCCCATGACTTCCGGCTCCGTGTGTTTCCATTGATAGCGGGGAGAATACACGTCGAACGTGTCCATCACATCCCAAGCCAGGCCCCGCCGCTGGTTGCTGGTCGGGATATACTGGGCCGCCCTCCCGAGCAGCGGCACCCGGGCGAGCGCGTGCAACAAGGGGACGCAGACCCAGCAGAGTCCGTACAGCAGCCGCTCGGGAAGCCCGACCGTCAGTGCCCGCACCCGGTCCAGACGCTTGGAATAGTCTCCCGCCCAGACATAGACCCAGATCGCGATCAGACCGGCCGGGTTCAACAACGACGGCAAGGCCAGGAACGCCTTTTTGGTGCTGGGCGTGTGGTGCAGCACGCCGATGCTGTAGATCGCGTCGAAGGTGGACGGGCGAAACGGCGGCTTGAAGACGTCCCCTTGCACGATGTGGATCCCTCGCCGTCGGCCCATGTTGGCGTAAGCGGCGTCCACCGCGTAGGACAAATCCAACCCGATCACCTCGGCGCCCCAGTCGGCCGCCACCTCCATGAACCGGCCCGTTCCACATCCCACATCCAGCACCAGCTTGCCCGTGAGATCGGATTCCGCAAAGCCGGTCTTGGTCTTGAACGTCTTGTGCGACTCGGAATGGCCCGAGAGGGAATCCACCTGGGTCTTTCGGTGCACGTTCCACTGGAACGAGAAGCTCCCGACATAGGCGTCGGTTTCCACGAACCTCGGGATCCCCTTGAGAATCGGATAAACGCGCGCACAGAGCCCGCATCGCAAGTGTCCCCGCTCGATTTCCTCCCCGTCGCGGCCCGCGACGGTCAGCGCCAGGGATTCCCTGCAATCCGGGCAGACCAGATACTGGAGCAACGAGTCTTTCATGCAATGACGTCCCGGCATCGACGATGCGCCCGGGCAGGCCAAGAACCAGCGTCACACGGTGACTTCACGGTTCTCCCCGTAGCAGGCCTGGATCGCGGCGGCGGCCCGATCCGCGGAAAAGTACGTCCTGGCGCGATCCAGCGCCGCCGCGGCCAGCCGCTTTCTCACGCTTTCATCCTGCAACAGGCCCAGGACACACCGTGCAATGCCTTCCGCGTCCCCGCACGGCACCACCAAGCCGGTCTCTCCGTCCAGCACCACTTCGGCCGCGCCGCCCGCCGCCGTGGTCACCACCGCCGTTTCCAGCACGGCCGCCTCCAGCAGCACGTTCGGCAGGCCTTCGCTGGTGGAGGTGAGCACCAGCACGTCCAGGAGACCGATCAGGGCCAACGCATCCCGCCGCTCTCCCAGCACCGCCGCCCGGCCGGAGAGACCCAGGTGCCTGATGGCCGATTCGATCTCAGGCCTCATCGGACCGTCCCCTACGATCAGAAAGCGCGCATCGGGTCTTGATCGGCCGATGATCTGCGCGGCCCGGAGGAACGTGGCGTGGTCCTTCTCCCGGGACAGGCGTCCCACGATGCCCACGCAGGGAGCCCCCGCCGGCAGGCACAGCTCGGCCCGGAGCCGGTCCCGTCGGACACCGTCGGAGACGCCCGTCTCGTCCACCTCAATCCCGTTGTAGACCGTGCGGCATCGGCCGGCCGAGGTGAAGGCCCACCGCCGGTGTTCCTCACGGACCGCCTGCGAGTTGGCAATCAGGCATGTCTGGAGCGGCGCCGTCAGCACATCGATGCCGCGCTGCCATTTCGGATAAAACCACGGGAACCGGCCGGGCCGCTCGCTGCGCAGGGAGCCGACGATGACGGGGGTTCCGGCGATGGTTCCGGCGATCGCCCCCAAGGCCGCCGCATAGTGCAACCAACCGTGCAGGACGTAGCAGGGCTGCGCGCGAAGATGACCGATGAGCTGCCGGACCACGCCGATCTTCTCAAACCGTCGATAGGGGTCCAGGTACGTGATCGGCACGTCCAGCGATTGAATCACCGGCTCGAAAAACCGGTCCGGCGTGGTCAACGTGACCACCGCCGGGGCCCACCGGCTGCGATCGAGATGCTTGAGGTAGGACGCCAGTTGCCGCTGAGCCCCGCCCAAACCCAGGCTTGGGATAAACAGCACCACCGGCCGCCTTCCCACCGGACGAGCTTCGCCCGGGCTGGAACGAACCAGCAGCGTGCGCACCGCCCGGCCCCCCTTGAGCGCGAGCGCGCCCCCCGCCAGGGCAAAGAGCCCCAGCAGATCTCCCCAGCGCCGGCTCAGCCCCCACAGACGCCGGACCGATGCCTGCAGAGCACGGATGCCCGCGCACGCGACCAGGCTGTTCAGCATCCAGAGGCCACGGCTCCGTTCTCGGAACCGGCCACGGTTGTTGTAGGAAGCCACGCGCGCGATCCCGTGGACGATGGGCACACGACGGAACGTCCAGTAGCGGACACCCAGCCGATCCTCGAAGGGCACCACGCAGAGATCCACGCCGCTGCTCCACGGCGCCGGCGTTGCCAGAAGCCCGGCTTGGGAAGGCATCCGGTGCACCTCCGCAAACCGGCCGGAAGTACGGGCGCGCGCGAGATCCAGGTCCCGGACAAGGCTCACCACGGCAGCCGCGGGATAGCGTTTCGCGGCAGCCCGCGCGGCCGACAGGAAATGCTCGAACGGGCCGGACTGCAGCACGAGGATTCGCATGGGGTTCCTCGGGGTCTCCCAGGAATGCGCCGCGCGGGACAGGGTCAGCGGAACGGGGCGCTGCGGGGATCGGCTGCCCTCACCCGCAACGGCCGTCCCTCCCGCTTCCAGACAACCGGATGCGCAATCGCCACGGCATACCGATTGTCGGCGGCGACCACCGTAAACTCCTGAGCGCCCTCCAGGCGATCGAAATTCGTGTCGCCGTAGGCGAGCAGCTCATCCGTGGTCATGGCCACGTGCACCGCATAGGTGCCGGGGCCAAACACCAAAGGGCTGAACACCAGCTCGAAACACCCTTCCCCCGGTTCGATGTCCCCGGTTTCGAGCTCCTGGTCCTTGGAGGAATGCGCGGTCATGATCGTCCCGTCCATTCGCTCGATCGTCACGGAGAGGTTGGGATTCCGGTATCGAATCCGCGACCGGTACCCGATCCGGACGGTCAGCGTCTGCCCGCTGACGAAACAAGCTCGTTCCATGCCCTGACCGTCCAGCAGCCGAACGCCGGTAATCTGAATCTGTTCGTCGGCCGTGACCGCGCGGCTGTCACCCTGCGGACGAGCCCGCGACGGCTGGACTTTCCGGTTCTTGACAAGACCCCGCGCATTCTCCTCCTCTTGAATGGACCGCCGGTAGTCCCGGCAAATCTCGCCGACGGCGCCGTCCGCAACCAGCCGTCCCTGGTCCACCCACAAGACGCGCTGGCAGAGGGCGCGGATGAGCGTCAGGTCATGCGAGACGAACAAGAGGGTCCGCCCGGTTCGCAGGTATTCCTGGATGTGGCGGATGCACTTCTTCACGAAAAATTGGTCGCCGACGGCCAGGACCTCGTCCACGAGAAGCACGTCGGAGGAGACCAGCGTCGAAGCCGCGAAGGCCAGTCGTGCCTGCATCCCGGTCGAGTAGGTCCGCAAGGGCTGGTCGATCTGCGCACCCAGTTCGGCAAACTCCACGGCGCCGGCCAACCGTGCTTCCGCCTCCCGGCGCGACAGCCCCAGCATGATTCCGCTGATCAACAGGTTGTCCCGCCCCGTATAATCGGGATGAAACTGCGCCCCCAGCTCGATCATGGCCGACACCGCCCCCGAGACCTCGCAGGTTCCAGACGTCACGGGCGAGATGCCGGCCAACACCCTGAGCAACGTACTTTTTCCCGCTCCGTTGCGGCCGATGACCCCGACCGATTCCCCCGGCTCAACCTTGAACGACAGGTCGCGCAGCGCCTCCAGTTTCGTGGCATAGTCCCTGTGCCCGAGCCACACCCACTCCTTGAGTCGGTGCACCCTGGACGGGTAGTACCGATAGACCTTCCACAGATTGTGGACGACAATCGCCGCCATCAGACGAGGTCCGCCAAGATCGCCCGCCGTTTCATGAAGATCACGTATCCGCCCAGGAAACTCATGATCGCCACGATACTCACCGTCAGCACCTGCGTCAGATCGGGCGCCGTATTGCCCAAGAGCAGGGCCCGGTAAATCGCGATCACGTGCGACATCGGGTTGAGTGCCGTGATCCACCTCCACCCTGCCGGCAACATGTCCGGGGTATAGACCACGGGACTCAGGAACAGCCACACGTTCAGGGAAAACGGAAGGGCCTGGGCGAAGTCCGGAAGGCTCACGCACACCGTCGCGAGGACCCAGGCCAACCCCATCACGAAGAGCAACTGGACGAACACCGCCGCCGGCACGGCCGCGGCCCACAGACCCAACCGTCCCTGGTAGGCGAGCAGGACGCCCAGGAACAGGAGCGTCGCGCACCCCGAGACGGCCGCCCCCAGCACCCGACAGACCGGGAGCACCTCCGTGGGGAAGACCACCCTGGTCACGAGGGGCGTGTTGGCGGCGATGGCGCCCGACGCGGCGGTCAGCGGCTCCGCCAACAGCAGCCACGGTCCCATCCCCGTGAGCAAAAGCAAGAGGTACTCCGGGCCGTCGAGACCCGGGCTGACCGCGGGCTTAAAAATTCCCAGAAACAAAAACGCGTAGAGCCCGACCAGCAGGAAGGGCTTCGCCAGCACCCACCACAGCCCCAGCACGGAGCCGGCAAACTGTTTGCGCAAGGCATCGACCGTCAGCAGCCAGATCAGCTCGTGCCGGCGCCCCAGGCTCTTCAACCCTGGCAGCAACGCGGTCTGTGACGTCTGCGGCGTCATCCGGTTTCCTCGCCACGCCTGACCGGCCCTGGCCACAACCTCGCGCCCTCCGTCCCGGTACAGCGTGGCCCGCGAAGCATCATCACCACCCCGGCGAAAGGTCAGAGCAACACGACCTTGCCTTTCTTCTCCTTGACGTTCCTCGTGCCGTTCCTC
>CAZKHY010000048.1:0-22582 GCA_964552455.1 uncultured Nitrospira sp.
CCGCGCTCTTTGGCCAGCCGTTCGATTTCGCGGCGGGCCATGGGGCGGATGAAGTCCGGAATGTTCTCCAGCCGTTTCTCCGCATCGGGCGTCCAGGAAACTCCGTTCGAATCGTTCTTGGAGTCATCCATCACTTGCAAGGTGATGGTGGTGTAGCCCTGCTTGCGCGCATAAGCTTCGACGCTGCTCTGCACCATGGGCTTCACGAAGGAAGGCAGCCGCTCCAGCTTTTCTTTCGCGTCCGGCGTCCAGGTGAAGTCCGACGCCGCGCTCCCCGCCTGGCTTCCCGACGTCAGGCCCATCTGCGCCACCATGGCTGAGAAGGGGCAGCCCCCGGAAGTCTTTTCTCCCTCCTTGCCTTGGGCGGAAGCACTAGGCGCCGTGGCCGTGGCGCCGGCTTTGGTTCCGGCCGGCTGGCCGCCTTGAATCTTTTCGTTCAAATAGGCCGCCATCTGGCCGGAGCCGGCGAGGGCCTCATCCTTGAGCGTGCCTCGGGTCATTTCGAACGGCTGGGCCGCCGCGGCCCGTCCGCCGAGCTGGACCCCCAGCGAGCTCACCATCTGGGTCTCGCCGGGATTCGTCACCATGGAGAACTTGGCGCCGCAGGAGGGGCAGCCGAAGAAGACGCCGAGCGAGCCTTCGGCCGGCTTCTCGACTTTTTCAAAGTTCATGTAGGTTTCGCAGTTTAGGCAGACGAATTTCATGACGCACTCCCTTTCGCGGGAGCAGCCAGCTATCAGCCTTCAGCTGTCAGCCAGAAAGGAGAACCGCCGATCACGCTCCCGGGTTCCCCCTCATCTTATGCTGACCGCTGATCGCTGATGGCTGAATGCTTTTTACAGTTTCTCCGCCAGGACCTTCTTGTAATCTAAAATCGATTGCACCCGCTCCGCAATTTCCTGGTAACGCTTGATCGTCGGGTAGTCTGCGTCCAGCAAGGGGGCACCCTTGTCGAAGGTGCGGGCCAGGGTGCGGTCGAAGGGGATGCGGCCGAGGAGCGGGAGATCCAGAGCCTCGCACATGGCCTCGGTATTCCCTTCAAAGAGCTCGTTCTCGGCGCCGCACGTGGGACAACGGTACTGGCTCATGTTCTCGACCATGCCCAGGACTTTGATGCCCATGTCCCTGGCATAAGTCACCGACTTTTGCACGACGTCGGAGGCCACCTCGGAAGGCGTCGTCACGACGATGGCGCCGGCCAAGTCCGGGATGAAGCCGGCCATGACCGGGGGCTTGTCGGCCGCGGCTCCCGGAGGCAGGTCGGTCAGGAGATAATCCAGCTCGCCCCAGATGACGTCCGCCAGGAACTCCCGGATCACGTTCATCTCCATCAGCCCGAGCCAGACTGGACTCAGATCCATCGGCCCCTTCCACCGGACCGGCGAGGCGGCGCCCAGGAAGAAATCCATGGAGGCGACTTTGACGCCCAGGAGACCGACCGGCGGGATGGCGCCGTCGGGGGTGATCGTGAGGGACCGGCCGTGCAGGCCCAGCATGCGCGGGACGCAAGGTCCGTTGAGGTCCACGTCGAGGAGCCCGACCTTATGCCCGAGGCGAGCCAGGGCCAGAGCCAGGTTCACGGTCGTCATGCTCTTGCCGACGCCGCCCTTCCCGCTCATCACGACCAGCTTGTGCCTGATGCCGGCCATGCGGGCCTGGACCTGCTTCATCTGCGCGGTGATCTGCTGGATCACCTTGGCGTCATCGCTGTATTGGAGCTTGCTGAGGATGGCCTTGAGGTCTTTATCTGCCATGGTCCCGCCTCTCACGCAGGGAATTTAACCGGGTACTTACCGTAGCACAGCGGTTTCCGGGGAGTCAAACCAGCTCTTAAGCTATCAGCCACCAGTTATCAGCTATTAGCTCTTGTCCTAGATCGAGTACTGGAACGTCGGTTTGGCGCCGATCGTATGGGCCAGGACGCCTTTCTTCTTGAGTTCCTCGATGATCCGGCGCGCCGCCTCGTCGAAGTCTTTGGGGCCGGCAAAATGCAGATCCGTGTTGGGAGGCGGCTCTTCGTCGGTCTTGCTCATGTGCACGGCGATGACGGGCGCCGGGTGCACCAGCGTCCGGATCGCCTGGGCGGCCTGGCGGTGGGCGGAGCCGAAGGCGTTCGTGGTGGAGACCACGATCAGGCCCGTGTCGATCAGCAGGCGCGCCACCTCGCCGTAGCGGCGGACCATTTCCGCCGCGCCGGCCGCATCGGTCTCCGCCAGGTCCGCGTCCAGGCCTCGCCGGAGGTTTTCCCCCTCCAGCAGGTAGGCGTGGCGGCCCTCCGCGACCAGCAGGGACTCGAGCTTGCGGGCCAGGAACGATTTCCCCGTATGAACCACGCCGGTGAGGAGGACGACGGCGGCCCGGTGGCCGTAGTGTTGCGCGCGCGCCTCTGCGCCGACTTCGCCCTTGACCCAGGCGAAATCGCGCCGCCGGGCCTCGTCGCGCAGGAACTCCTGCTCGTCGCGGACCAGCTCCGTGACGATGCCGCCGCCGGCGATGTCGTAGTCGTCCACGAGCACGAAGCGCCCGGTGGCCTCGAAGGAGCTGTAGCAGTCAAAGGCGACGGGGGACTTGGTCCGCAGCGTGAGCTCGGCCACCTGGTTTCTCCCGACGAGGTTCCCGCCCTGCTGCTGGTTCAGGTCCGTCGTGTCCACGATCCGGTGGATGATCGCCACCTCGCAGTCCACCTCCCGCGTCGCCAGCCGGAGGAGGTATTTGCGGCCATATTCCAGCGGCCGGCGCCCCAGCCAGAACAGGTTGACCCGGAAGGCGGTGGAGACCAGCGGGATCGAGTCGTCGTGGGACGCGATCTCTCCCCGCTCGACGAAGATCTGCTCGTCCAGCGTGATCCCGATGGACTGACCGGCCACGGCGTCGGTCGGTGACGGTTCGATGTTGAAGGCTTCGACCGACTTCACGTTGGCGGCCTTGTTGGAAGGGGAGAAGATCAGTTTGTCCCCGACCTTCAGCCGTCCGGCCGTGATCCGGCCGGCCAGGATTCGCCGGGCGTCGAACTTGTAGACGTCCTGGACCGGGAGGCGGAGCGACTGGTCGGCGCGGGCGGTTTCTTTGCGGAACATGCCCAGCGTGTCGAGGACGGTCGGACCCCCGTACCAGGCCATGCGGTTGCTGCGGGCGGCGATGTTGTCCCCCAGCTTGGCGCTGACCGGGATGACCCGCTCCGGCGCGACCTTCAACTGGGTCAGAAACTCCCGATATTCCTTCTCGATCGCGTCAAAGACGTCCTGGCGGTAGCCGACCAGGTCCATCTTGTTGACGATGACGGCCACTTGCTTCACGCCCAGGAGCGACAGGAGGTACCCGTGCTTCTTGGACTGTTCCTTCACCCCCTCGAGCGCGTCGATCAGCAGCAGCGCCGCCTCGGCCCGCGCGGCGCCGGAGACCATGTTCTTGAGGAACTCCTTGTGGCCCGGCGCGTCGATGATGATGTACTGGCGCTGGCTCCACTTGAAGAAGGTGCGCGCCGTGTCGATCGTGATGCCCTGTTCCTGCTCTTCCAGAAAGGCGTCGAACAGGAAGGCATACTCGAACTCCTTGCCCTGCTGCCGGCAGATGGCCTGGACTTTCTCCAGTTTGCCGTTGGGGAGCGAATCCGTGTCGGCATAGAGACGGCCCAGCAGGGTGGACTTGCCGTGGTCGACGTGTCCGACGATCACGATGTTCAGGTTTTCCGTTGGTTGGGCGAGCGTCGTGGTCATAGCCGTTACATGTACCCGTCTTTGCGCAATAGCTCCATGCCGCGTCCCTCGTCCTGAGCGCGACCGGCCCGTTCGGCCACGGTGGTATGGCGGAGTTCCTCGATGATGTCGTCCACGCTCTTGGCGGTGGACTTGATCGGGAACGTACAGGGGGCGCAGCCCAGGCTCCTGTAGCGGGTCCCGTCCCCCCGGTCCAGATACAAATTCATGAAGGGAATGTTCTCCAGCTTGATGTATTCCCAGATGTTGATCTCGGTCCAGTCCAGCAGCGGGTGGATGCGGATGTGCGTCCCCTTCGGAAACGTGGTCTTGAACTGGTCCCACAATTCCGGCGGCTGCTCCCGGAAGTCCCATTCGTTGTTCTTGTCGCGCGGGGAGAAATATCGCTCCTTGGCCCTCGTCCCCTCTTCGTCCGCCCGGACGCCCAGGATGATGCCGGTGTAGCCCTTTTCTTCCACGAGCGTCTTCAGCGCGTTGGTCTTCAACGCCGTGCAGCAAGTCACGCGCCCCAGCGAGGGGTTCATCCCTTCGGCCAGGGCCTGCTTGTTCTGGCCCACGACGAGATTCAGGCGCCATTCCCGGGCCAGCCGGTCCCGGTATTCGATCATGGCGGGAATCTTGTAGCTGGTGTCCACGTGCAAGAGTGGAAAAGGCACATGGCCGAAGAAGGCCTTGCGGGCCAGCCAGAGGAGCACCGTCGAGTCCTTGCCCATGGACCAGAGCATGGCCAGGTTGTCGAAGTTCTTGTAGGCTTCCCGGAAGATGTACACGCTCTGGTCTTCGAGCTGACGGAGGTGTTTCATCCTAAGACCTTTTGGCCGAAAAGTCGTAAAGTCTGAAAGTCTTCAAGTCGCTGGAAGAGGCGGAAGTAGGCCTCAATAGCATTCGACTTGATGACTTTGAGACTTTCAGACATTGATTGCTTCCTTCATTACCACGAGTTCGTTAAGTTTCCGCGAGGCGGCTCCCGACTCGATGGCTTGCTGGGCCAGGGGCACGGAGGCCGAGATCGACGTGGCCTTCCCCGCCGCGTAGAGCAACAGGGCGGCGTTCAGCACCACCCAGTCCCTCTGGCTGCTGCGGAGTTCATTGTTCAGGATGCGTCTCAGCAGCAGGGCTTCTTGCTCGGCCTGCTGAGGGGGGAACGCGGCCATCGCCTGAAAGGAACCCAGCGGGAGGCCGAAGTCCTTGGGCTGCAAGGTCAGGGGGAAAGTCCGCTCGTCCTTGAGTTCCAGCAGCCTGGTGACCGCCGCGATCGAGAGCTCCGGGTCTCCTTCCACCCCGCCCACGATCAGCGCCCGGCGGCCTCCCAACATCTTCAGGGCCTCCGCCATCTTCTCGAAATAAGGGGGATGGGAGAGGCCGATGACCTGCGACTTGGCCCGGGCCGGGTTCAGCAGTTTGGCGACCGGATGAAAGAAACTGCGGACGCCCAGTTCCTGCCTCAACTCCAGGAAGCGGGCCACAGGCGGATGGTAGAGGGCGATGTCGAGATAGGCAAAGCCCTTTGCGGCCAGCTCCTCCGTCACCCGTTTGGGTGCCAGATCGATCGGGATGCCCAGCCTGGCCAGGGCCGAGGCGGTCCCCGGCCGGTCCCGGATTCCTTCCGAGCCGTGCATGAGGATCGCGGCGCCGCAGGCGGCCGCGACCACCGAAGCGCCGACGGAGGCGTGAAACGTGTCCTGCTTGCCGGCGTAGGTCGGCAGGTCGACCGGCGCCAAACCGGCCGGCAGGGAGAGGGGAGGCACGTACTCGCGCGCCACGGCGGTGAAGGAAGCCAGTTCGGTGACCGATTCCATCTTGACGCGCATGGCCAGCAGGAAGGCGCCGACCTGGGCTTGCGAGGCCTGGCCCTCGATGAGCAGACGCATGGCCTGCTTGGCCTCCTCCCAGGTGAGGTCCTTGCTGGCTTTCTGTCCCTTGCCGATCTTGGCGATGAATTCCGAGAATTCTTTCATAAGCCATTAGCCATAAGCTCTTCCTAGAAAGTCAGCACCTGGTCCGCCTGGGCGACCTCTTCTTTCCAGAAGGCCTCGGCCTTCTGGACTTCATCCAGTTCGGGGAGCAACTGGTCCACGGTCAGCTCGAAGTACTCGATCGAGTCGCGGCAAATCGAGAACTTCACGTCGCCCGTTTCCTTGATCTCTCTCAAGATCGTGGAGAGGTCGTGCCGTTTGCGCTCACGCAGCAGATCCCGGACCTTGGATTCGCGGCCCTTGTAGGCGGCCGAAAACGCCAGGTCCTTCACTTTGTCGATCGTCAGCTTGCCCGCCGCCTCGTCCCGGAACAGCACGCTCACCTGTGTCCCGGCCGCCGCGGCGATGCGGACGAGTTCGCAGGTCTGCAGCAAGTTGTTGTAGCTCCCATCCGTCACAATCACGGCCAGTTTCTTCACTCTTCTCCTCCCGGACGTAACGTTGTTAAACGTGAATCGTTATTCGCAAGAGTTCATCGCTTCCGTTCAACGTTGAGCGTTTCACGATGAACGTCTTACTTATGCAGCCCGCACTCGGTCTTCGTGAAGTTCTGCCAGCGGCCCGACCGGGGGTCCTCGCCGGGCTTGACCGGCGCGGTGCAGTGGGTGCAGCCGATGCTGGGGTAGCCGCGGTCGTGGAGTTCGTTGTGCGGGACCTCGTGCAGCCGGATGTACATCCAGACCTCCGTCGGGCTCCAGCGAGCCAGCGGGTTGAACTTGACCAGCTGGAATTTCTTGTCCCACTCCACCAGCCCGGCGTTCGCGCGGGTCGGCGCCTGGTCCCGTCTGATCCCGGTGATCCAGGCCGCATAACCGCGCAGCACCCTGGCCAAAGGCTCCACCTTCCGCAACCGGCAGCACTGGTCCGGTTGCCGGGTCCAGAGGGCCTCCCCGTACCGGGCGGCCTGCTGCTCCGGCGTGAGCAGCGGCTTGACTTGGATGACCTGACCGGGGAGCAGCCCGTACTTGGCCACGAGGCGGTCCTTCACGTCATGGGTTTCCTTGAACAGAAAGTCCGTGTCCAGATAAAAGAGCGGAGTCTGCTTGTTGATCCGGTGGATCATGTCCACCAGCACCACGTCCTCCGCGCCGAAGCTGCAGGCCAGGACGATGCTGGAGGGGTAACGTTCCAGGGCATAGGCCAAGAGGTCTTGCGGCTGCTTGGACTCGAAGGAGTCGCTGAGTGCCTTCAACTCCTCATCCGACGGCCGGCCCCGCACCTCAACTATTTTTTCTTCCTTCATCATTCATCATTCACCATAACCGTGCGCGACAGGCCCTGCGCATGACTACCCTTCCACCTTTTCGACCAGGATCTTGTAGTGCGCCGCTTCCGGCTCCAAGGGTTCTTCCGCCAGGATCTTGTGGCCGTCGTTCCGCAGGCTCATCGGGACGTTCTTGATCGGGTCGCCCGCGTCCAGCCAGACTTCCAGTCGTTCGCCCGCGTCCATCATCTCCAGCTTCAGCTTGGTCTTCACGTAGTTCAGAGGGCAGGCCACGCCCCGCAGGTCATAGACCGGCGCCGCGCCGACTTCGGCAATCGGTTGAGCCTCGGCCTGCACCGGCTGGGGCGCGGGTTTCTGCGGCGCCGCTTCCTCCGGAGCGCCGGCCTGGCTCAGCTTCAGGTCTTTTCCGATTTGCTCCGTGGCCGCCTTGCAGGCTTCGACGAAGCCTCGGGCGAAGGCGATCTTGCCCTGGGCGAACTCGGGCGTCGTGTCTTTCGGACCCAGATCGCCGATTTGCGAGCCCAGGTTCCGGTACGAGGCCGGCACATAGCCCTTTTCAGCCAGGCGCCGATCGAATTCCACGAAGGTCTCCGCGTCCGTCGCCGGGTCGAGCCCTTCGGTGACCAGCAGGGCCTTGGCGCCGGCCAAGACCGCCCGGTAGGCTTTGTTCACGGACACGGCGTACTGGTGTTTTTCCGCCAGGAGCTTGGCCTGGTAAAGCTCCTGTTCCGCTTCCAGGATCCGGTCGCCGATCATCTCCAGGGCGCCGCCCGCGCATTCGCCCGGGCCAAGATCTTCCAGGATAAATTCTTCCTCTCCTTCCCAGTCATAGTAATAGGCGGCGTCTTCCTCGAAGGTCGGGACGATCGTATAGGGGATCAGCTCCTCCTTGAGCAGGGCCTTGCCGGCCCGGGTGAGAAACGAGGGGAAGCTCTCGCCGGCCTGCCGGTCGCGGCGGTAGATCGTGAGCAGGTGCGAGATGGCCGCCGGCACGCTCTTGGCCGGCAGCTTCACGGTCATCTGCCCGATCTTGGCCGTCCCGTTCACCTGGCCTCCCAGGTGCAGTTCGTAGTGGGGCGCGACATGCTCGCCGATGCGCTTGCCCACGCCGTGCAGGCCGATCGTGGCGATGTGGTGCTGGGCGCAGGAATTGTGGCAGCCGCTGATCTTCACGCTGGTGCCCGCGAGGTCTGCGGGTACCAGCCCGGGAGGGAAGACTTCCGCCATGGCCCGCGCCAGACCCTTGGAAGAGGTGATGCCGAGGCCGCAGGTGTCGGTACCGGGGCAGGCGATGATGTCCTCCACCAGCTCGGCACCGGGATCGGCCAGGCCGTGCGGAACCAGCTCGCGGTAGAATTCTTCCAGGCGCGACTCCGGCACCCACCGGATGATCAGGTTCTGGTTGATGGTCGTTCTGAGATTGCCGTTGGAAAAAGTCTCGGCCAGATCGGCCACCACGTTCATCTGCCGGGCCGTGAGGTCCCCCATCTGGAGCTTGATGACCGCCGCGACGTAGCCCGACTGCTTCTGCGGGACCGCGTTGGTCCGCTTCCACATCTGATAAGGGGTCTCGGGCGACGCGTGCCCGTTCCCGCCGTTTCCGGAGGCTCCCGCCGGTGAGCCATTTCCGTTCCCGCCCAGCGAAGCCTTGGCTGATCCCGAGGCCGGCATGATGAGGGGGGGCGGCTCGTCCCGATGCTGGAGCAGCCGGAGCGGTCCTGGGTCCGGGCGGGCATGTCCCATGCTCACGTAGGCCTGCTCCCAGCGCCGCTTGAATTCGTCGAACCCCAGCTTCTCGATCACGAATTTCATCCGGGCCTTGTTGCGGTTCTTGCGGTTGCCGAGGGTGTCGAAGACCTTGATCACGGCTTCGATCGTCGGGATGAGTTCGTCCATCGGGACGAACTCCCGCAGGACCTGGGCGATGCGGGGAGCCGAGCCCAACCCCCCGCCCACGACCATCCGGAACCCGATCGTCCCGTCCTCCCGCTTGGCCGCCAGGAGCCCGACATCGTGGATCGGCGTCAGGGCGCAGTCGTGGCGGCAGCCGGAGAAGGCGATCTTGAACTTCCGCGGCAGGCTTTGGTTGAGCGGGTTGCGGAGCAAGTGCAGCGCCACCGTCTTGGCGTAAGGCGTCACGTCGAACGCCTCACCCGGGCAGACGCTGGCCAGGTGGCAGGCGGTCACGTTCCGCACCGTGTTGGCGCAGGCCTCGCGCGTGGTCAGGCCGACTTCGGCCAGTCCCCGCATGATGGTGCCCACGTCCTTGAGCAGGACGAAGTGGAGCTGAATGTCCTGGCGCGTCGTGACGTGGCCGACGCCCGTGGCGTACCGGTCGGCCAGTTCGGCGACGCGCCGCAACTGGTTGGCCGTGAGCCCGCCGAACGGAATCTTGATCCGCACCATCTGGACGCCGGGCTGCCGCTGACCGTAGATCCCGTGCTGCAGGCGAAAAGGCTTGAAGAGGTCATTGGAGACGTCGCCATCAAGCAGCCGCTGCGCCTCGCCCTCGAAGGTTTCGATTTCTTCGAGAATGTCCGGTGGGATCGGCTGTGTCTGTATCTCAGCGGGGTGAATAGTCCGGTGAGTGCTCATAATCAAACCTCGCGTGTTAAGAAGCATTCAGCCGTCAGCTTTCAGCGTTCAGACTGAACTGATCGCTGATGGCTGACCGCTTCTTGGGCTCAAATGTGGTACATCAAGGTCCGTTGCTGATCGAGTTGCTGATGGCGCTCGACCAGTTCCTGAAGCGTGATGGCACTCAAGACGCCGAGTTCCGCTTGCCGCACCTGCTCCCACACCGTGGCCAGCAGGAATTCCTGCCGTTCCCGCTCCCTGAGGCGGCGTGCAGCCGCCCTGCGGGCGGAGGCGGGAGACAGGGACCCGTCCAGGGCTTCCACGATCTCCGCCAAGGAAATTTCCCCCGGCAGCTTGTTGAGCAGGTAGCCCCCTTGCGCCCCGCGCAGGCTATCCACCAGCCCGGCCTTTTTCATCGCGTGCAGGACCTGCTCAAGAAACCGGAGAGGGATCCCCTGCCGCCTGGCGATGGCTTTCGCTTGGATGGGAGAGTCCCCATTCTGCAGGGCCAGATCCAAAGCCGCCATAATTCCATAGGTTGCCTTGAGGGACACTTTCATAGTCGAGTATTCCGATAGGAAATAAACATGCCAGGAGAATTATATACAGGTTCTGGCAGCCTGGTGTCAAGCACGATTTACATCCTGGCTCACATCCGGCCTGGGCCAGTCCGATCGTCCCGATCGTTCGACCGGCTGAGTGTGAAGGGAGAGCCATGACGCAGAGGACCTCTCCCGTCATCTTGTGTCGATTTTTGGCAGGAACCTTCGCCTGGGTTATGGCGAAACAGAAGATTCAGAGCGGTTCTTTGGGTTGGCACCTTCATTGCACGATGTCCGTGAGGTCGAGGATGATTTCCCGATTGACTTCAATGGACCCGTGGAGGATAATCCCGCCCTCTTCTTCCTCGACGCCTTCATGACCATGCGGACATCAGCCTTCAGCCTGCTCCTGCTCAGCGCCGACCTCGAGCTTCAGGCGCAGTTCAAGCAAGACCTCAAGGGGGCCACGATCACCATGGCCAAGGACTTCGCGTCCGTGCCGCGGGCGGCCGTCAAGCGCACGTTTGACGGGGTGGTCGTGGAGACCAAGCGAGGGCAGCTCCAGGACCTAGCTGAGATGCAGCGCGCGGTCGATCCGACCCGCACGTTCATCGTGGCCGGGTCCCGTTCGGTGCTGCGCCAGGCCCCTGCCGTTCTCAAAGCCGTTGCGAATCGCAATGGTCGCCCCTCTCAGAAAGCGGCCGCTCCGGGGGCGAGCCTGGAAGGGTACCTGGAGTCCAAGCTCGGTGATTTTGTGAAGGAAATGAAAAACGGCTCCGCTCGGGATCTGCACCCCATGCTCATCAGGGCGGTCGAACGGCCGCTGATCACGCTCGTCCTGAAAGAGACCAACGGCAATCAGATCCAGGCCGCGCACCTGCTGGGCATGAACCGCAATACCCTGAGGAAGAAGATCACCGAGCTGCGGATCCCGCTCAAGCGGGACAAAGGCCGCCGGGCCTGATTTCGGGACCCATCCTTGCCTCACCTTGCCTCAGTTCCCCTTGACATTCTTGACAGTACGGGCGGGCCTATATTAGCATGGCCGCGGACGATAGGCGCGTAGCTCAGGGGGAGAGCGCTACCTTGACACGGTAGAGGTCGACGGTTCAAGACCGTCCGCGCCTACCATCCCGCCAGGGCATCGGACCGCCTGGGCGCCCGGGCGGTAGGGATGCCTTTTCTTATTTTTTGAGCCTATGCCGGTCGGAACACAACAAATCGAAATCACGCTGCCAGACGGGACCCGTCGTCACGTGCCGGTCGGCTGTACGGCCAGGGAAGCCTTGAGCGGGTCCGGCGGCTCGCCGGGCCCCGACGTGCTGGCCGTCAAGGTCAACGGCGTGCCGATGGACCTCAACGCGGTGCTGACCGGGGACGCGACGCTGGAGCCGCTGACCTTTCGGTCGCCGGACGGGCGGGAGGTCTATCGCCACAGCAGCACTCATATCATGGCCCAGGCGGTCAAGGAGGTCTTCCCCTCGGCGCAGCTCACCATCGGGCCGGCCATCGAGGAGGGCTTTTACTACGACTTTGCCTTCGAGCGGCCTTTCACGCCGGACGATCTCCAAAAGATCGAGGCGCGGGCCCAGGAGATCATCAAAACCAACTATCCGATCAGGCGGACGGAGATGTCTCGGCACGAGGCGGTTGAGTTCTTCAAAGAGCGTGGCGAGCACTACAAAGCGGAGATCATCGAATCCCTGCCCGATCAGGCGGTGTCGCTCTATAGCCAAGGGAATTTCATCGATCTCTGCCGGGGGCCGCACCTGCCGTCCACGGGCACCGTGGGGGCGTTGAAGCTCCTGTCCAGCGCGGGGGCCTACTGGCGGGGCGACGAGCGGAACCCGATGCTCCAGCGCATTTACGGCACGTCCTTCCCGACCCAGGCCGAGTTGGATGCCCACTTGGCCAAGCTCGAGGAGATCAAGCGCCGGGACCACCGCAAGCTGGGCAAGGAACTGGACCTGATCACCATGCAGGACGAGATCGGGCCCGGCTTGGTCCTGTGGCATCCCAAGGGCGCGCTGGTGCGCCTCCTGATCGAGAATTTTTGGCGGGAGCAACACCTCAAGCAAGGCTATGAACTGGTCTACTCGCCGCACGTCGCACGCCTGGACCTCTGGAAGACAAGCGGGCACGTGGACTATTACCGGGAGAACATGTTCGTCCCGATGAAGGTCGAGGCCAGCGAGTACCAGCTCAAGCCGATGAACTGCCCGTTCCACATCATGATCTATAAGGCCCACCTCCGCAGCTACCGCGACCTGCCCATCCGGTACGGGGAGTTGGGCACGGTCTACCGCTACGAGCGGACCGGCGTCCTGCACGGGCTGCTCCGGGTGCGCGGGTTTACCCAGGACGATGCGCACCTGTTCTGTCGCCCCGACCAGATCGAGGCCGAGGTCAGCCGCGTGCTGGACTTCACCTTTTTCGTGCTCCGGACCTTCGGGTTCTCGGAGTTCGAGGTCTATGTCTCCACGAAGCCGGAGAAGGCCGTCGGCTCGCCGGAGAACTGGGCGCAGGCCACCGCGGCGCTGGAAGCGGCGCTGAAAGGCCGCGGGGTGGCCTACCAGATCGATCCGGGCGAAGGCGTCTTCTACGGACCCAAGATCGACATCAAGATCAAGGATGTGCTGGGGCGCGCCTGGCAATGCTCCACCGTCCAGATCGATTTCAACAACCCGGAACGGTTCGAGCTGACCTATACCGGCGAGGACGGCAAGGCGCACCGGCCGATCATGATCCACCGCGCGCTCATGGGCTCGATCGAACGCTTTTTCGGGATTCTCCTCGAGCACTACGCCGGGGCTTTCCCCACGTGGCTGGCCCCCGTCCAGGCTCTCGTGCTGCCCATCGGCGAGCATCAGCATGCCTATGCGTTGCAGGTCACTGAGCGGCTCAAAGCGGCCGGGGTCCGCGCCGACGTGGATCTGCGCAACGAAAAGGCGGGGTATAAAATTCGCGAAGCCGAGAAGGCCAAAATTCCCTACATGCTCGTCGTCGGCGCCCGCGAGCAGCAGGCTGAGACCGTGTCGATCCGTGGGCGCGGCGGCGAAGACAAGGGCAGCAAGCCGGTGATGGCGGCCATCGACCTGATCAGGGCCGACATCGCGCAGGCCGTGTCAGCACAGTAAAACCCTTTCATCAAGAGGTGCGGTATCGTCCCCAAACTGCGTGTTAATCGGGAAATCCGGGTTCGGGAAGTTCGTGTGATCGGTCCTGAAGGCGAGCAATTGGGTATCCTGCCCACGCCGGATGCCTTCCGGAAGGCTCAAGAATCCGGCTATGATCTGGTGGAAGTCGCGCCGACGTCGCAGCCTCCCGTCTGCCGGATCATGGACTACGGGAAGTACAAGTACGAGCTCCAGAAAAAGGAGCACCAGAGCCGGAAGCATCAGAAATCCACGCAAGTCAAGGAGATCAAGCTGCGGCCCAGGACCGACAAGCATGATCTGGAGATCAAGGTCCGGCAGATGAAGGGATTCCTGGCGGAGGGCAACAAGACCAAGGTCACGGTCACCTTCCGCGGACGGGAAATGGCCAACCAGGAAATGGGGCGGGCGGTGATGAACACGGTGATCACGGAGCTGGCTGATACGGGGACGATCGAGTACGCCCCCCGCATGGAAGGCCGCAGCCTGATCATGATCGTCGCGCCGAAGGGCTAACAGGATGTCAGCAGGCGGCGTTCAGTCAGAGAAGGAGCAACGGACATGGCGGGTATGAAACTGAAGTCTCACAGCGGGGCGAGCAAGCGGATCAGGCGGACCGGGAGCGGCAAGCTGATGCGACGCAAGGCCGGCCGGCGGCACATCCTGACCAGCAAGGCTCGCGATCGGAAGCGGAGGCTGAAGGGCACCGTGGAGGTGGATCGCACCATGACCCTCTCGGTGACCCGGTTGTTGCCGTATAACTAGCAAAGAGCTATCAGCCGTCAGCGGTCAGCTTCTGGCTGAGGGCTGATAGCCAAGAAGGAGTTTTCGCAATGCCACGTGTAAAAGGCGGTCCCAAGACCAGACAGAGAAGAAAGAAACGGCTGAAGCTTGCCAAAGGCCAGTACGGGGGGAAGAGCCGGTTGTTCCGGACCGCGACGGAGTCCGTGGACAAAGGCCAGACCTACGCCTATGCCGAGCGGAAGAAGCGCAAACGCAACTTCCGCCGCCTCTGGGTGACCCGGATCAGCGCGGCGGTTCGGTCGCACGGGCTCACGTACAGCCGGTTCATCAATGCGTTGAAAAAGGCGAACGTCCTGCTGGACCGGAAGGTGCTGTCCGATATGGCCATCAAGGACCCGGCGGGATTCGACAAGCTCGCGGACTTGGCCAAGCAGCAGGCTGCGACGGCCTAATGAAGAACAAACGGCTGATGGCTGGTGGTTGAGCGGAGAAGGTCTTCTATCCGGTCCTGACCATTAGCCATTGGCCATCCGCCATCAGGGCTTGCGTTCCTCTCTCAGCCGATCCACCTCCAGCTCGAAGACCACCGCCGGCATCGTCACCTGCCACCGTTCCAGCACCTCCGGATGCAGCTCTCCGATCAGGCCCAGGGGCCTGCCTTGGGACAGGATCCGTCCGGCCCGCCCTCCCAGGAAAGAGGGATGGGTGACCGGCTCCAACTGGTACTGACAGTCCAGGTAGTAGAGCAACAGGTCCAGACAGGAATGGATCTCCGAGAAATTCGCACTGGCGTGCGCGATCAGCGCGGCCAGCCGCGTCACGGTCCTGGAGCCCGCCTCCGCCGTCCGGTCGACCTGCGCGACCTCGCCGACCTCGAAGAGCCGGTGCGGATAGAACGAGCGGGTCGAGGCTGCTTCCACCCGCAGCAGGGAGGGGACGATGCTCTGCCTCAGGCAGGCGTAAGTCTGGGTCATGGGGTTGTCCACCTCGACCACGAGGTCCCACTCGCTGCCGACCAGGCGCATGTGCTCGACCAGCTCCTGCCGAGACGCCATGATGTTCGAGATGATTTCTTGAAACCCGATGCCGACCATCAGATCGCGAATCCGATCGGATACCTGTTCCACGCGGGAGAGGCCGCCCACCGTGAACTGGGACGGCATGACCGGGGCGAACTCCCCGTAGCCGCAACTGATCGCGACGTCTTCCACCACATCCACCGCATGCATCAGGTCGTTCCGGTAGGGGGGGAGCCTGACCGAAACCTGGTCACGGGAGAGACTGGTCTCGTAACCATAAGCCAGCAACGCTTCCCGGACCCGCTTGGCTTCCATAGCCTGTCCCAGGGCGGCTTCAATGGTCTTGAGCGGGATGGATCGGGTCTTGCCGAAATCGACGGGGGTCCGCAGCGACTTGCCGAGAGCGGTTTCGTAAGGGTAGACCACCTCCACCGCCTTGACGGCGGCGCCTCGGTCCGTCAGGTTGACCGCCATGATGTTCAAGGTCAGGAGCACCATCAGCAGGTCGGTGCCGGTGACCTCCACGAAGAGCTCCTGGTCGCCCACGCGCACTTCCCCGATCTCGCGGCTGTTGATGATCGG
The DNA here is from genome assembly GCA_964552455.1 of uncultured Nitrospira sp. Lineage (GTDB taxonomy): Bacteria > Nitrospirota > Nitrospiria > Nitrospirales > Nitrospiraceae > VGXG01. Next base: position 15,537 of record CAZKHY010000048.1, read on the forward strand.
CGGAAGCGACAGCACCTGGCCTTCTTCGTCCCGCAGCAACGGGAGCCGGTCGTGGCCGGCGATGATCGGTCCGTACTCCAGCCCCTTGGGGTGCACCGCCAGGATCTCCCGCAAGGACATCTTGTCCTCGAATCCCAGAGGCGTGAAGCGGGCGTCGTCCGGCTTGACCAGATCGTAGTAGACCGGGAACACGATCGCGGGCAGGCGGTAGAGGCCGATTGAGACCGTGTGCCGCTTCCGGCCGAAGATATCCGCGAGCTTTTCCTGCACCTGGATGAGCTGTGCCAGCCCCGCCTCGGTCACCTGATAGCCGGTCGCCGTGCAGGCCGCCACGTAGGGACGAACCCGTTCCAGACCCGCCGCGACGATCAGGCGGCGTTTCGAAGGTTGCGCGGCTTTGAAGAAGGGATAGGAGGGAGCCGTCCCGGTCAGCTTGATCCGGATTTGACGCGCGATTCCCTCGCAGGACCAGAGATCGGGACGGTTGCTGTCTTGGAGCTCGACCCGCACCTCGCCGTCCGATTCATGGTCCTTCAACTCGCCCTTCACCAGCGGCAGCCAGGCCTCAAGCTGTTCGGCTGTGACCGGCTTGTTCCCGACAGCTTCCTGGCCCAGGAGCTGTTCGAAATCTTTCAGGTTGATCGAGATGGTCGGCATCGGAAGAAGCCTTCAGCCGTTAGCAATCAGCATTCAGCCAGTAATGGAAAATACTCCTCCTGAAACGTCGTTCTCTCCGCTCCGCGCTGAGGGCTGAGAGCTGATTGCTGACAGCTCCTCAGAATCGCCCGCGCGTGGTTCTGATCAGCTCCAAGTCTGTGGAGAAAAGATCGCGGATGTCGTGAATGCCCAAGGCCACCATCGCCATCCGGTCCAGCCCCAGTCCCCAGGCGATCACCGGCACCTCCACCCCGAGCGGCTGCGTCACCTCCGGGCGAAAGAGGCCGGCGCCCCCCAGTTCGATCCAACCCAGTCGCGGATGGCGGACGTGCAGTTCGACCGAGGGCTCGGTAAAGGGAAAATAGGCCGGCAGGAAGCGGCTTTCCTTGGCCTGCGCCATTTCCCTCGCAAACAGGTTCAGGAGGCCCAGGAGCGTGCGAAAATTAATGTCCGGCCCCAGCACGATCCCCTCCACCTGAAAGAAATCGCAGGCGTGGGTCGCGTCCACCGCATCGTAGCGGAAGCAGCGCGCAATCGAGAAGTACTTGCCCGGCACCTGGGGGCCCGACGCCAACTGGTGGGCCGAGACCGCCGTGCCCTGGCTCCTCAGGATCAGGCGGCGCGCCCGGTCGCGGTCATAGTCGTAGCCCCATCCGGCGGAGCCGGTCTTGCCCCCGTCCCGGTGGACGGAAGCGACCTGGGAAAGAAAGGGCTCGGCGATCTCGCGCGCGTGGGTCGGCTCCTTCACGAAATAGACGTCGTGGATGGCCCGCGCCGGGTGGAACTGGGGCATGTAGAGGGCGTCCATGTTCCAGAACTCGGTTTCGACCAGCTCCCCGCGCATCTCCTGAAACCCCATGCTGACCAGTTTCTGCTTGACCAGGTCCAGAAACTCTCGATAGGGATGACGCTTGCCGGCCGACACGCGGGGCGGCCGCAGGCTGATCGTGTATTTGCGAAACCGCTTGGCGCGCCAGCTCCCGTCCTTGAGCAGCTCCGGCGTCAACTGGGAGACTTCTTCGCCCAAGCCGTGCCGGGCCAGGGTCTGGACGACAGTTTCTCCCTCGGCCGTCAGACGGTAGGACCGTTCAACCCGATCGTCGATCCGAAAAGGTTCGTTGGCGTTCCCCCGTTTGACCGCATGCTGCTCCACCACCTTGCGCATCGGTTCCGGGAACAGCTTCAATTCCTTCGGCCCCCCGTGCAGGTCCTTCAAGAGCGTGCGCAGCGACTCGGCCGTGGGGCTGGGTGCGCCGGTCGCCTCCACATAGCCGCCCGCCACGATCCGGACCGCGCCCTCTTTTTTGAGAGCCCCGATGACGCCGCTCATCTCGGCGGGCTCCAGCCCCTCACGGGCCTGGATGTCCTGGATCGTGAGACGCTTCCCGGTCTGTGCGGCGGCCCGGATGGTGGACAGGACCCGCTCCACCGGGGAGTATTTTTCAAAGTATCGTTCGCCGACTTTGGTGAGGGAGGCGATGGGCGTGACCGTCTCGGAATCGACCTTCAACAGGGATTTCGCCGACAGCCATCCGACCGCCATGCTGACCTGGGAAGGCTCGAGCGCAGCGAGCTTTGCGAGATCGTCCTCACGGAGGGGAGGCCGCGAAGGGGCCGTCTGGTCCTGGCCGAGCGCGGTGAGGACCTTGATCTCCAGCGGATGCAGGCTTTCAATGAGGGAAGAAGTATCCACCGGTCCGCCCTGGGTTGCCTAGCGCCGACGGGCCTGGCCGGCTTGCGCGCTCGGCGCCGGTTTCCCCGTCGCCCGGCCGGCTTCCCGCATCGCCTGGATCGTCTTGCCGTAATCGGGGCTCGAAAAGATGGCCGAGCCCGACACCAAGATGTCGGCGCCGGCCTGGATGATCCGGGCCGCGTTGTCCACCTTGACGCCTCCGTCCACTTCCAGGGCGGCGCGGCTCCCGCTCCGGTCGATCAACTGACGGGCCCGCGCGATCTTGTCGAGGACGGAGGGGATGAAGTGCTGGCCGCCGAACCCCGGGTTCACGGACATCACCAGCAACAAGTCCGCCTCCGTGATGATCTCCTCCACCGTCGAGAGCGACGTGGCCGGGTTGAGCGTCACCCCCGCCTTGACGCCCCGTTCCTTGACGGACTGAACCGTGCGGTGCAAGTGCGGACAGGCTTCCACGTGGACCGTCAGGTAGTCGGCTCCCGCGTCGGCGAACTCCGGGATGAAGGCGTCCGGGTTCGTCATCATCAGGTGCACGTCGAGGGGGAGTCCGGTGACTTTGCGGAGGGCCCCCACGATCGGCGGCCCGACGGTGAGGTTCGGCACGAAGTGACCGTCCATCACGTCGATGTGCAGCAGGTCGGCTCCAGCCGATTCCACGCGCGCGACTTCGTCCGCCAGGCGGGCAAAGTCTGCGGAGAGAATGGACGGAGCGATGCGCAGACTTGGTCTGGTCATCACAGGGCGGCCTTTCGGAGCCGGGCGGTAAAAAATGCGTCCATCGAGTGGGAATTGAAGAGGGTCGAGAAGTATCCCTGGGTGGTCAGGAGATCATGACCGGCTTCCGGCAACCAGGGTCCTACAGTCTCCGGTCGGAACCCCGCGTGTTGCTTGCAGAAACGCTCGACCACCTCCTCGTTTTCATCGGGCTCGGTGGAGCAGGTACTATAGACCAACAGCCCGCCGGGCCGCAAGAGGCGGCTCACTTGTTCCAACAGCCGTTGCTGCAGGGTCCGACGGGACTCCAGCTCGCGTTCCTCCTTCTGCCACTTGCCTTCCGGGTGCCGACGGAGCACCCCCAGGCCGGAGCAGGGGGCATCCAGCAGGATGCGATCAAAAGGCCGGTCAAGCAGCCGTCCCAACGTCCGATTCGCCGGCGGAACGAGGTCCTTGGAAGCGTCGGCCGCGACGGAAGTGACGATGGTGACGCCCAGCCGCCGGCAGTTCTCCTGCAGGGCGCGCAGGCGTCCGGGATTGCGGTCCAGGGCCACGACCTCGCCGCGATTCTGCATCAGGGCCGCCAGGTGAGTGGCTTTGCCGCCCGGCGCGGCGCAAGCATCCAGTATCCGTTCGCCTGGCTGGGGGTCCAGGAGGGGCGCGACCAATTGCCCTGCTTCATCCTCCACGTAAAACAGTCCTTCGTGAAACTGTCGCAGGGCCGTCACGGAGCCGCATTTGTCCAGAACCAGTCCGACCGGGCTGACCTTGGTGGTCTGTACCCTGTAGCCGTCCCCGGCCAAACCGGCTGCCAGGACGTCACGGGTCACGCGCAGGGTGTTGGTCCGGATCGTCAGCGGCGGGATTGCCAGCGTGGCGCGACAGAGATCTTCGGCCCTGTCGATCCCGAACCGTTGCAGCCATCGTGAAGCCAGCCAGGAGGGACAGGAGAAGCGGGTGGAGAGAGACAGGACCGGATCAAGGCCTGGGTCAGGCCAGGGAGGGGTCGGCGCTCGGATCAACGAACGGAGCACCGCATTGACGAACCCGCTCCAATCCTTGCCGCTGGTCTGAATCTGTGCCTGTGTCGGCTTGACGAGGGCCACCGATTCGTTCACCGCAGCCGAAGGGGGGATTTTCTGCAAGTAGAGCAGTTGGTAAGCCGCCAGCCGCAGGGTCATCGTGACCGGGAGCGGGAGTCGTTCGAGCGGCCGGTCCGAGACGAGACCGAGCCGCCAGTCGATCGTGGCCCTGTGACGGAGGACGCCGTAGACCAGCTCGAAGGTCAGGGCCCGATCGCGGGCGTCCATCTGAGCCTGCTGAGCACGATTGAGGCAACGGTCCAGCACGTCATCGGCAAAGGCCTTGTTGCGCTCGATCACCAGCAGGGCTTCCAGCGCCGCGGACCTGGCCCCGCCCTTGCCCTTCATGAACCACCGACGGATGCGGCCTCCGGGCCTGCGCCGAGCACCAGCCCCGGTGCCAAGGGATGGCCGGCCAGGTACTGAGCGACGCTCATCCGGCGGCTGTTGGCCGGCTGGAACTCCGAGATGGCCAGCAGCCCGCCGCCGGTCGCCACCAGCAGCCCGTCCTTTCTGACTTCCACGATGGTGCCGGGAGGCGCCTTGTCGGTCGGCTGATCGACAGCCGACGCCTTCCAGATGAGCCAGCGGTCATCCTTGGCATAGGTATAGGCGCCGGGCCAGGGACTCATGCCTCGCACCCGGTTGGCGATGGCGACCGCCCCCAGCTTCCAATCGATCAGGCCGTCTTCTTTTTTCAAGAGGGGTGCCAGCGTGGCTTGGGAATGGTCTTGCGGGCGAGGGGTCAGGGTTCCTGCTTCGAGGCGACGGAGGGTTTCGACCAGGAGCCGCCCTCCTGCCGCTGCCAATCGCACCGAGAGGGAGCCGGCCGTGTCCTCCGGCTCGATCGGGACCGTTTCCTGAAGGAGAATCGCTCCTGTGTCCATGCCCTCGTCCATCAGCATGGTCGTAATGCCGGTTTCCCTCTCGCCGTTGATGACAGCCCACTGGATCGGTCCGGCGCCCCGGTATTTCGGGAGCAGCGAGGCATGGACGTTGATGCAGCCCTTGGGCGGGATGGCAAGAATCGTCGGCGTGAGGATGCGGCCGAAGGCGGCCACCGCGATGAGGTCCGGCTGCCGGGCCTTCAGGGCATCGAGAAAGGCCTGGTCCTTCATCTTGACCGGCTGCAGGAGCGGCAGGCCTTCCCGCAGACAGACCTGCTTGACCGGCGACGCGGCCAGCTCCTGGCCCCGCCCCTTCGGCCGGTCCGGCTGGGTCACGACGCCGATGACGTTGAAATGGTCGGATTCATCCGCGCGCAGCAGCGCCTCCAGCGAGGGGACCGCGAACTCGGGGGTTCCCATGAAGACGATGCGCATGGCGCTGCTTTAACATGCAGCGGAATGGAAATCAACGATCCCGCTTGCCTTGACTTCTCGCTCCACCCATTGGTAGTATCCGGCCGCGGGGTGGAGCAGCCTGGTAGCTCGTTGGGCTCATAACCCAAAGGTCGAAGGTTCAAATCCTTCCCCCGCAACCACCTTCTTCCATTGATACAAAGGATTTGAAGCGGCTGAGCGCCGACCGTTGGGAGGGAGAGGTCGCCTTCTGAGCGACCGACAGCGAAGCCGCCGGGCCGGAGGCCAAATCCTTTCCCCGCAACCAACTGAAACCGGTGAAAGACACGGGGTTAGCCCTAAAACGGCTAACCCCTTTTTGTTGCCGGGGGATAATTGACGGGTGTGGTCGTCACCGGAAGGCGTGGAATCGATTCAGGCAGATTCTTTTTTAGTGCGGTCGAGGGGGTGGTGATCGGGCCGCTGAGGGATGTGCATCGCGCCGTGAGCACCGCCGTTTCTCCGATCCCACTTCTGGCCGACCCCGAGCGCCACGACGACCATTGCCAGCACGCCGAGGGAAATCAGCAGCAGAAGGCCCGCGCCGAGAACGGCTACGGGATGGAGTCGGGCCCCCGTCATCCACCCCGCTTCCCGCTTCCTGGAATCCGGGAGATACTGGGTCGTCTGAAAGTTGGTGTCCGGGAGTTCTTCTAATTCCTCGGCTTTACGGACGAACAGTTGATCGATCAGGCGGAGATGCTCTTGGGTCGTGGCTCCCAGAAAATCGCGCGGGGTCACTCGGCTGGCAAAGTGGAGAAGAGACAGGGCGGAAGCTTCGGGAATGTCCCCTTGCTTCGTCGCCAGCATCGTCACGAAACGGTCCATCTCGCGTTGGACCGCCTGCGTGTGGCCGGTCGCCATGGCCTTCTGGACATGGTCGAGCTGCACGAGATAGCGATCATAGGCCGGTCCCGCCGCCTGATCTTTCGCCGCAGCCTTTTCCTGGACGACTTGATGAACGAGCTGGTCGATCCACGACTCCGGGGCGCAGTCGGCCCCGGGGGGCATCGTGGCCAGGAACGATCCGGTCACGACGAGCGCGAGGAGAATCTGGAGGATTGTCCGGGGTGCCATGACTGCCCCCGATCTACGCCGCCGTTCGATCCGACGGCGACAGTCTGAGGAGAGCGGCTAGGCCCTTCCATCCGTTCCAGACACGACCAGTACTATAACATTAACGAGCCGCCCTGGAACAGACCGGGCCGATCGTCGGGTTCCCCGAGTGGTCTGGCAAACCCTCCTACGCGAGAAAATCAACGGGTTCTGTCTCCCGTGTCAGTTTGACACAAACGGGTGAGCTCTGGCGCCTTTGGTGGAGCCGCTCACTCCGACACATCGGGAACGATTCAGGTTACTTATATGCCGACACACCTGTGCATTTCTCGCTTCCGCACAATCCGCCCTGTGCCAAATCGCTCGATCAAGCAGAACCGCCCGCAGCAAGCTGGAAACTTCCCTGGCTTGCGGCTTCAGCAATGCTGGCACTCATTTTGCGCTCTCACGCATTGCGCAAGCCGTCACCGTGTAGCCGAAGCCGACTAATTGTAGGGAGCTGGT
>CAZKHY010000049.1:0-10533 GCA_964552455.1 uncultured Nitrospira sp.
TCCCCGCCCAGGCTGCTCCAGACCTGCTTGTGTGCCGCCTCATGCCGTGCCCTGGTGTTTCCGTTGTGATCTGCGTTGGGCAGTCTAGCACAAGAACCGTGGTGGAAAACAAGATTAGTTGACAGGAGGAACGTCCCTTCGATATAAGAACTGCAGATACGAAGCGACCAGGGGAGACAACGGCGTCGTGTCCCTGGTTCCTCGCGAGGACAAGGGCGTCCTTTTGGTGCAAGACCGAAAGGGCGTTTTTTTATGTCCCGCTGGGGGCGCGGGAGGTGGCCACGCGATGATCACGAAGACGGGGACGCTGCTGTTGCTTGCAGGAGCGGTCTGGGGCTGTGCGGCGTCAGCCCATCACGATGCGGTGCTCGAGGACGCGCTGCAGGAACGGGAGGCAGCCTTCGCTCACCTCGCCCAGGCGATGACCGCCTACTGTGCGGCGAGACATCCGTCCCTCGAAGCCAGGCAGGCCTGCGAGGGGGATAAACGTCTCGAACTCCTGCATCTCCGTTTGATCAATAACGAGGAGGCTGCGGATCGGCCATCCACCGTTCCGACTCGTCCGTCCGGGTGGCCGGACTGGAAAGAGGAAGGGACCTTCCCTCTGATCCGGTGCGAGCGAGCCGGCGGACGCGTAATCTGCCACCGGCTCTCCCGGGCCTTGACGGAAGCCCCCAAGCGGTCGCTCCCCTGACCCTCAACGCCGGCCGTCCTGATTCAGTACACCTGATTGTGCGGCAGTCGGCTCCGATATTCGCGTGCCAGCTGATCCGCCTCGTCGGCCGCCGCCGACATCTGCTGCGCCATCGCCCGGCTGCGCTTGGCCTGTTCGGAGTCCTGGCCGCCCTGCGTCGCGTACCAGTCCGCTTCGAACTCCAGACGTTGGGCCATCGCGCGGAGTTCCGCCGCCTGCAGACGGTAGCGGAAGGCCAGATCGCCGAGATCCTTCGAGATCGCCGTGCCCGACGCGAGGGGACGATCGGCCGAGTCCGTCGCACAGCCTGCCGTCACCGCCACCAACAGAACCAGGCCGCTCCCCAGGAGAAAAGATTGCGTTCCCATGGCGTGCCCTCCTTTCATCAACAAGTCAACGGCCCCGCGTTTTTATTATACTCTTGTCTCGTAGCTGCACGCACGGGACACCGGTACCACCGACAGGGCCTCCTCACGGTCCCGTCCGTGGGTGCAGGACGGGAGGCCAGCCACGATACGGGATGAGAAAACCCCTTGACATCATCCGCTTGAAAGGCTTATAAGCGTGCCGCCGTGCAAACACGAGGAAGAAGGACAAGGGGGTCCTTCCTCCGGCGCACGGACGGGTTACGGGAATAAGGACAACGGCGTCCTTTTGGTCCATGTCGGACCGGAAGGGCGTTTTTTTTTGCCTGAGGCCCTCCGGTCTTGCTTTGCGGTGAATGGGTCTATGGAGACGGAGGAGGCCATGGCATTCAACGGGCACAGAAGGCACACGTGGGGAATCGTCAGCCTGGCGTTGTTCGCGGTCGCGCTGTTCGTGATCGCATCGCCTGTGCTGGCGCAAGAGCAGAAGCCGGACAGTCAGAAAATGGAGATACAGCCGGAAGAGCAAGAGGGGGCCGGCCGGCTGCTTCGCAAGGAAGAGGCCGCCGTCCATCTCTGCGCCGGCTGCCTGAGCGCGATTTACACCGACCAGAGCAAGGGCACGATCACGCCGTACGGGCGCGTCGAGTTGGATGCGATCTACAGCAGCAGAAACAACAACCCGCTGGACCCCGGCCAGTTCAACGGGTACGCCACGGCGGCGGGCAAAGGGGGCAATGCGAGCAGCACCCTGAACCCGCGCTACAGCGTGTTCGGCGTCCGCGCCGACCGGACCGACGGGAAGCACTCGCTGACCGGCGTGGTCGAGGTGGACTTCTACGGACAGACGGACAATGCCGGCAACCTGCCGCCCCGTCTGCGTTTGGCGAACGTACGCTATACCTACGACAAGACCAGCCTCACGGCCGGCATGGACTGGACCCCGATCATGGCCTTGCACCCGGACCTGATCGACTTCTCGATCATGGGTTACGGCGGCAACCTCTGGCAACGTCTGCCGCAGGTCACCGTGCGGCATCAGTTCACCGACAACGTCGAGGGGCTGCTGACCGTCATGCGGTTCGAGCGCGGCTTATCCGCCATCCAGACAAGGCAGCAGGCACGGGCAGATGGCACCGGCGGCTGCACGGGCGGGAGTTTTGCAAACAACGCCTGCGTGTTCAACGACCCGGTACAGAATCCTTACTACGGAGGCCGGCTGGCCTATACGGGGACGGGAAGTCTGCAGGGAACGATGCTGGCGGCCAGCGTGGCCTACCGGTACTACCGGTCTGCGCCAATGCCCAGTGCATCCACCTTCCAGTCAGGCCAGGACATCAATTCCTACCTCGTCGGGCTTGAGCTGGTGCATCCACTCACCAGGAATCTGAAATTCTCCGGCGAGGTCGCCTACGGTCAGGGGCTCGGGGTGGAGTTCTTCCGGTACAACCAGGAATTGAACCTGACGACCGGCAAGCCGATCCGCACGTTGGTCGGCTGGGGGCAGCTCAGCTATGCTCCGACCAAGTCCTACACCTTCCTCGTCGGCTATGGATTCGACAACCCCAACAAGAGCGACCTGAACGGGAGCGTCACCGCTGCGAACGTGCAGTATTTGTCCAACCAACGGACCTACGTCACGATGGTCCACCCCATCTGGGCCGACTTCTACCTGGGCGCGGAGTTCCAGAACCTCTGGACGCAGTGGGCGGGGACCTTCGAGCGGTTCTCCGGGCAGCAGTACAACCTGTCGGTGTGGTACAACTTCTGACGGCGGACGGTGAGTCGTTCGGACTCACGTGAAAGGAGCAATGACCATGAAGCCCATATCTGACAACAATGAGAGGCAGGGTGAGAACGGGGAATCCCGGCGTGATTTCTTGGTGAAGGGCACGAAGGCGGCGGCGGGCCTCGGCGTGGCGGCCCTGCTGGGCAACCTGGGGAATTGGGCGCTCTCCTACGCGGCGGACAAGGAGCCGATCAAGATCGGCGTGCTCCATTCCTTGAGCGGCACGATGGCGATCAGCGAGGTCTCGCTCCGCGACGTGGTGTTGATGGCGGTGGAGGAGATCAACGCCAAGGGCGGGGTGCTGGGCCGCAAGGTCCAGCCGGTGATCGTGGACCCGGCCTCCAACTGGGATCTCTTTGCCGAAAAGGCCAAGCAACTGCTCCTGGTGGACAAGGTGGCGGTGGTCTTCGGCTGCTGGACCTCGGTCAGCCGGAAGTCCGTCCTGCCGGTCTTCGAGAAGAACAACGGCCTGCTCTTCTACCCCGTGCAGTACGAAGGAGAGGAGTGCTCCCACAATGTCTTTTACACCGGCGCGGCGGTGAACCAGCAGGCGGTGCCGGCGGTGGAATACCTGATGAGCAAGGAAGGCGGAGGCTACAAGAAGTTCTATCTGTTGGGCACGGACTACGTGTACCCCCGCACGACGAACAAAATTCTCAGGGCCATGTTGCTGGCCAAGAAGGTGCCGGCGGCCAACATCATGGAAGAGTACACGCCCTTCCACCATCAGGACTACCAGACCATCGTCGGCAAGATCAAAAAGTTCGCGGCTGGCGGCGGCGCGGCCGTGATCAGCACGATCAACGGGGACAGCAACGTGCCCTTCTACAAGGAATTTGCGAACCAAGGTCTGCGGGCCGAAGACGCCCCGATCATGGCCTTCAGCGTGGCGGAGGACGAGCTGCGCGGGATGGACACCACCGCGCTGGTCGGGCATCTGGCCGCCTGGAACTACTACCAGAGCGTGGACACGCCGCAGAACAAGCAGTTCGTGGCCAATTTCAAGGCCTACTGCAAGAAGAACAACCTGCCGGACGGAGACAAGCGCGTCACGGACGATCCCATCGAGGCGGCGTATTTCGGCGTCCACGTCTGGAAGCAGGCGGTGGAGAAGGCCGGCAAGACCGACGTGGATGCGGTCCGCAAGGCCGTGTACGGACAGAAGTTCCTCGCGCCGGGCGGGGAGATCAAGATGGATGAGGCCAACCACCACACGCACAAGCCGGTCCTGATCGGGGAAATTTTGAAGGACGGGCAGTTCAAGGTGGTCTGGCGGTCCAAGGGACTGGTCAAGCCTGAGCCCTGGAGCGAGTACACGAACCCGGACAAGGGCTGCGACTGGATCAAGCATCAGGGGACGTATCAGAAGAAGGCGTAAGTACGGGACGCGGGTTCTGTCAGTGAACAGCCCAGCCGCCCTTGCGGCTGGGCTGTTCACTGCTGCCCGTTCGTCGGGGAGGCGTGAGTGATTCGGAGGTTGCCCGGAAGGCTGGGCCGGCTGCTGCTGGTCCTGGGGGCGGTCGTCCTGTGTGGAAACAGCTGGGCGGAGGAGCCGGCGGGGGCTTCTCCGCCCGCTGCTATTGTTCCCGCCGATGCGATCGAGCAAGCGCTGAAGGATCTTGCGAGCGAGGATGCGGCGATCCAGGAAGCGGCCGCCCAGACCTTGGTCACGCAAGGCGACGCGGGGCTGCTCCCGCGGCTGGAAGACATGCGGGTCAATGGGGACCGGAGTCTGCGGCTGGCCATCAAGCCGGTCATGGACCTGCTCAAGAACAAGGAAAAGCTCAAGAGCCGGGAACCGAACGAGCGGCGGTCGGCTGCGGGTGACCTGGCGACGAGCGGGAAGCCGATCGCCTTGACGTGGCTCGAATCGGCGTTGGCGGGCGAATCGGACCGGTGGGTCCGCTACACGATCGAAGAGTCGATCAGCCTGATCAAGCTGGCCGGCGACGATCCGGCCGTCAAAGCGGCGGCCGCGACCAAACTGGGCGAGTTGCGCAGCCAGAACGCCGTCCCGCTCTTGAAGGAACTGGCGAGCGGGGCTGTGCCGGAGTCCGGCGAAGGAACCGGCCAGGCGGAGCAAGCCCTCGCGGTGCAAGCGGCGAAGGACGCAATCGAGCGGATCGAGAGTTGGGGGAGTTGGACCAGCGCCATCGAGACCCTGTTCCGGGGCATCAGTCTCAGCTCGGTGCTGCTGTTGATGGCCTTGGGCCTGGCGATCATCTTCGGCCTCATGGGCGTGATCAACATGGCCCACGGCGAATTCATGATGCTGGGGGCCTATGCCACCTTTCTGACCCAGGAATGTTTTAAGGCCTATCTTCCGGCAGGGCTCTTCGATTATTATTTCCTCCTGGCCATGCCGGGCTCGTTCCTGGTGGCGGGCCTGTTCGGGCTGATGCTGGAAGCCTCCTTGATCCGTTTCCTCTACGGCCGGCCGCTGGAGACCTTGCTGGCCACCTGGGGAGTCAGTTTGATCTTGATCCAGGGGGCCAGGGTGGTCTTCGGGGACCTGACCTCGGTCGTGGCCCCGAGCTGGCTGAGCGGGGGAATGCAGGTCATGGTGGGCGTGCAGTTGCCGTACAACCGGCTCTTCATCATCGCCCTGGCGACCTTCTGCGTCATCGGCATCTATCTGCTGCTGTTTCGCACCGGCGTCGGACTCAGAGTGCGGGCCGTGATGCAGAACCGGGACATGAGCGCCTGCCTGGCGATCCCGACCAGGAAGGTGGATGCCTATACCTTTGCGTTCGGGTCCGGGCTGGCCGGGCTGGCCGGTTGCGCGCTGACGCTGATCGGGAACGTGGAGCCGGGCTTGGGCCAGAATTACATCGTGGATTCCTTCATGGTCGTGGTGACCGGCGGGGTGGGGAAGCTGGCCGGCACGATCGTGGCCTCGCTGGGCATCGGAGGGCTCAACAAGCTGCTGGAGCCGAGCTTCGGCGCGGTCTACGGCAAGGTGCTGATCCTGGTTCTGGTGATTCTCTTCCTCCAACGGAGGCCGTCCGGCCTGTTCGCCATCAAGGGACGGCATGTCGAATCGTAAGAGGCGTCAAGCGTCATTCGTTGTTGGTCATTCGTGAAAGAAGTAGAAACGCAGTCTCTTTGCGAGTGACGAATGGCGGGTGACGAGTGACGATTGTTCGAACGAACATGGCCAACGGGGAGCCGAGCAATCAGGCACGTGAGCGGGGCGAAGGCCTGTCGTTCTGGCTGGTGGGCTTTTTCCTGCTCATCGTCCTGCCGCTCCTGAACGTGCTTCCGGGGACGGACTCCTGGCTGCACGTCTCGGACTTCACGCTGAACCTGTTCGGGAAGTTTCTGGCCTTCGCCGTCCTGGCGCTCGGGTTGGACCTGATCTGGGGCTATACCGGCATCCTGAGCCTCGGACACGGGGTCTTCTTCGGTCTCGGCGCCTACGCGATCGGCATGCACATGATGCTCTCGATCGGGACCGAGAGCGTCTACGGCAGCGCCCTGCCTGACTTCATGGTCTGGAACCAGGTGAAGGAGCTGCCCTTCTTCTGGAAGCCTTTTTACAGCGCCGGGTTTGCGCTGGCCGCGGCGATCCTCGTGCCGACCCTCTTCGCCGCGCTGTTCGGGTTCCTGGCCTTCCGGAGCCGGATCAAGGGCGTGTACTTCTCGATCATCACACAGGCCCTGGCGCTTTCCGCCTGGCTGGTCTTCAACCGCAACGAGACGAACTTGGGCGGCACCAACGGGCTGACGGACTTCAAGACGCTGCTGGGATTCCGCTTGAGCGAGCCGGGCACGCAGCGGGGGCTGTACGTCGTGACCGTGCTCTGCTTGGGGGGCGCCTATCTCCTGTGCCGCTGGATCATCCGGTCCAGGACCGGCAAGGTGCTGGTGGCGATCCGCGACAGCGAACAGCGGGTCCTGTTTTCCGGCTATTCTCCCGCCAACTACAAGCTGTTCGTGTTTGTGGTCTCGGCTGCGTTGGCCGGGCTGGCCGGCGCGCTGTATGTGCCGCAGGTGGGGATCGTCACGCCGGCCCAGATCGGCGTGCTGCCGTCGATCGAAATGGTGATCTGGGTGGCGGTCGGAGGCCGTGGCACCCTGGTGGGGGCCGTGCTGGGCGCCGTCGGCGTCAACCTGGGCCGCAGCATCCTGACCAACCACTTCCCCGAACTCTGGCCTTTCTTCCTAGGAGGGCTCTTCATTGCCGTCGTCCTGTTTTTCCCGGAAGGCTGCATCGGGCTGCTCCGGAAACTGGGCGGGGGATTGTTTTCCCGGAAAGCCAGCGGCGACGGATTGGACAAGCAACTGGCGGCTTCGGGGCCGGGGCGCCGGTAGCTTGCCGGTCGGCGCGGACTCGCGTGTGCGGCGGTTGCACGGTAGGAGAGGCTTGAGGTGACCGGCGAACGGGGCTCGATCATCTACCTGGAAGACGTCACCGTCGACTTCGACGGCTTCAAGGCGCTCCGCCAGCTCAACTTCATCGTCAACTATCACGAGCTCCGCGTGGTGATCGGTCCCAACGGGGCCGGCAAGACCACCCTGCTCGATGTCATTTCCGGGAAAGTGAAGCCGGTCTCGGGCCGCGTCATCTTCGGGAAGGATCAGGACCTTCTCCCGATGCGGGAGCACGAGATCGCGACGCTGGGCATCGGGCGCAAGTTCCAGACTCCCTCGGTCTACGGCAATCTGACGGTTTGGGAGAACTTGGAGCTCTCGCTCAAGCGGGCCAGCAAGGGGGTCTTCGCGACGCTCTGGGCCAAGCCCGCGCCGGCCGAAACCGAACGGATCCAATCGGTCCTGGCCACGATCGGGCTGGGTGAGAAGCGGGGAGTCCGGGCCGGCGCGCTCTCGCACGGGGAGAAGCAGTGGCTGGAGATCGGCATGGTGCTCCTGCAGGACCCGGCGCTTCTGCTGGTGGACGAGCCGGTGGCCGGCATGACGGACCAGGAAACCGAGCAGACGGGCCAGTTGCTGCAGTCGCTGGCGGACAAGCATTCCATCATCGTGATCGAGCACGACATGGAATTCGTGCGGCAGATCGCCCGCACGGTCACGGTCCTGCACGAAGGGACCGTCCTCTGCGAGGGACCGGTGGAGAAGATCCAGTCCGATCCGCGCGTGGTGGAGATTTACCTGGGCCGGCAAAAAGAGGCGCATGCCGAAGCGTGAAGCGTTGCTCGTGAAGCGTATCTCGCCCTCGAATTCTGACGCTTCACGAAATGCGAGCGACGGGCGACGATAGAACCATGCTCAAACTTGATAACCTCAACGTCTACTACGGCGAGAGCCACATCCTCCGGAACATCGCGCTGGAGGTGGGTCCGGGGCAGGTCGTCTGTCTGATGGGCCGGAACGGCGTGGGTAAGACGACCTTGCTGAAGACGATCATGGGCCTGCTGAAGTCGCGGACCGGCAGGATCCGGTTCGAGGAGGCGGACATTTCACAGGAAGCCCCGGACCGACGGGTCCGGCGGGGCATCGCCTACGTGCCGCAGGGGCGCGAGATCTTTCCGCATCTGACGGTCCGCGAGAACCTTCGGCTCGGCTATGAGGCCGGGCTCGGCGCACGGAGCAACGGATCGGAGAAGGACGCGTTCGACGAAGTGTTCAGCCTGTTTCCCGCCCTGACCTCGATGTTGGACCGGGCCGGAGGGGTGCTGAGCGGCGGGCAGCAGCAGCAGTTGGCCATCGGGCGGGCCCTGCTATCCAAGCCGAAGCTGTTGTTGCTGGACGAGCCGACCGAGGGGATCCAGCCGTCCATCGTCGAGCAGATAGAAAACGTCATCGAAGGGTTCAAGGCCGAGCGGAGGTTCGCCATTTTGCTCGTGGAGCAGTACATGGAATTCGCGGCCCGGCTGGCCGACACCTACGTGATCATGGCCAAAGGGGCGGTGGTGGCGTCGGGGCGGGCGGCGGAGCTGAGCGAGGAACAGGTGAAGCAGCATTTGGTGGTGTGAGGATGGACGGAGCGGGCGGCCGGGGCCGAGTCTCGTGCTCGCGCGTCGCGCACGATGAAGCGGTGCTCGCCGGACGCGCGCAGTAAGCCTCAGCCCCGACCACCCGCAGGAATTATCCCTCGCCCCGAGCGAGGGGAAAGCGGGAAGGCAAAGAGCAAGCGCGGCATGGTCTCCGGCAAAGCGTCGGAGCCGAGCCAAGAGCCGGTCAAACAGCACCTCATCGTCCGATCCCTTCCATTTCCATCCGGCTTCGGGCAAGATTCGCGGCATCAATGGAGGCCTGCCTGCGCCGGATTGCTCCGCTCATTCCGAGCTGTTTGTGTTTCGGGATTGTCCTCTGCGTTGCATTGTCCCAGGGACTGGCCGGCAGGGCCGCCGCCTTGGACGGCGCGGCGGCCACGGCGGACCAGGCGGCAGGCATCGGTCGGGACGCCCAAGGAAGATGGCTCCTCTCAAAAGCGCTCGGCATCACGCTCTCCGGCTACCTGGAAGGCTCCTACACCCAGAACTTCAACAACCCCTCGAACGGCATCAACCAACTGCGGATCTTCGACGTCGACGCCAACGAGTTCAGGCCGAACGTGGCGAAGATCGTGCTGGACCGGGAAGCGAGCACAACCGGGTCCGGCTGGGATCGGGCCGGGTTCCGGGTTAAATTCAACGCCGGGAAGGATTCGAAGTTCATCGGCGGCACCAACCTGAATCCCTACGTGGACTTCCAGGAACTCTACGCCCAGTACGTCGCGCCGATCGGGAAGGGGCTGGATCTCAAGGCCGGCCGCATCAACACCCTCATCGGGTACGAGGAACTCGAAAGCCCGGACAATCCGAACTACTCCCGGTCCTGGCTGTTCGGGTTGGGGCAACCCTTCACCACCTTCGGCGTACGGGCTTCCTACGAGTTCAGCAAACAGGTGTCGTTTTCGATCGGAGGGATCAACTCGATCACCTCGGCGACGAGCGATCAAACCAATAAGCTCATGGTGGAATCGGCGCTGACTCTGACCCCGAACGAGAGGACGAAGCTGACGCTCTACGGACTCTTCGGGCCGAGGTCGGGACAGACGTCGGGTTCCGGAGGGAACCGCGTGCTCGGCGGGGGGGTGCTGCAATGGCAGGTGACCGACAAGGCCGCCGTCACCCTGGAAGCCTATTACGCCAACCAGACCAACAGCAGCCGGCTCAGCCAGTCGCAAAACGCCCGGTGGAACGGTGTCGCCGGCTACCTCGTCTACGATTTCACGGAGCAGTGGGGATTCCGGTTCCGCAGCGAGCTGTTTGAGGATGCCGGCGGCTACGTGTCCTGCAACGGCACCGAATCCTTCCCCAAGGCCAATGTCTGCTTCGGGGCGACTCCGACGGCAACGGCTCCTGACATCGCGCAGACCCTCTGGGAGACGACCTACACCCTGCAATTCAGACCCATCCGCTCCCTGATGACCCGCCTGGAGTTCCGGCAGGATCATTCCAACAAGAATGTCTTCCAGCGCGGCGCCTCGGCGACCGACAGCCAGGACACGCTGACCCTCGACGTCATTTATTTCTTCTGACGAGGGCCATGGCCCTCAGCGCGGCGTTGTAGCCGAACAGCCAGTCCTTGATCAGCCCCTTGTCCGCCTTGAGCCACATGCCTGTCAGAGTCCCGATCACGGCTCCGAACAGGCAGACCGTGCCGTAGATCCAGGAGTTGTAGTAAATCGCCGCGAGAATGACCGCGCCGGAAACCGGGTTGTTTTGAAACACGACCTG
>CAZKHY010000049.1:10633-13461 GCA_964552455.1 uncultured Nitrospira sp.
CGCTGGTCGCCTTCGGAGGCAACCGCGTCGCCTACGGCATCAACGGGCTGACCAATGGCAGGCTGGACGATCCGGCCGTGCGGGCCCGCGCGCTGGCCCAGGCAGCCGAGCAGGGATTTATGAGGCGGCCGGGCTGACCTCTAAGACACGGCCGCCTCACCGACTCGGCGGCGTGCGCAGACGTGACGCTCCTTATTCGTCGCGTCGCGCACCTCGCAACCGCGCACATTCAGAGGCGGTGCCGGGGTACCCGTTGCTCTTCAAAATGCAATGGGTCGATGACGCACGCAGTTGAGGTTCAGCCCGGCCTCTTAGGCAAAGCTAAGAGAGGAGCGAAGCAATGAAAATTCCTCGACGTCAATATGCCGACCTCTACGGCCCGACGGCCGGAGACCGTATCCGTCTGGCCGACACGGAATTGATCGTCGAGATCGAGAAAGACCTGACCATGCCGGGCGAGGAAGCCAAGTTCGGGGGAGGGAAGGTCATCCGCGACGGCATGGGCCAGTCCCCCTCGTCCACGCGCGCGCGCGGCGCCCTGGACCTCGTGATCACGAACGCGATCATTCTGGATTACTGGGGGATCGCCAAGGCGGACATCGGCATCAGGGACGGGCGGATCGCGGGGATCGGGAAGGCGGGCAATCCCGACTTGATGGCGGGCGTGACCCGGGGGATGGAAATCGGTCCCGGCACCGAGGTGCTCTCAGCGGAAGGCAAGATCGTGACCGCGGGCGGGATAGATACGCACATCCATTTCATTTGCCCGCAAATCATCGGCGAAGGGCTCGCGAACGGCCTCACCACCTTGATCGGCGGGGGCACGGGCCCGGCGACCGGCACCAACGCCACCACCTGTACCCCCGGCGCCTGGAACATCGCCCGGATGCTGGAGGCGGCCGACGGGTTCCCGATCAACTTGGGGTTCCTCGGCAAGGGCAACTCGTCCCTCCCCGAGGGGTTGAGCGAACAGATCGAGGCGGGCGCGATCGGGCTCAAGCTCCACGAAGACTGGGGGACAACCCCGGCGGCGATCTCGACCTGCCTGGACGTGGCCGAGCGGTACGACGTGCAGGTGGCCATCCACACGGACACGATCAACGAAGCCGGGTTCGTGGAAGACACCATCAAGGCCTTTGCCGGCCGCACGATCCACTCCTTCCACACGGAAGGGGCGGGCGGCGGCCACGCACCGGACATCATCAAGGTTTGCGGCGAGCCCAACGTCCTGCCGTCCTCCACCAACCCCACCATGCCCTTTACCGTGAACACGATGGACGAGCACCTGGACATGTTGATGGTCTGCCACCACCTGAACCCGCGGGTGCCGGAGGACATCGCTTTTGCCGAGTCCCGCATCAGGCGCGAGACGATCGCGGCGGAAGACATCCTGCACGACATGGGCGCGATCAGCATCATGTCGTCCGATTCCCAGGCCATGGGAAGGGTCGGGGAGGTGATCATCAGGACCTGGCAGACCGCCCACAAGATGAAAATCCAGCGGGGGCAGTTGTCGCCGGAAGGGAAGCCGGCCAAGCAACCCCATGACAATTTCCGGGCCAAGCGCTACGTGGCCAAGTACACGATCAACCCCGCCATCACCCACGGAATCGCCCACGAGGTCGGCTCCATCGAGGTGGGCAAGCTGGCCGACCTCGTGCTCTGGCGTCCGGCTTTCTTCGGCGTCAAACCGGAGATGATCGTCAAGGGCGGCTTTCCGATGGCCGCGGCCATGGGCGATCCGAACGCATCCATCCCGACGCCTCAGCCGGTCCTGACCAGGCCGATGTTCGGGAGTTTCGGGCGGGCCCCTTACGGCACCAGCCTGACCTTCGTGTCGAAGGTTGCCATGGATCGCGGGGTGCCCAGGACGCTGGGCCTGCAAAAGAAAACCGTTGCCGTGAAACGGTGCCGTGGGATCGGGAAGCGAGACCTCAAGCTGAACGATGCGCTCCCGCACGTCGAGGTGGACCCGGAGACCTACGAAGTCCGAGCGGACGGGCTTCTCTTGAAGTGCGAGCCGCTGGCGCTGCTGCCGATGGCGCAGCGGTATTTTCTTTTTTAGGCTATGGACGATGGGCGTAGACTATGGGAAAGCAACCTCAGTTCTTGCCTATAGCCCATAGCCTATTGCCTATCGCCTGCAGCTCATGACAGCCATGGACTCACTCACACTGCTGAAAGGGCTGCGCTATATCGACAGTTTCTTCCCCTCCGGAGGCTATGCCTTTTCCTCCGGATTGGAAGCGGCGGTGCAAGGAGGGCATGTCCGGGACTCGGCGACGCTCGCCCGCTACGTGGAAGACTTTCTCCAATCGGGCTTGGGCCGACGGGAGGCCGTGGCAGCGGCAATTGCGTGGGAGGCTGTGGCAAGCGGCAAGCGGCAAGCGGCCAAGGAAGCGGATTGGGAATTAGAGGCGATGAAGCTCTGCCGAGAAACCCGCCTGGCCAGCCGCCAGATGGGACGGCAGGTTTTGAAGGTCGCCGCAGAGCAGCCCAATGCGGCGGCGATCCTTGCCGATTATCAGGGTGAAGTGGAGGCGGGCCGGGCGCCGGGGCATCTGGCCGTGAGCCTGGGGCTGACCCTTGCGGCCTGCGGCTGGAAGAAAGAGGAAACCGTTTCGGCCTTTCTGTATCAGAGTACGGTGGGGCTGGTCTCGGCTGCGCTGAAGCTGCTCCCGCTGGGCCAGCGCGAAGCCCAGCGCTTGCTGGACGGCTGGGCCCCGCTGATGGCGCGAGTGAGTCGGGACTCGGGGAAGAGGACCGACCTGACGGCCTGGACGCCGATCCAGGATATCTATGCCATGCGCCACAGCCGCCTGGAATCG
>CAZKHY010000049.1:13561-22067 GCA_964552455.1 uncultured Nitrospira sp.
TTATGAGCGGACATCATCACGACCACGGCCACTCCCATGGGGGAGGGATGCCGACCCAGGCCAGGGGCAAGGGCATCCCAGTGATCGGAGTGGGCGGCCCGGTGGGGTCCGGCAAGACCGCGTTGGTCGAAGCCCTCTGCCGGAAGCTCCGGGACAAGTACAGCCTCGCGGTGGTGACCAACGACATCTTCACGAAGGAAGATGCCGAGTTTCTCACGCGCCGCGGGGTGCTGAAACCGGAGCGCATCCTCGGGGTGGAGACCGGCGGCTGTCCCCACACGGCGATTCGCGAGGACGCTTCGCACAACCAGGAAGCGGTGGATGAGTTGGTGCACCGCTTCCCCGACGTGGACCTGATCTTCGTCGAGAGCGGCGGGGACAACCTGGCGGCCACCTTCAGCCCGGAGCTGGCCGACCACGTGATCTACGTGATCGACGTGGCGGCGGGCGACAAGATTCCGCGCAAGGGCGGTCCCGGCATCACCCGCTCCGATCTGCTGGTGATCAACAAGATCGACCTGGCTCCTCACGTGGGGGCGGACCTTTCGGTCATGGATCGCGACAGCCGCCGCATGAGGGGGGATCTTCCGTTCGTTTTCACCAACCTGCTCACGGGGCAAGGGCTTCCGCAAGTCGTCGAGTGGGTGGAGCAGCGCCTCCCGCAACGGATGCGGAAGACGTGATCGTCGACCGTCATCCGTCAATCGGCCAGCTACGAATGACGAGTGACGAAGAACGAGGGACGACGGAGGACGTCGGACGGGTCGGCGAGCTGCTGCTCGATTACGTCCGGCGGGATGACCACACCGTCCTCGCCCGCTCGTGCAGCACGAGTCCCTGGCACCTCACTCCGCCGATCGAGCTGGATCAGACCGGCGCCGCCTATCAACTGCTGCTCAATCCCTCCGGCGGCCTCGTCGGCGGGGACCGGCTCTCGATCCGAGCAACGGTCGGGGCCGGAGCCCACGTGATCCTGTCCACGCCTTCGGCGAACCGCGTCTACCGATCCCTGGCCGAGCCCTCGGTCCAGTCCGTGGACCTCGCTGTCGGATCGGGCGCGGTCGTGGAATGGGTGCCGGAAGTGACGATCCCCTTTGCCGGATCAAAGTTCCGTCAGACGATCCGGGCCAGGCTGGAGCCGGGAGCGACGATCCTAATGTGGGACGCGATCGCCTCGGGGCGGGTCGCCAGGGGCGAGCGGTGGGCCTTCGCGGATCTCTCCAACGAGATTCGCATCGCGACTGCGTCGGGCCGGTCGCTTGTGGAACGCTATCACCTGGTGCCGGGGGGAAAGGGAGAAGGAGTCGGGTTGGCAAGCGACTGGGACTATGTCGCGTCCTTCTATCTGGTCTGCGATCGGGTCGGCTTCGAGGCGTGGAAGGATTTGGAAGGGCACATGGCGGCGGTTCTGGAGCAGCGGTCCGACAAAGTCCTGGGCGGACTGTCCCAGCCGGCTGTTCCGGGGCTGGCCGTCAAGGTGGTCGCGCATACCGCGCCGGACCTCAACGGCACGCTCGAAGCTTTGTGGGGGGTGGCCAGGGAAGCCCTCTGGAAACTTCCTGTTCCGTCCCTGCGCCGCTACTGACGGCTGCTCTCTCTCACCAGATGTCGAGGCCCATCAGCAGGATGCTGACCATGAGCCACCCGAGCAATCCGACTGAGATAATGCGTTCCAGGCTCATACAAACAGCTCCGAATAACAGGAGGTGGTTCGCTTGCGGTCGAGAATGAAAGCAAATGATGTGCCATCGGAGGATGAACAAGTCCTCCCTTTGTTTCTGCGGCTTCCATATTAACTGTCGGATGTTTTGTTCTTGAACTGAAGCGTAAGTGTGCGGCCAGGCGCGACAAATTGCTTCCCCTGGACAAAGTTTGGGCTGTTGGCTGATGAAGCTTCGGTTATGAGGCTGAATCAGACTCACGATCACGCAAGGTGATTTCCTCTGGCGCGTCAACGGCATGACGTTTCCGGAACTTTGGAAAGGGCGTGAAGAAGCGACGGCGGGAGGGCAAGGGCCTTCCGGAAGGCTCAGGAAGCAGGAGCAGGCCCGGCTTCGAAACCGAACAGGGTCGTGGCCGAGGCGCGCGAGATCCGGATCGAGACGAGATCGCCGGGGCTGACGGGGGTCCGGTCCTTCGGCCACACCACGGTGATGTTGCCGTCGGATTTTCCCATCCACTGAGCCGAGGATTTCTTCGCGTCTCCTTCCACCAGCACCTCCACGGTCCGGCCGACCAGGGTCTGGTTTTTCTCGAGCGAGATGGACTTCTCCAGTTCCACAAGGCGGGTCACCCGGTCCGACTTGACGGTCTCCGGCACGTCCTCGGGATATTTGCGTGCGGCGATCGTGTTCTTGCGCTCCGAGTATTTGAAGACGAACGCCGCATG
This sequence comes from uncultured Nitrospira sp., assembly GCA_964552455.1. Taxonomy (GTDB): domain Bacteria; phylum Nitrospirota; class Nitrospiria; order Nitrospirales; family Nitrospiraceae; genus VGXG01. Next base: position 15,951 of record CAZKHY010000049.1, read on the forward strand.
GTAGCCCACCTCCTGGACGGTCCGGTAGGTGTCGAGGAACTCCTCCTCGGTCTCGCTTGGAAACCCGCAGATGATGTCGGTGGTCAGGGCGATGTCGCGATGGCGCCGGCGGATTGCTTCCACGAGGGCCAGGTACTCCTTGCGGCTGTAGGTCCGGTTCATCATCGTCAGGATGCGGTCGTTGCCCGATTGCAGCGGCAGGTGAATGTGCTTGCAGATTTTCGGGTGGCCGGCCACCGCGTCCAGCAGGGCTGGGGGGAAGTCCTTGGGGTGGGGAGACGTGAACCGTACCCGCCGGATGCCGGGCAGGTCTGCCACGGTCGTGAGGAGCCGTGCGAAGTCCCAATTCGCGCACTGGTAGGAATTCACGTTCTGCCCCAGCAGCGTGATCTGCTTGTGGCCGCGGGCGATGAGCTCCTCCGCCTCCCGGAGGATCCCCTGCGGGTCCCGCGACCGCTCGCGGCCGCGCGTGTAGGGCACCACGCAGAAGCTGCAGAAATTGTCGCAGCCGCGCATGACCGCGATCCAGGCGTTGACCCCTTCGGTCCGTTCCGGCACGATGTCCTGGTAGGTCTCGTACTCGGACAGGTCCACCGCGATCCCTTTTTGCTCCAGCCCTTCTTCCTGCGCCCGGATGGCCTGCGTGAGCAGACCCGGCAGGCGGCGGTAGGCATCAGGCCCCACCAGTACGTCCACGATCGACTCGCTCTCGAGCAGGTCCTGTTTGAGGTTCTGGGCCATGCAGCCCAGCACGCCGACCACGAGGTTCCGCTGCCGCTTGATCGCCTTGAGGTCCGCCAGGTGGCCGTAGACCCGGTTGTGGGCGTTCTCCCGGATCGCGCAGGTGTTTATCAGAACCACGTCGGCCCGTTCGCGGTCCTCGGTGAAGGCGAAGCCCGCGCCTTTGAGCAGCGAGCGGACCAACTCGGTGTCGTACTCGTTCATCTGGCAGCCGAAGGTTTCGATGTGGACCCGATAGGCGGTGTTCATGAGGAGACCTCCGCCTCCGTCATGTGCCCGAGCGCCAGCCCGTCCATCACGCCCGTGACCAGGACGTTTTCGAACCGGTTCGTCAGGTCCCGGTCGGCTGACAATCCGACGCGGATGTAGTTGCCGGTCAGGCCGGTCCACAACCCCGTGGCCTGCGAGTCTCTGGTCTCGAAGAGGACGGGCAGGGTTCGACCGACCTGCTGCTGGTAGAAGGCCAGGCGTTTGGCGCGAGACAGCTCCGCCAGGTGCCTGCGCCTGGATTTCACGGTGGCCGGATGCACCCGGCTTTTCATTCGGGCCGCGGCCGTGCCCGGTCGCTTGGAAAAACTGAAGACGTGGAAGTAGGAAAAGGGGAGATCCGACAAGAGGGAGCTGGTGTTGGCAAACTCCCTTTCGCCTTCACCGGGAAAGCCCACCATGACGTCCGTGCCGAGCCCCAGGTCCGGCACGAGGCGGACCGCCTTCTCGATCAGGGCGACATAGGCTCCGGTCCCGTACCGCCGGTTCATGGCCCGCAAGATTCCATCGTCTCCGCTCTGGAGCGGGACGTGCAAGTGCCGGCAGAGCTTCTCCGAGCCGGCCATGTAGTCCAGCAGTGCATCCGGAACGGTGGTCGGTTCGATCGAGGAGATCCGGATGCGCGCCACGCCGGGGACCAGCTCCAGGGCCTTGATGAGATCCAGCAAGGAACGCCCGCCGCAGGAATACTGGCCGAGGTTCACGCCGGTCAGGACCAGTTCCCGATGGCCCCGCTCGACCAGGGCCTCCGCTTCGCGGAGCACGTCGTCCAGCCGGCGGCTCCGTTCGTGGCCCCTGGCGAAGGGAATATTGCAGAAGGAACACATGAAGTCGCAGCCGTCCTGGATCTTGAGGTGGGCCCGCTTCGTCTCGTAGTCCCCCGTCCCTTCCAGCACGAAGTCGTCCCGGTCGATTTTCCTCGTGTGCAGGACCAGCGGGGAGGGTGGCTTGCGCAGCGAAGTCGGCGCGGGGAGGTAATCGGGCAGGCGCATCTTGAACTGGGTGCCGACGATCAGATCGATGCCCGGCACCAGCCGGAGCGCTTCGGCGCCGGTCTGGGCGTAACAGCCGGTCACGGCCACGAAAGCGTGGGGCGACTGTTGCAGCGTCCGCTTCACGAGGTAGCGGCAGTCCGTCTCCGCATGTTCCGTGACGGAGCAGGTGTTGAGCACCAGGAGGTCGGTCGGCTGGTCCGGCCCGACCAGCTCGTAGCCGTCCTTTTTCAGGCGGTCCGCCAGGAGGGCGGTCTCGGCCTGGTTGAGCCGGCAGCCGACCGTATGGAGGAGGGCCCTGGGCCGATCGAGCGTCTGGTCGAATTTCATGGCGCGTTATTATAGGGGAGCCCCGTGAGGGGCGGCAAGTGCGCGCAAGGCGCTCCAGTTTTTCCTCCGTCATCCGATAAGAGGAGAGGACGGTCAGTTGACAGGGCGCGTTTCGTCCATTAAAATTTGCCGGCGTGCTCGGTTGGGACCCGCCGATTGTCCGTTCTGAAGCATTGACCTTCCAGAGGATGCATTGGGAGAATCACCGGAGGCAAAAAACCTCTCCGCCCGCGTTGGATCGAAACGGGCGGCTCAAGCAAGCTTGGTATGGAGGTGCAATGATGAAAGGACTGGGAGCTTGGTTGCTGCTGGCGGTGCTCGGCTGCACGCTGTTCATCTCCCAGGCCGGCTGGGCCAAGGAAACCCTCCCCACAGAGCCGGATGAAAATCTCAGGGTCGACGAGCTCTACGACCATGAGGCCCGCATGTTTCTGTTTCTCTATTCCCTCAAAGGCAACGGCGAGGTGGACTACATCACCGGCCGCATGGTGGAGGAGAGCGCGCGGAGCCACTACGGCAACCCGGTCTATTACACGGAACCCTATCCGCTGTTCTACTGGTGGAACCACACTATGTGGAACGATCCGGAGCGGGACGGCGTGAACGGGAACGAGCGGGTCTACCAGGAAGACATCGAATTCGATCGGAGCCGCTACAAGCCTTGCTTGTTCAACGGCCAGCCTTGCTGAGCCGGACGCTTCCGTCCACCGGACGGTTCCGCTTCCGGCATCCTCCTTGCCCTGCCGCTCCGAGCCTCGTGCCGCTGCGACCCTCCGACCGGCCTGCCCGTCCATCCATTCCGTTCCGCGAGGCCCGGTGAAGCCGCCCTCCATCCTGGACAACCTCGGCAACCGCCGCGTCGGGGTCATGCTGCCCCTGGGGTTCGCATCTGGGTTGCCGCTGGCGCTGACCGCCGGCACCTTGCAGGCCTGGTTGACCGTGGCCGGTGCGGACCTGCGGACGATCGGGTTCTTCACGCTGGCCGGACTCCCGTACACGGTGAAGTTTTTGTGGTCGCCGCTCATGGACCGCTTCGTGCCGCCCTGGCTCGGACGGCGCCGGGGCTGGATGATCGCAACCCAGGTCGGGCTGATCGCGGGCCTCGCGGCGATGGCTGCGACCGGGCCGGGGAGCGCAACCGGGTCCATGCCCTGGTTGCTGGGGATCCTGGCGCTGACCGTGGCCTTCGCCTCCGCCTCCCAGGACATCGTGTTTGACGCCTACCGGACGGACGTGCTGCATCCCAAAGAGCGCGGGTTCGGCGCGGCGGTCTCCGTGACCGGCTACCGGATCGCCATGCTGGTGTCCGGCGCCGCAGCCCTGATCCTCTCGGAGTACGTCGGGTGGCCGACGACCTACGGGCTCATGGCCGGCCTGATGGCGGTCGGCGTGGGGGCGACGCTGCTCAGCCCGGAGCCGACGGAGCCGGTCGCGGCTCCCCGGAGCCTGAGCGAAGCGGTCTGGGGCCCCGTCAGGGAATTTTTCTCCCGCCAGCCTGCGGCGGGCTTGCTGCTGCTCATCGTCCTCTACAAGCTGGGCGATGCCTTCGCCGGCACCCTGACCACGGCCTTTCTGATCAGGGGGGTGGGGTTTTCTCCCGGCGAAGTGGGGGTGGTGAACAAGGGGATGGGGCTGGTGGCCACGATCGTCGGCGCGCTGGCGGGCGGCGCCTGGATGGTCAGACTGGGACTCTTCCGTTCGCTGCTCCTGTTCGGGGTCTTGCAGGCCCTCTCCAACCTCTCCTTCATGCTGCTGGCCTGGGTCGGGAAGAGCTACCCGCTGATGGTCTCGGCCGTGGCCGTCGAGAACCTGGCGGGCGGGATGGGCACGGCCGCCTTCGTCGCGCTCGTGATGTCCCTCTGCGACCACCGCTACACCGCCACCCAGTTTGCCTTGCTGTCGGCGCTGGCCTCGCTGGGGCGGGTCTTCGTGGGCCCTCCGTCCGGCTATCTCGTGGAGGCGGTCGGATGGGTCCCGTTCTTCTTTCTCACGTTCCTGGCTGCGCTGCCGGGGCTCTGGCTCTTGTGGTTCTTGCGGAGCAACCTCGGCAGGCAGGCGGTGCCGGAATGACCGGGCCGGTCAGGCCTTCATTTTTTGCTGAAGGAACAGCACGAAGGCCATGAGCGTCGGCAGGGGGGCGAAGAGGAACGGCAGGAGCCAGAGCCAGACGTTCTTGCCGCGCACCCGCGCCTGGTCGATCATCCAGACGAAGACCCAGATGATCAGGCCGGCGTAGTTCAGGGTGATCCAGCGGGTCGTGTGGACCTTCAAGCCGCTCGTGCCCGCCTCCGGACCTTCGGCCAGAAACCAGACCGTTAAGATCGCAAAGCCCGCCAGCAGCCCGAGGACGATCTTCTTGCTCCAGACGTACATGTGAGCCCCCCTTCGTCTCTTTCTTGGGACGGTGAAAGTACGTGGTCTCTTGGTGTCCGGACCGATCGTGGAAAGATAGGCGAGGCCCGGTGAATTGTCAAACCGAAGGCCCTTGACGAGCGCTCGCTCCGGGGCCATGATGGGGAACGGCCGGACAAGCGGCATCTGGAGGCATCTTGGGATGAGCAACCGGGGGCTCGTCATCATCGTACTGGCCTTGGCCGTCGCGGTGGGACTGGCGGCCACGAACCCGACGATCAACGACTATCAAATTTTCATCGAGGGCCTCATGGCCCAGGCGGTCGAGCGGGTGGACGGATCAACGGAGGCGGGAAGCCTGATCCGGCAGCTCTTCAAGTCGCAGGGCAGGAAAGTGGCGGAGACGGTGATCAGGCCCAACACGCTTCGCCACAACTACGGGTTCTTCAGCGTCTTCGAAACCAACGTCCTTGGCGGCAAGGTCGTGGTCGTGGGGGTCGTCAACCGATTCATTCCGGTGGATGGCCTGGAGACTTTGACCGAAAAAGTAGGGCGGATTGTCTCTTCCTCCAGCTTCTAGATGCTCTGAATTATGGGTTCCCGACCTGTGGATAACTTGCCTTCGACCGCATCGTTCCCCTCTCTCTGAGCCTCGATTTTCTATCCCCAGTTTGTTTTTTCGTTATCCACAGGTCGCCACAACATATTGTGTACTTTTCTATTGACAAGCGGTTTTATTCGCCATATATTGCGTCCCTGCCGGCATTTGGCTCTATGAACTTCCGGGGTTTTTGAGCCAAAGACGTGGCCACCAGCGAGGTATCGGGAGGGTATCAGATGGATCGATCTGAACCTCAAGACCTGAAGGGAAGCCAGCCGGGCCTCAAACCAGCAACAAACCTAGCACAAAAAGAATAAACGGCGCCGCGGTGAAACCAGTCGGCGCCTTTTGTTTTTTGCGCCTCCGTCGCGACAACGAACAGTGACAGCCTCTGAGCCGGGGGTTTTTTGAGACTAACCAGCAGGAGGGGGAAATTGTGAGGATCGAACGCCGTTTCACGCAGAAGGGGCACAGCCCTTACGAGAGCATGAAGTTCGTGAAGCGTTCCTCTGAGATCAGGAATCCCGACGGCTCGACGGTCTTCAAGCTCGACGACATCGACGTGCCCGAACGGTGGACCCAGTTGGCCATCGACATCCTGGCCCAGAAATACTTCCGCAAGGCCGGTGTCCCTCAGGTCGGGCCGGACGGGAAGCCCCTCGCGGGGCCGGACGGCAAGCCGGTGCTGGGCGGCGAGCGCGATGCCCGCCAAGTCTTCCACCGGCTGGCTGGCTGCTGGACCCATTGGGGCAAGACCCACGGCTACTTCCACAAGGAAGAGGACGCCGCCGCCTTCCACGACGAACTGTGCTACATGCTGGCCCGCCAGATGGC
>CAZKHY010000050.1:0-21916 GCA_964552455.1 uncultured Nitrospira sp.
GGCCCGCGCACCGGTTTGCGTTCTGATCGCCTCAGGCATAGAATCCGGGCGGCGTGGCTGACCTCCGGTCTTTCGGAACGACGCATCCTATGGGCATCCTCTCGCAACTCTACCGCCACTCGCTGGCGCTCCTGACCGACCTCTACCAGTTGACCATGGCCTACGGTTATTGGAAATCCGGGGCCTGCGAGAAGGAAGCGGCCTTTCACCTGGTCTTCCGTACGAACCCCTTCAAGGGCGGCTTCAGCCTGGCCTGCGGGTTGGACTATGTCTTCGACTTCCTGAACCGGTTTTCCTTTGACGAAGAAGACCTGGCGTATCTGGCAACCCTGCAGGGCAACGACGGGCGTCCCCTGTTCGAGCGGGATTTCCTCGATCACCTCCGGTCCCTGCGCCTGACCTGCGACATCGACGCGGTCCCGGAGGGCACGGCCGTCTTTCCCTACGAGCCGGTGATCCGCGTGCAAGGGCCGATCCTCCAGGCCCAGCTCCTGGAAACGCCGCTGCTGAACCTGGTCAATTTTCAGAGCCTGATCGCGACGAAGGCCGCCCGCGTCTGCCTGGCCACCCAAGGGGAACCGGTCCTGGAGTTCGGATTGCGCCGAGCGCAGGGCATCGACGGATCTCTGGCCGCCAGCCGGGCCGCCTACATCGGCGGCTGCGCCGCCACCTCCAACGTCCTGGCCGGAAAGCTCTTCGGCATTCCGGTCGCCGGCACCCACGCCCACAGTTGGGTCATGTGCTTCGACGAGGAGGAGGAATCCTTCCGGGCCTACGCGAAGGCCATGCCCAACAACTGCGTCTTCCTGGTGGATACCTATGACAGCCTGGAAGGGGTGCACAAGGCCGTGTCGGTCGGGCGCTGGCTCCGTACGCAGGGCCACGAACTGCTCGGCATCCGCCTGGATTCGGGGGACCTCGCGCAGCTCAGCCTCGAAGCCAGGAAGATCCTGGACGAAGGAGGGTTCCCGAAGGCGACGATCGTGGCCAGCAGCGAGCTGGACGAACAGAGCATCGCGGCCTTGAAGGAACGGGGCGCGACCATCGGCTTGTGGGGAGTCGGGACCAAACTGGCCACGGGCCACGATCAGCCGGCCATGGGCGGGGTCTACAAGCTGGCGTCGGTGCGACGGCCCGGCGGTCCCTGGCAGCCCCGCATCAAGTTGTCCGAGGAGCCGGCCAAGATTTCGAACCCGGGGCTCCAGCAAGTGCGGCGCTTCCAGCGGGACGGACAGTTTTGCGGCGACGTGATCTATGATTTGGGCACCGGGTTCGGGAGCCAGAAAGAGGCGGAGCGCCTGCATGACGCGACATCCTCCGCCGACCTGCTCGTGCCGGTCGTCCGCCAGGGTCACGTGGTGTACGACCACCCGCCGATTGCGGAGATCAGGCGCCACGCCAGCCGACAACTGGCCGGCATCCCTCCTTCCGCCAGACGGCTGGTCAAGCCGGAAGCCTACCCGGTCCGTCTCGCCCCTGGGCTCGCACAACTCAAACAGAACTTGGTCGACCAAGCCCGAGCAAAGATCAGGAAAAGGCTGTAGCCTGGGCCGCGCCTTCCAGCCTCCCTGCAACGGCTAACGGCCCTGCTTCTTCCGCAAGGCCAGGAACCAGACCGCGAGCCCAGCCAGACTGACCGCGGCCACCAGCACAAGCCCACGGTGAATCGAAGCCGAGAGGCGGGCCCATTCCTCTCCCAAGAGATAGCCGGTCGTGAGCAAGCTCAGCGACCAGAGTAACCCGCCGCTGTAGGCAAAGAACGCGAAGACGGTCGGTGACAGCTTCGAGGAGCCGGCCACGACGGCGGTCAGGTGGCGAACGCCCGGCAGAAAGTAGCCGAAGAGCAACGCATATTTGCCGCGACGGGCGTACCAGGCCCGCACCTGTTCCAGTTGCTCCGCATCAACCCCGACGAGATGGCCGAGGGTCCTGACCAGATAGGTTCCGACCGTGCGCCCCAGCCCATAGCTCAGGCTGATTCCGCAGGCGCTTCCCAGAAAGGCCGCCGCAATCGTGGGGAAGACCGCCAGTTCCTGCTTGAAGACAAGGTAGCCGGCAAACAGGAGGAGCGTCTCGTCCGGAACCGGCAGCCCCACGACGCCCAACATGAGCAGCGCGAAGAGAGCTCCGTAGCCATAGTGAGCGATCCAACCGAATAAAAGGTCCATGGGATTGACAGAGGGAACGGCGCGGCGCCGACCAGGTCGGGACCGGCTCTGTCCACAGGCCGGCCCTTATCCATCAGAGGACTACGCTAAGCGCCTTGAAAAATCAACTCCTGCCGCCGATCTTTCGCTCTTAAGGCTTTGATTTACTTCGCACCTTCCACACGTGTCCCCCCCACCGAAACCGCTCAAGTCAGAGGCGGATTAAACCGATCAATTGGTTACTGGAAATAAGTCCACAGGTCTTCACGCTGGGGAAGACGGGGGGTGGCGCGTCCCGGCCGGGAACCATGCTGACTTTCAATCCGTCCGGTGGACTTTCTTCCGGCCGGCTCCCACCACGCGTTATGGAGGAGGACAGGCGTGCGGATCTTGATCGCTGAACCGGACACGCTCTCTCGGCGCGTCCTGGAAACAGCCCTGACCCAGTGGAGCCACCACGTGATCTGCTGTCCCGACGGCACCGAAGCCTGCCAAACGCTGCAAAGCCAAGGGGCGCCGGAGCTGGCGATCCTGGACTGGGCATTGCCGGGCACGGACGGACGGCAGATCTGCCGGGAGATCAAGACGGCGGCGCAGCCCAGGCCTTATATCATCCTGCTCGCCTCCCCGGAGCTCCAGCAGGACCCCCTGGAGGGGTTGGAAGCCGGGGCCGACGACTGCCTGGTCAGGCCGATTGACGCAGGCCAGTTGCAACTCCGCCTGAGGGTCGGCCAGCGATGGCTGGAAATACAGCGGGAGCTGGCCGCCGCCCGCGACCGGCTCCGCCGGACGGAGGCGGCGGACCCCCTCACCGGTCTCTGGAACCGTACGACCCTGCTGGAGCAATTGGGGCGGGAGCTCCCCAGAGCGAGGCGCGAAGGGGCGCCGCTGGCGGTCGTACTGGTCGACCTGGACGACTTCAAGTCCATCAACGATACCCACGGATACCTGGCCGGCGATGCGGTGCTGCGCGAAGTCGCCCAGCGCCTCCGCCGTTCGCTCAGACCCTACGACGGCCTCGGCCGCTGCGGAGGCGATGAGTTCCTGCTCGTGCTGCCGGGCTGCGATTTTCACAGCGCGGTCAACGTGGCCGAACGGCTCCGCGCCGGCATCGCGACGGTCCCGGTGACGATCGAGAACAAGACGATCCCGGTCACCGTCAGCGCGGGCGTGTCGGCCGCCAGCAACCCGGCGGAGATGAAGGACCCGGATGCCTTCATGCGCGCGGCGGAAACCGCCCTGTTCAACGCCGCGCAACCGGGCCGGGACCGCGTGGAGGCGGCCACCAACGGATCGTTTCTGAACATCTCGGCCTGAACGCCGGGATCATCTGCGAGGGAGCACGATGAACAGAGGCCTGCGCGCCGTGAGGGCGACATGAAGCGGATCCCGATTGAAGAGGCGACACCGGGCATGCATCTGGCCAAACCCGCGACCAACTCGACCGGGCAGACGATCCTGGCGGCCGGCGTCGAGCTGGACGAGACCCTGATCGCCCGCGTCCGGCGCCTGGGCGTCTCCGCGATCTACGTGGACGGGGGACCGAACGAGGAGGCCCATGAGAAGCCGCTGGCCGAACTGGAGCAGGAACTCGACCACCGCTTCCGCAAGGCCGCCGGGGATCCCCTTCGCGAGATGATTCGCGAAGCCATCAGGCGACACCTGTCCGCCGCGCGTGACGTGAAACCTTTTGCAGGGGGAGGCCCCCAACCATGAAAGCTGCCGCAGGAACGGTGGCGATCGATCTCAAGCGCCATCTCGAGAAGCTTCGGGAGCTGCCCACCCTGCCCCACGTGGTGGCCAAGATCATCTCGATCAGCAGCAACCCGGACTCTTCGGCCGAAGACCTCGGCCGGATCATCGAAAAGGATCAGGTGCTGGCCGCGAAGGTCCTGCGGCTGGCGAATTCCCCTTTTTACGGGTTTCCCAAGCGCATCGCCTCCGTCAGCCACGCCGTCGTGGTGCTCGGACTGAACATCGTGAAGGGGCTGACCCTGGGCGCGGCGGCCTTCGACATGATGAAGGCCGCCGGGATGGAACACCTCTGGCGCCATTCGCTGGGCGTGGCGATGACGGCCAGCATCTTGGCTCCGCGCGCCGGCCTGAGAAATCCGGAAGAGGTGTTCGTGGCCGGACTGCTGCACGACCTGGGACAGATCGTCATCCATGAGAAATTGCCGGACCTGGCGACGCAAATCGAACAGGCGTTTACGGAACAGGATCTCTACCGGGTGGACGCCGAGCACGAGACTCTGGGCCTGACCCACGCCGAGGTGGCCGGCTGGCTGGCCGACGTCTGGAACCTCCCCTCCTCGCTGAAAGACCCCATGATGTTTCACCACCGACCGACCCTGGCCCTCGTCGCGCCCTTGCACACCGCGATCGTCCACGTCGCGGATGTCCTGGTCAAAGCCATGGGTTGCGGGGTCGCGGGCAACGACCTGGTCCCCGTCCTGTCTCCCGAAGCCTGGAAGCTGGTCAGGCTGGACGAAGCCGGGCTGGCGGCCTGCATCGCCAAAGCGTCGCAGGAATTCGAGACGATAGACAGCTACTTATCATGAACGCGGCGGCCACGGCATCACGGCGCGTGCTCTTGCTGCACAGCGACCCGGATGAGGTCGCAAGCCTGTGCGGCATGCTGGGCAGAGCCGGCTTCGAGGTCATGCCGGCGAACAAAGGCGCGCCGGCGCTGGAGGAGTTGTTCAACAATCCCCCCTCCGTCATCGTCGTCGCCGAAGGGGCGGGAGGGCGGTCGGTCGAGACCCTGACCCGGGATCTGAAGACCGACCCCCTGCTCGGCCGCCTGCCGATCATCGTCCTCATCCGGGAGGCCCGCGTCGACAACGTGGACTGGGAAGCTCTGGCGGTGGACGACTACGTCGTCATCCCCTTCCAGCCCGAAGAATTCGTCCGCCGGCTGTGCCTCTGCCTCAGCCGCATGGGCCGGTCGCTGGATGCGAATCCCCTCACCAGGCTGCCGGGCAACACCTCGATCCTGCACGAGATCACCCGCCGGATCGAGCGGGACAGGCCGTTCGCCCTGGGCTACGTGGACCTGGATCTCTTCAAATCGTTCAACGACCGGTACGGCTACGCCAGGGGCGACGAAGTCCTGATCGTCACCTCCCGCCTGCTGATCACGGTCGTCGGCGAAGAGGCCGGGGCCGAAGGGTTCGTCGGCCATATCGGCGGCGACGACTTCGTGTTCATGTGCGATCCGAAAGTCGTGGACGGGATCTGCCAGACGCTCATCAAGCGCTTCGATCTGGTGATCCCGGATTTCTATGATCCGGAGGACCGGGCCCGCGGGCACATCGACTCGGTGGACCGTCGGGGCAACCAGGAACAGGTTCCGATCATGACCCTGTCCATCGCGGTCGTGTCGAACGACCAGACCCCGATCAGGCACCCCGGCGACGTCAGCAAGGCGGTGTTCGAGTTGAAGAAGCAAGCGAAGGCCCTGCCGGGCAGCTCATACCTGAAGGACCAGCGGGGCAAGAAGGAGCGCCGCCGCGAAGCGGTCTGACAGCTCCCTCTCGGCCGGCTCTCGGTCATGACCTGCGGAGTAGGAATTTCCCCGCCGCATAGGGTATGATGCTCCCGATGGCGCCCCCCTTCGGTTCCCCAAGATCGCCTCACAGGCCCGCTTCGCGGCTCCGCCGATCAAGCCTTCGCGCGACGGCCGGCCTGCTCCTGCTGGTGCAGGTTGGCTGCGCCGCGGAGCTGCAGAAGACCGATGTCGTCGCCCCCGTGGAAGGGAAACTGATCATCTACAACGCGGTCGAGATTCCGCCGCCCCGCAGCCAGAACGCCCCCAACAGGATCACCTCGGACCTGCACGAAAAAATGCTCCTGCAGATCGGCACGCTGGGGAAGTTCCGGCGCGTCGGCACGGCCGCCGGCTCCGAGCAGGGCGTCCTGATCCTCCAAGCCACCATCGTCAAGTTGGACCGTGGCAACGCCTTCCTGCGCTGGATGAGTTCCGTGACCGAGCTGGTCGGCAACCTCTACGAATCCTACGCCAAACAGACGGTGGGAAGCGTGTCGGGAACCATGGGGGACGGCTACCTGCTGGTCGACGTCCGGTTCGTGGACAAGCGGTCGCAGAAGGAAATCGGGCAGATCACCATCAAGGGCCTGGCCGACGATCCCGACAACTTCCGCACGGCGGAGGACCGGATCGTGGACGGCTTGGTCCGCTACATCCAGACCCGCCTCTAGCCAGCTTCCGATAAAAGCCTCAACGGCAGGCGCTGACAAGTCACAAGCGAGCAAGCTGACAAGGAACCTTGCAGCCTGTCGGCTTTCATGCTTGTCAGCGGATCTTTGCTTCAGTAGGCCGCCGACACCAACTGAAAGCGGTCCACGTCCACCAGGCCGCGATCGGTGATCTTCAACGAGGGGATCACCGGCAAAGCCAGAAAAGAGAGCTGGATAAAGGGCTCCGGCAGCCGGCACCCCATCGCCAGCGTGAGGTGCCTCAGCCGCTCAAGCGTCTGGGCTACGTCCTGGGGATCACGGGCGCACATGAGCCCTCCCACCGGCAGGGACAACGAGTCGATGGTCTGCCGATCCCGCACGACCACGATGCCGCCGTCGATCCGGATCAAGTGGTTGAGGGCCGCCGCCATGAGCGCCTCATCGGTGCCGACCACGATGGCATTGTGGGAATCATGGTTGATGGAGGTGGCGATTGCGCCATGCCGCAAGCCGAAGCCCTTGACGAAGCCGACCGCGCGGCGGCCCGTCTGGCGGTGCCGTTCAAAGACCGCGATCTTCACAACGTCCTGCTCCAGGTCCATGCGAATCTGCCCCTCGGAAACCGGCAAGGAGACCGTGAGCGCGTCGGTCACGATCTGCCTGGTCCGCACTCCGATGACCCGGACTTGCGCCCGTCCCGTTTGCAGCGAAACGCCCGGGGGAACCGTCACGCACAGATCCTCCTCCCGGCAAAAAGCCAGACGCATGTTGGCCCCCCAGCGGGGCAAGGGCCGGGACGCGGCAGAGGCTTCAGCCTCGGCGGCCAGAGTCGCCCGATCGACCAGACGCCCTTCCTTGTAGACCGCCTCGACCGTCAAGCCCGAGGACCAGGCCTGCCCGTCTTTCGGCCGGACCAGACAGACATCAGCCAGGAATCCCGGTGCCACCGCACCCCGGTCCTCCAGCCCGTAGGCCCGCGCCGCGGCGAAGCTGGCCGCTCGAAAGACGGTCTGGGGCTTGTGGCCGCTCCGCAGCGCCTTGTCGATGATGCAGCTGATGTGCCCTTCCTTCGCGATGTCGGCCGGATTGCGGTCGTCGCTGCAGAACCCGATCACGGCCGAAGAATATTCGTCCAGGAGCGGCAACAGGGCATCCGCGTCCTTGGCGCAGGAGCCTTCGCGGATCAGCACGTGAAAGCCCTTCTGGAGTTTTTCCCGGGCCTCCTCTTTCGAGACGGACTCGTGGCAGCTGTGGATCCCGGCCGTGCCATAGGCGTTGAGGTCCTTGCCCCGCAGGCCCGGGCAATGGCCATCCCGCCGCTGATCTTGAAACGCCAGCAGCTTGTCGAGCACATCCGGCTCTCCGGCCAGCAGGCCCGGGTAGTTCATCATCTCGGCCAGCCCCAGTACGCGGGGATGGGCCCGCAAGGGGACGAGGTCCTCCGCTCGGAGCAGGGCGCCGCTGGTTTCCAGCTCGCGCTGGGGGCTCGTCGAAGGCACGCAACTGGAGAGCATCACGAACACGTCCAGCGCGAGGTCCGCCGAGGCCTCCAGGGCCCAGGTCAGCCCCGCCAGCCCGCGCACGTTCGCGATTTCGTGCGGATCCCAAATGACCGTGGTCGTCCCGAACGGGAGCACCGCCTGCTGGAACCGCTCCGGGGTCAGCAGGCTGCTTTCAATGTGGACGTGGGCGTCAATAAACCCCGGCACGAGGAAGGCGCCGCGGCCGTCCACCACCTGCAGTCCTTCGTACCGTTGTTGGGTGCCGACGATGGTGCCCCGATAGACGGCCACATCGCCGGATAAAAACCGGCCGCTGTACACGTCCAGAAAGGACGTGTTGCGAAGGACCAGGTCGGCCGGCTCCTTGCCGCCGGCGACGCGAATGTGGGCGGCCAGGTCGGCGGGATCACGATAGCGGGCTTTTCCGGCCATGGCCATGCTCCGGCGTCGCGGGTGAAAATGGTGGGCTGGCGGCTCCCTTCAGCCACCTTACTGCGCGCATGGGCAAGCGTCAAGGGCATCGTCCGGCTGGCGCAACGGGACAGTCGCCCGTCAGCGGCCGGCGGTGACCTTCAACCCGACGATGCCGGCCACGACCAGGAGGATGCAGCTCAATCGTACCAGGTCGCGCGATTCGCCGAACAGCAAGATCCCGATGAGAGCCGTGCCGACCGCGCCGATGCCGGTCCAGACCGCGTACGCCGTTCCCAGCGGGATGCTTTTCAAGGCTTCGGCGAGCAGCAGGAAGCTCACCACCATCGCCGCGACCGTCCCGGCCGAGGGCCAGAACTTCGTGAACCCCTCCGTATACTTCAACCCGACGGCCCAGGCCACTTCAAAACATCCGGCCAGTGACAGGTAGAGCCAGGCCTTGGTCATTCTGCCGCACCTCCTTCCGAACCCTGTTGGGCACCCCGCCGCTTTCCGCGCAGCCCGGCCGACCCGCGACTTTCATCTCGCCCCGTTTTCTGTTACACAGATCCCCATGCCGGTGTCCAGCCGACACGAAAGAACCGCCTCGATGAAGCTCCTGAGCAGGATGGTCGTCTTCTGGGCCCTGTTCTCGGCGGCCTTTTTTCTCTTGCGCACCAAAAATCCCTTATACGGCACCATTCTCATGGCAGACATCCGTGACCTGGGCGGCATCACCTATCTCTATTCAACGGTCGGAGTCATCTTCAGCATCCTGGTCGGCTTCATCATCCAAAATCGATGGGAACATTGGAACAGCCTGGAGCTGGCGGTCGGGGGGGAGGTCGCGGCGCTGCGGGAACTCTGGTCCTGGTCCAGGCAATGCCCCGCCCCCACGATGATTTCGATCCACAAAGCCATCCAGGACTACCTGACGGTGACGATCAAGGAAGGATGGGATCGGTCAGCCGGAGACGGCGAGAGCGACGCACAGGAAGCGGCCCTGGCCTCGCTCCGGAACGGGGTGCTGGAGGCCCACAGCCAGCCGGAGCGCTCGACCTCCGTCTTCGCACTCTTCACGGACGTCCTGACGAATCGGACGAACCGCCTGCACAACATGCGGCCCATGCCCCGGAGCCTTCGGCACGCGCACGTGTTCGCCAATGTCCTGGTCATCGGCCTGGCGCTCTTCATCGGGGTGAAAAACATCTGGCTGGATTACCTCTTCACGGTCAGCATCGGGCTCCTGGGGTACTTGATCTATCTGGTCGTGGACGATCTGGACAATCCCATGAAGCCCGGCATCTGGCACATGACTCCCAAAGACTACCAGCGGCTCCTCCACAAGCTCCAACTGAGCGAGCTACCCCCTCACACCGAGCGATCAACCTGACGCGCTTTGCCGGACGGCTTCCCCCGGCGAAAAATCCCGGCCTCGTCGGTACGAACACGCTCCCCGTGCTCCCTCCGGGACCGGCCTCGAGCCGTGGCAATCCGGGCTCAAAGACTGGATTTCCCCATCAGGACCATGCTATATCACTCGCTACCCTAAGGGTTTCTATGAAAGAATCGCCGCTTCCCGACTCATACGGACACGATGAGAAGCGAGAGTACTTCCGGCTGACGGTGAGTCTTCCGGTGGACTACCGGTTGGAAGGAGACGCGGCGCCCCCAGCCCCCAAGCCGATCAAACTCAACCTCAGCGGGGGCGGGATCGGCTTCGTCACGGAGCGACGATTCAAACTCGGTGACATGCTGGTCCTGACGATCAAGCTCCCCGCTCAGCCCGCCGTCACCGCCAGGGCCAAGATCGTCCGCCTGAATCCGATCGAGAAAAACGAAACCATGTTCTCGGTCGGCGCCCAGTTCACCGCTCTCAGCGAGCACGACCAGGAACGCATCCTCCAGTACCTCCTCAACGTGCAGCGCGAACGCCGCCGCGAGCGCTTCAGCGTCTGACGGCCGGCCCGGTTGCCGGCCGGGGACGCACTCAGCACTTCGGGCCCGTGGTCTGCTGGTAGCGGATCGCGAGCCCCTTCATGGATTTGACCGTCACGTCATACGGCACCGCCATGCCGGCACCGTAGGCTCCATACCCCATGCCGTACCCGTAGGGCGCCCCGCCGTAACCCCAGCCTCCATAGCCCCACCCCGGATAGGCATAGGCGCCGTAGCCCCAGGGGCTGTACATCATCGGCGAGGAATAGGCGACTTGGTGCTGCACCTCTTTCTGCGGTTTGGCGAAGATCACCGCATCCGCCCCCAATTCAACCGCCTTCTCGATGATCTTGTCCTGGATCTCCCCGAAGTCGAGCGAACTGTCGTCGATGCTCAACTCGGCCAGCGCGATGTGCGGACACTGGGGAACCTGATCGAGGACTTCCACCTCCTGCGGCGACGACTTGGGCGGAAAGGTCTCATTGGTCAACCGGACCGCGTCCACGCTGGCACAGGCGGCGAGCACCGCCCATAGCGGCAGCGTCCACCAGAGACCGACGAGTCTGCCTGGCCGTCGATGCATGGTTCCCTCGGCCTAGCGGAGGTCGCGCTGGATCAACTGCGCCTCGACCTGCAGGCGTTTTCGCTCCAGTTCATGCCGTTGTTGCCGGAAATCATCCAGGGCCGCCTCGTACTCCTGTTCGTGCTTGTTCCACTCTTCCAGGAGCCGCGGCTTGTCGCCCGGGTTGGCTTTGGCCCGCTGGAGCTGTCCCTGGGCGAAGCGAAGGTGATCCCGCTGGAGCATCCACTGCCGCTGGTGCAGCCGCCAGCCGGCCAAGTCCAGGGCGCGGACCTCGCTGACAGTGGGATCGTCCGTTTTCGGCAAGCGCTGGAGGTTGGCGATCCGCTTGTCGAGCTCGTCGATGTTCGCGCCCAACTGCGTCAGATGCCGATCCAGCATGCCCAGCATCATGTCCGCGGGAGGGACCGCCTCGCGCTGGATCGCCGTCCCGACGCAGCCCGGCGCGACAAAGAGGATCGTGACAACCAGGAGTCCGAGCCATCGTGCTTGCATTGGAGTTCCTTCCTTGCTTGGTCCATCGGCCCTCAGGCGGCCGGATCAGACGCCGCCGGGTGCACTTCCGTCCAGGTACCGGATCGCCACGCCGGACAGGTACAGCGTCCATTCCTGTCGGTCGCTCGTGCTCTGCACGTAGGTCCAGGGGTCGAAGAAAAACGGCATCCCGCTCCCCAAACCACCGAAGATCGAGTTGGGCACCTCCGGATCCAGCGTGGACCCGTAACTTTGCCCCATACCCATGCCTTCGATCACGTCCGCCTTTCCCAGCACCACCGCATCGGCGCCCAGCAGGCGCGCGCGCGCCAGGATCTTGTCGCGGAGATCGTCCTCGTCGGCGCTCTGGCTGGTGGCGATCAGGCGCGCCAGCTTCACGTGCGGCTGCCCCGGCTCAGCCTGAAGGGCCTGGACCATCGTACCCTCCGGTCGAGCCTGGTAGGGTTCCCGCGCAAGCGGTTCCACGCGGACCGACACGCAACCGGCCAGCAGCGTGACCGCCGCCAGCGGCAGGCTCCATCGGGCCGCGCCGACCAATACTATATGAAGAAAACTCACGTGAGTCCCCGCTTTCCCGCTGTTCTTTGCTCCAGCGAAAAACGCGGCATCGTGAAGCATTCATGGTCTCTCTGTCAAGAAGGACGGCTTCGTCAATTCCATGACGGACCTTGATGATGAAATCGTGACGGATTCCCCCCGCCCGGCTGAGATGATTAGGCGTAAAATCTTATTTTTTACATGTTTCCGTTCTCCAGAATCCAAGAACCATATTGGCACGCTTCATGCTGAATCGCATTCCTGTTTCCTCGGATTCAGCATGCGCTGAAGCCTGGCACCGGGTATTTCTAACAGTCAAGGAGGAGCTCACATGTGGGAAAAAGGGGAAGGAATCGAGAAGCGGGCAGCCGGGCCGAGGCAAATCGGAGGCCAGGAGGACTGGTCCCCCAAAAGGGATGAGCCGCCCTTCGAAAGCGCCGCGGGCGGCGCCAACGAAGTGATCGCCTTTGTCGGAAAGGGCGTGGAGTTCAAGGGTGTCATCAAGTACAACGGCACGGTCCGGGTCTCCGGCCGGCTGGAAGGGGAAATTCACACGGACGGCGTTCTTCTGGTCGAGGACGGTGCCGTCATCATTGCACAGATCAGCGCCGCCAAGGTCGTCAGCCGAGGCCAGATCACCGGCGACATCGTGGCCTCCGAGAAGGTGAATCTCATGGCGCCGGCGGTCCTCAACGGATCGGTGAAAGCCCCGCTCCTGTCCATGGAGGAAGGGGTGCTGTTCAGCGGCACGCTGGAAATGCCCGAATCAGGACGGTCGGAGGCGCCTCGTGTCAGCACAGGCGAAGGGGTCACCCCCATCCGCTCCGCCGCTTCGCTCAAAACAGCGGCGGGATAGCCGCTGCCGGTGGCAGGAAGGCACCGGGCACGCCCTCACCCATCACGAGCCTCCCGACCGACCGCCTCGCCTCGTGATGACCAACCCCTGGTAAAGAACCGCGGTAGGCCCGCTGTCTTTTCCACGCATCACGCACAGAAGAAGGATTCTGCTGCCTAAGCAACGTATTGAATTGGCGTCTGGCCGCTGCTAGACTCCCCCTCCAGGCTACGCTCCCCGTCGGAATGGGCATCGGTCTCATGCCCAGAAAAAGGAGGGGCGAACGTGCGGCTCACAATCTTCTTCTCTCTTGTCCCTGTCCTCCTGATCGCAGCCGGAATCGTCTCCTGCATGGACCATAACCCTCTGCGCCCTCGCGTGTCCGCCGGGAAGCTTGAAGAAGCCAAGGGCCTGCAGGCGCCCTTTGGCGATGCCCGGAAAGCCTCGCCAGCGATCGTGGCCGAGGGCAAGAAGCTGTTTGAAGGAAAAGGGGCTTGCACCCATTGCCATGGAGCCAATGGCAAAGGGGACGGGACAGCCGCCCACATGCTGCGCCCGCATCCGCCGACGGATTTCACGGATTGCCGTTTGCACGAGGCGCGGGAGGATGGGGAACTCTTTTGGGTCATTGATAACGGAAGCCCGGGGACCGGCATGGTCGATCACGTCCACGACGGGAAATTGACCGAGGAAGAAGCCTGGAAAATCGTGGCATATTTGCGGACCCTCTGCGAGTTTAAGTAACCGATTTCCGCACCCTGTCAAGAAACCCAATGCGGATGCCACGATTCACGAAACACGGAGCCATCGTCGTCATACTGATGCTCATCGCACTGGTGAGCTACGAATGGAGCATGCTCGTCCCGAAGGCGAACGCGATCCCGGCTTTCGCCCGGAAGTACAACTTCGCCTGCAATGTCTGTCACGTCCCCTCCTTCCCCAAGCTGAACGACTTCGGCAATCTTTTCCGGGACCACGGGTTTCAGCTCGGAGGAGACCAGGACCTGCCGACCTACGAAGGCATCACGATGGGCTACTGGCCCGTGTCCCTCCGGACCATCCTGGGGTACCAGGCAGCCAGCCTCCGCGCGGATGGGAGCGGGATCAGCAGCGGGAGCGTCGGGTTCAATTTTCTCAACCTGCTCGCCTATGGAACCATCACAAGGAACGTGGCATTCCGGCTCAACTATTCACCGGGCCTTCAAAGTTCGGGGTTCTATACCTCGCCTTCCGGCAGCAACGGGGACTTGAACTTCGCCAATGTCAGGCTCAGCAACCTGGAACGCTTCCTGGGGGTCACCGACAAGAACAGCTATTTGCTGAACCTGACCGTGGGCAAGTACGAACTGGATCTCCCCTTCAGCGAGTTCCGCAGCCCCACGGTCAACACCCCCATGGCAATCTATACGTATACTTCTGGAACTCCGTACACCACGGCCCTGGCCGGTCCGCTCAACAACGTGCGGTCCTATGCCAACCCCAACAATTTTTCCCTCCAGAATCCCCAGCCGGGGATCGAGCTGTTCGGGATCAAGCCCACTTCCAGTACCGGCGGCTATTTGCGCTATTCACTCAACGCCATCTCGAACAGCAACCTCAACAACGGGACCGGTGGGGTCGGAGGCGGCAAGGGTCTGAGCTTTTACGGCCACGTGACCCAGTCCTTCGGAGGCTACGGTATCGTGACCGGCCATCGGATCGGCGTCTTCGGCATGTACGGTGAAGCCCCTACGGTAGCGAACTCAGTCTGTCCTTCCTGTACGGCGGTTGGCGGCGGCGGTCAGCCCTTTACCCGGATCGGGGTGGACGTAAGCACCACCTTCGACGGCCAATGGAACCTGTTCGGCGCCATGATGCACGCTTATGACAGCAAGGAGCTGTTCGCCTCCAAAGGCATTGCGAACGCGCAAAACGCCGCCTGGAACGGAGGCTTCGTCGAATTGGACTGGTACCCAACCCAACTGCCGTATTTTGGGACACCCGGCTGGCTCTTCATTTACCGGTACGACTTGATCCGCAACGAGAAGCAGGGTAATCCGACGTTTGCCAACAGCTACAACGATGTGGACTCCCATACTTGGATGGGCCGGTACTACTTCCATCTCTCGGCCAGGACCGACATCGCCTGGCATACGGAATTTAATTCCTTCCGGGCACAGGGGGCCGGAAACCGTGGAGGCGATCAGGTAGGTCAATCTATATTCACCGGCTTTGACTTTGCGTTCTGAAACCAGCCAGGCCTTTGCATGAGAAATGCTCAAAACACCCGGTTTCTCACCCCCCTTTCACTCTGCCTGGCCTTGCTCTGTCACGGATGCCTAGGTCCTGACAAAAACAGGATCGTGTGCGGGGCCTGCGAGGAGCCGGACCGGTTCGTCCGCCTGCAAACCGCGTCCCTCCACGGCCGTGACGGCAACGCGACAGGGTTTGCCCACCCCTTCCGCTTGAGCCCCGAAGACTGGAAGCCGATTCTGGCGAGCCTGCATGTCCAGGCCGAGACCAAGCCGCTTCCGCTGTTCCTGGACAAACGCGCGGAAGTGCCCGCCTTCACGCCGGACGAGATCGACTACCTCAGCGCCACGCTCAGCAAAGCCTTTGCCCGGGCGAAACCGGAGGAATGGGTGGTCTTCGGGTTAAGTCGGCCGGGACCGGGCAAGGTCACCGAAATGACGACGGGCGGCTGGTTCCTGGAAGGGGACCGGTTGCATTTCATCCTGGCGAACTACCGGTGCGCCGTCACCATGCCCGGCATCCGGGACCTCCTGATGAACGACCCGCTCACTCCCAACACCGGCGCCTCCTTCACGCTCACGCCGGGCGCGCACCAGACCCTGGTGCAAACCTCCGGCGCCGACCGTTCCCCCCTGCTTCCGAGTCCCCTCGAACTGTCCATTGCCTACAAGCCTCTTCTCCTGGGAGAGCCAGCCCCCAGCCGGAAAGCCCCACCGAGCCCCGCTCCGGCTCAAGCCGAGGCTCAGCCCGACCGGGCGCCGCCCCGACTTTCGATCGAGGAACGGCTGCAGACGCTCAAGCGGCTGCACGAGCAAGGCCTGATCACGGACGAGGAGTTCCGGGCCAAGAAGAAGGCTTTGCTGGACCAACTCTGAAAAACCGAAACGAGGTCAGAGCGAGGCGCGCAGCGACCAGAGGAGACTGGTCGCTGCGACGCTCACGACGAGGCGGGAGGCCGGCCGATCACCGGGCCGGGAACCTTGCACCGTGACCGAGCGGAGAGTTTGGGCCGGACGTCCACTCAACTATTGATCCCTCCTCTCAAGAAAACCCAACTCAACAGCACGACCAAAATCGTCATCGTCGTCATGGTCCACCTCCTGCTGTGCATGACCAGTGATTTACTCAAGGTCATGTTCTCCAGCCTTCGGTTCTCGAAGGGGTAGTGAGCAAGAGGAATACCAACTCGACGGAAGGGCCCTGATCGAGACCGCTTTTTCATTCTAAGCCTATGATTTAGCGATGAATAACGGCGAGACCCCATGCCATGAAGAAGCTCGGGCTGGCAGACTATCTGTGACAAGAATACGGAATCTGGCACATCTTTCGTCGTTACTGTTGGTTATTACACACAGTGAGGATCTGATAAAAAGAGTGTCACGGACCGCCGATCTCATCCCGGTCCCCCAAGGCGCACATGGCCTGTGAAGCAACCGGATGCTCGCCCGGTGGGCGAAGTCCCCAGGCAGTCGCGAGCGCCTGGCAGCTCAACCGCACCACATAATCGTCGTGCTCCGTCACGGGATTTCTGTAACGGGCGGTTCCGCTCCAAACCACTTCGCCCGTCTCGACTTGCACGCCCCGGACCGACACACTGGCGATGGAGGTGGTGAGCGGAGGATTGAAGAGGGGCCGGATCACGCCCGTCTCGACCGTCAACACATCCACATAGACGACTTGCTCGAGCCCGAGCAGCTTGGCAGCGTGCAGCATCTGCGCATCATCGTTGGGCGCGTCCGTGAGCACGATCCTCTGGCCGGCAAGCAGTTGCTGCAGCCGTGCCCGCTCGATGATCGTCAGGCCGAGCTTCTGCAGCCAGGTCGTGACCGCCGCATTGGCCGTGGGATTGCTCCCCCACACGACGAGGCGCGCCTGCCGCTGCGGCAGCGATTTCTGAAACCCGTCGGTGACGGGATAGGCCCCGCAGCCGACAAGACCGGCGACACCTAGGATCAGAACCAGAATCCGGCATGACATGGCAACCCCGTTCGTACGCCTATCCTATCAGCATGCAGCCGGAAGCTGAAGGGGGTCTGTAGGCCGATCGCCATGTAGGCAGGCCTATGCAAGGGGAAGCAAAACCGCTTTCCGCACATCCGCAACCCAAGCACAATATAAATGCGCCCGCCGGGCTCTCGAATGACGGCTCGGGCGGACACCTAGCGATATGGATAACCAATCGAGTCTTGTTACGGCGCACACGATTTCAACCCGCATCATACTTCTTCAAACCGGAGGACCGCAGTGGAAGCACAACAGATCAAACAGCTTGGGCCTTTGGCCGCCTTGGCCGGCGTCTGGGAAGGAGAGAAGGGCGATGATACCGCTCCCTCCGATGATCGCGGGACGGAGCAAAACAAGTTTCGCGAGCGAATCACCTTTGAGCCGATCCCGCCGGTCAACAATCATGAGCAAACTTTGCACGGCTTACGGTATGCGACCACGGCGTGGCGAATCGGGGAGCAGGCCCCGTTTCACGAAGAAGCGGGGTACTGGCTTTGGGACCCCAAGGAGAAGCAAGTCCTGCGGTGTTTCATCGTGCCTCGCGGGGTCGCCGTCATTGCCGGAGGAACGGCTGAACCAACGGCGCCATCCTTTGAGCTCTGTGCGGATGTGTCTTCAGAGACGTACGGCATCTGTTCGAACCGGTTCCTGGACCGGGAGTTCAAGCCGGTTCGCTACGAATTGAAGGTTACCGTCCACGACGATCAGACTTTCTCCTACGAAGAGGACACCCAACTGCGCATCAAGGGACAGAACGAGCTGTTTCATCACCGCGACAAAAACACCTTGAAGCGAATCAAGGGCTCGTAGGGCTATGGGATTGACGAGCAGACAGGATCGCCAGGCTTGCCGGCGGAGGAAAAATCTCGCAGCAAGATGGCATTTACTTACCCCCGTGATGGTGAGGCACTGTGGGAGACCAGGCCGTTCCTCACGGAGTCAGCAGTTTGGGAAATTGGGGTGAGTGCGTGGCCTCTTTCAGATCATTAATTAGGTGGACCCCCTGGCAGTCTTTTCACTGGTTCCGGATCACGACCGAACTGACGGAGCGGCCAGAGAGATTCGACTTGCGTGTGCGCCGAGGGAGTGGTCAAAACAATCTTTGGAGTTCCTGGAAGACGCATCAACTAATTTGACAGGACTCAGGACAGAGCAGCGGTGCTCCAGTAGCGTTCTCATATTTCAAATGAACGCCAGCGCAGTTCCCTCTCAATTTCAATGTGGCCGGACAGAGAGGCCGGCGACATGGGCGTTTTATGGTCAACACTGTCGATTTGGCCCGCTCATCCACACCGAACACCGCGGTTAATTCCGGATCCTCGACCAGCTGTGAGTTGCGTGGTTTCTGAACAGAGTGGCGGCAGCACAGGGCGGTCATCATGCTCGGTCATAAACCACCCTGCAATGGAGAGACGTTTAGAGTCTCCACACATCGGATCGACTCGGGACACTCGATGAAACCGAGGAACCGTGAAGATCACCACAGAACCCGGCTGCGGGGCAACACAATGGGTTATGGTTAGGTTCGACTGCGCCCTTTGTCCTTGTGTTGAGCGATAGATGATCAACTCGCCGCCCCAATCCGGCTGCCATTCATCGTGGAGATATGCAACTAAGGCGAGGCGCCGTAAAGGAAGGCAGGGGCCCTGCGCGAGACTGACCCTATCGGTCGCTTGCATAGTATCGTCATGGGTCAACAAGCAATCACCTGCAGAGTATGAATAATAATTAAAGCTCATATGCCGGCGTGCAATGTTGGGGAAGGATTCGATGTAGGCGGTAATGCATGGCAGAGCGAGCCGATCCAGAAAGACTTTGGCTTCCGCCGGAGCAATCCCAGCCTTCACCCAGTTTCCGCAATTCGGGAACGCCTCCCGCAGGGGTGTCATGCGGCTTAGTTCTCTCCAAGTCGCCCGGCGCATGGCCTGCCGGAAATATTTCCGTTCCTCGGTTGTCCAAAAGTTTTCGATTACGAGTACCGGATCTTCTCGGAAGGAAAAGCTCTCAGGGTCGAAGTGTTCGAACTCGACATTCATGCGTCGCACCCCCTCCTGGTAAAATTACAAGAGCGGAGACAGGTGCAAGTCTTGGTCCACCCTGCAAGCTCAGAAACGAGAGTCGCGATTGCGCAGAACCGTCAAGAACAGCAGCTGGTGTAGGGCTGAAGCCCGGATGGATGTGAGCGTGTACTGTCCAGCTTCGACCGTTTGCTGCATTTTCGCACGTGCGGCTTGAGCGAAAACGCTCTGCAGGGATTGCCCGTCATCGAGGCTACTGCAGCCAGAAAGGAAGCAGGTCGATCCCCCGACCAAGGCTCGGACAGGCTTATGGGGACAGGCTGTTTGATCAACGGATTCCGTACAGACCTCTCTGTGCGGAAATGAAAGGCCGCATCGAAACCGGCGCCGGAAGATCGCCAAGAAATACGGGCTGAAACGCTCCACGTGCCCCCGAAAATCAGCTTACTGATTCCGGGGACAGATCAAGACAGGATCCTTCACAATCGTTCCGTTTCTAGCTTTCAATGATCTTCTTCAATCGTCGGTCCAGGGCAAAGCGCGTGAGTCCAAGACGTTTTGCGGCGGCGGTCTTATTGTAATCCGACAACCGGATGGCCTCTTGGATGACCACGTTTTCAATGTCGGACAAGGACTGCTTGCCTAGCGTCACTTCCAGGCGCAGGACCTGTTCTTCACCTTGCAGTACGGTGACCACCGGCAGAGTCGTGCCTTGGCGCAGCTCGGCCGGAAGATAGTTGGCCGTCAGCGTCTTCCCCTGACAGAAAATCATGGCCCGCTCAATGATGTTATGCAGTTCACGAATGTTCCCGGGGTAGGGGTAGCGCTGTAACATGAGGCTGGCCTCCGGATCGATCTCCACGACATCCTTGCCCATCTCCTTTCCGTAGCGGATGACCGCTCGCCGACACAAAGGGAGGATGTCTTCTCCGCGTTGACGCAGCGGAGGGAGTTCGAAAGACGCCACATTCAAACGGAAATAGAGATCTTCTCGGAAGAGACCGCTCGCCACCGCCTTTTTGAGGTTCCGATTGGTGGCCGCGATCAGACGAAAATCCGTCCCGATATCATCCGTTCCACCTAGTCGTCTGAACGAGCGCTCCTGGAGGACGCGCAACAGTTTCGCCTGCATGGCGAGATCCAAATCTCCGATCTCATCCAAAAACAACGTGCCACCCTCCGCCTTTTCCAGCAAGCCAATCTTCCGTTGCCCGGCGCCGGTGAATGCCCCGCGCTCAAATCCAAAGAACTCACTCTCAAACAGCTCTTTGGGGATCGCCGTGCAGCTGACTCCCACAAACGGTCCAGCCATGCGATCCCCATTATGATGGAGAACACGAGCCAGGAATTCTTTCCCCGTGCCGGTCTCGCCCAATAGGAGCACGGTGGACTTGGCATACGCGGCCACGTCTCGAACCTGGCCGAGAACTTGCTGCATCGTTGAGCTGTGGGCCTCGAGGTTTTCCAGCACGTACTGGCCGTCTTGGTGCTCCCGCTCTTCTTCGAGGCGCCGTCGAAGACGGAGGAAATCGAGGGTGCGATCCACAACGGCGTCAAGCGCGTCGAGATCGACGGTCTTGATCAGAAAGTCATAGGCCCCCAGTTTCATCGCTTCGACGGCATCCTGGACCGTGCCATAGGCGGTCAATACGATCACCAACGCATGGGGCGCCTGCGGGCGGAGCTTCCTGAAGGTGTTCAACCCGCTCAGTCCCGGCATTTTCAGGTCCAGAATGATGAGATCCGGGATCTCATGGTCCAGCGCGGCCAGGAGGGCATCACCTGATTCATAACCAACAACGTGGTGTTGCTTTCGAGACAACCGCTTCACAATGGCCGCCCGTATGGTCGGCTCGTCATCGGCAACAAAAATCGTGGTTCGCATCGCCTGAGTTCCCCTCGACGGCCATGGTCACCAGGCGCGGTGGAAGGCGGATTCGAGCCGCGGTGCCCTTACGCCTTTCATTGGCGCCTTTGAATCGCTTCCGTGGGTGTCACGATCATTGCTTATCACAGCACTCGTGCGGTCGAAACGCAGGGGGTGCCAGGTACGCCGCCGCCCGATGCTACCTAGGGAGACACAGCCGCTGTCCAGAGCTGTCCCGCCATTCCTTCCATTGCCCTCTTCTAGAACCTATCTCAAAATTGCTTGAGCAGCATCGTAATCGACGCCAGTTGCACAAAGCCGAGGAAGTTCGAGGCGTAGTATTCCCAGCGGATCAACAAACGCCGCTTCCATTGCAACCACGCAAAGAACCGCTCGACGAGCCAGCGGCGTTGGTAGCGTCGCAGGCGGCGGCCATCTTGGGTCTTGAGTTTCCGGGTGGACCGGTGCGGGGCAATCAGGTTCACCCCGTCCTGCTTGAGATCGGCATCGAGCCCGTCGCTGTCGTAGGCGCGATCGCCAATGAGGTGCTCGGGCTTCGCCTCCAGCATGTAGAAGTCGAAACTGAGTTGCACCAACGTGACCTCATGATGATTGGCGGCATGCGTGCTCACCGAGAGCGGGAGTCCATGGCGATCCACAATCGCGAGAATCTTCACGCCTTTGCCACGCCGGGTGTTGCCGATCCCGTCGCCGCCACCTTTGGCCGACGCAAAGGTGGCATCAATGAAGCTCTCGCGCTCGTCGATCGCTCCTTCCTCACGCAACGTATTGGCCAGTTGCGCGAGAATCTCCCGCAGTACCTCGCGTTCGCACCACTGTTGGAACCGGCGATGCACCGTCTTGTAGTTGGGGTAGCACTGGGGCAACAGGTGCCATTGCGCGCCGGTATTCAGAATCCACAGCACCGCCTCCAAGACGTCTCGCGCCGGCACGGGCTTGCGCCCAGGACGGTGTTCGGGGATATGCTCCTCGGGAAAATGTTCCCGAATCCGTTCCCAGTGGTCGTCGCGCAGTCGCAGCATGCCGCGCATTGTAGGGGGTTGCCGTCATCGACACAACCATTTTGAGATAGGTTCTAGACTCGCCGACTGCCATTTTCGTGAGTGGTCCCTGAATCGCTGATCGTCGA
>CAZKHY010000051.1:0-7023 GCA_964552455.1 uncultured Nitrospira sp.
GAACCTGTGGCCTCTTCCGTGTGAAGGAAGCGCTCTACCACTGAGCTAATCGCCCACGGAGCGCGAGTCTAACACTAGCGGTCCGGGTCCGTCAACGCGCGGTCACGCCTGGTTCCTTGCCTTGACTTCCTTCAAACGGCACTCCTAGAATGAGCTCTTTCTGGAGCACTGTGTGATGCGCGACGACGTGGTCATCATTGGGGGCGGGCTGGCCGGGTCGGAGGCGGCCTGGCAGGCGGCCAATCATGGCGCCAAGGTCACGCTCTACGAGATGCGTCCCAAGGAATCCACCCAGGCCCACAAGACCGGGTTCCTGGCCGAACTGGTCTGTTCCAACTCCCTGGGCTCCGGCGACATCCTGAACGCGCCCGGCATCCTGAAAGAAGAGATGCGGCGCCTCAACTCGCTGATCATCCGGGTGGCGGATGAAGTCCGGGTGCCGGCCGGCTCGGCGCTGGCGGTGGATCGCGACCAGTTCGCACAAGGAGTCACCAGGGCCTTGGAGGGCCACCCGAACATCCGAATCATCCGCGAGGAGGTCACGGAAATCCCGACCGACTGCGTCTGCATCGTGGCCACCGGCCCCCTGACGTCCGACGCGCTGGCCAGGGCCATCCAGACCCTCACCCATTCCAAGCACCTGTACTTTTTCGACGCCATTTCGCCGATCATCGATGCGGACTCGATCGACATGACGAAGGTCTTCCGCGCCTCGCGCTACGACAAGGGCGGAGCGGACTACCTGAACTGCCCGATGGACCAGGCGACTTACGACGCCTTCTACGACGCGATGATGAAGGCGGAGAAGGTCCAGCCGAAGGAATTCGAGAAGACGCCCTATTTCGAGGGCTGCATCCCCATCGAGGTGATGGCGGAGCGGGGCCGGCAGACGATGCTCTTCGGCCCCCTGAAACCGGTGGGGCTGGAAGATCCCAAGACCGGCGCACGGCCCCATGCGGTCGTGCAGCTCCGGCCCGAGAACAAGCACGGCTCCTGCTACAACATGGTCGGGTTCCAGACCAAGCTGACCTATCCGGAGCAACGGCGGGTCTTCCGGATGATTCCGGGACTGGAGCAGGCGGAGTTTCTCCGCTTCGGGAGTCTGCACCGAAACACGTTCGTGAACTCGCCGCAACTGCTCCGGGACACGCTGCAATTGAAGGTGCGGGGCACCGCGTTTTTTGCTGGACAACTCGTGGGGGTGGAGGGCTATACCGAATCCGCCGCGATGGGGGGCCTGGCCGGCATCAACGCGGCCAGAGGACTCGCAGGCCTGCCCTTGCTCACCCCGCCGCCCACGACGGCGCACGGCAGCCTGGTCACCTACATCACGACCGCCGATCCCCGCCACTTCCAGCCGATCAACACCAACTTCGGCCTGTTTCCGCCGCTGGCCGCCAGGATCAGGGACAAGGATCAGAAGCGGCAGCGGATCGGCCAGCGCGCGCTGGAGGATCTTGAGGCATGGAAGCAGCGATCCGGGCTTTCATGACGTTTCTGGAAGTGGAGCGCGGTGCCTCCCGCGAGACGATTCGCGGCTATCACTCGGACCTTCGTCAGTTCCTCTCCTTCACGAACGAAACCCGGCCGGCCGGCGCTCCGTCGCCCACGCCCGGCGACGTGGACCCCATGACCATTCGCGGCTACCTGGCCTGGCTGGACCGGAAGAAGGAGAAGAAATCCTCCCTGGCCCGCAAGCTGGCGGCGCTGCGCAGCTTCTACCGGTTCCTCGCGCGGGAAGGGCGCGCAGGCCTGAACCCGGCCGCCGAGGTCCGGACGCCGAAGCAGCCGCAGCACCTGCCGCGGGTGTTGAGCAAGGACGACGCCAACGCGCTCATGGAATTTCCGGAAGGGGACGGGCTTCCGGCCCGGCGCGACCGTGCGATCCTGGAAACCCTTTATTCGACCGGAGCCCGCGTGAGCGAGCTGGTGGGGATGAACCTGGAGGACCTCAACCTGAGCGACGGACTGGTCCGTCTCCGCGGGAAGGGCCGCAAAGAACGGATCGTGCCGATCGGAGAGGTCGCCGTCGAGGCGCTCAAGGAATACCTCGCTTCCTTGAAGCCATCAGCCATCAGCCATCAGCCATCAGCTCCCGTCTTTATGAACCATCGGGGAAGCCGCCTGACCGCGCGCAGCGTCGAGCGGATCGTGGAGAAATACTCCAACCGCTTGGCCGGAGGACGCATCAGTCCCCATGCCCTGCGTCATTCCTTTGCCACGCACCTCCTGGACGAAGGGGCGGATCTCCGCGCGATCCAGGAAATGCTCGGCCATGCGTCGCTCGGCACGACGCAGAAATACACCCACCTGGCGACGGACCACCTGATGGAAGTCTACGACCGAGCTCATCCGCGGGCCGGGCGCGGGAACAGCCCCCAGGCCGATCGATCGAAGGGACCACATCGATGAGAATCCGCTCCACCACGATCCTTTGCGTGAGGCGCAACGGCCGCGTCGCCATGGGCTCCGACGGCCAGGTGACGGTCGGGACCACGGTGATGAAGCGCAACGCCCGCAAGCTCCGCCGCCTGCACCACGATCAGATCCTGGCTGGCTTCGCCGGCGCCACGGCCGACGCCTTCACCCTTTTTGAAAAGTTCGAGGCCAAGCTGGAAGAGCACCGAGGCAATCTGACCCGCGCTGCGGTAGAATTAGCCAAGGACTGGCGGACGGACCGGGTGCTGCGCCGGCTGGAAGCCCTGCTCGCCGTGGCGGACCTCACCCAGTCGTTCGTGATCTCCGGCACCGGCGACGTGGTGGAACCGGAGGACGGCATCCTGGCGATCGGCTCAGGCGGCCCTTATGCCCTGGCGGCCGCACGGGCCCTCCTGGGTCATTCCGCCCTGGAGGCCCGCACCGTCGTCGAGGAGTCCATGAAGATCGCCGGCGGCATCGACATCTACACAAACCAGGAAATCATCATCGAGGAACTCAAACCGTGACCGTCCCCTCCGAGAGAGCCCAACAGCAGAACAAACAGCCGGTCGCCCTCGACAGCCTGACCCCGCGCCAGATCGTGGCCGAATTGGACCGCTACGTGATCGGGCAGAAGGACGCCAAGCGGATGGTCGCGATCGCTCTGCGCAACCGCTGGCGGCGGCAGCAACTGAGCCCCGAGCTGCGGGACGAAGTGATCCCTAAAAACATCATCATGATCGGCCCCACCGGCGTCGGCAAGACGGAGATCGCGCGGCGCCTGGCGAAGCTGGCCCAGGCCCCCTTCATCAAGGTCGAAGCCTCGAAGTTCACCGAAGTGGGCTACGTCGGCCGCGACGTGGAATCCATCATCCGGGACCTGACGGAACAATCGGTCAGCCTGGTGAAGGCCGGCCACCAGGAGCAGGTGCAGCAGCGGGCGGAGCAACTGGCGGAAGAGCGGCTGCTGGACCTCCTGCTGCCGCCGCCCGGCCCCAAGCCTTCCTTCGGCGGCGCAGAACCCCACGGGCAGGAAGCCGCCACGGTCAGCAGCCCGGCCTATGAATCCTATGAGGCGACGCGGTCCAAGCTCCGCCTGCAACTACGGGAGGGGAAGCTGGACCACCGGTCCGTCGAGCTGGAGGTGAAGGAGCGGGGCCTGCCCATCGGGGTGATCTCGAACGTGGGCGGGATGGAGGAATTGGAAAGCGGCCTGCGCGACATGCTGGGCGGGCTCTTCCCCGGCAAGAAGAAAAAACGGGTCATGAAGGTGCCCGACGCCCTCAAGCACCTGACGCAGGACGAGGCGCAGAAGCTGATCGACATGGACGAGGTGACCCGCGAGGCCATCGCCAAGGTGGAGCAGGCGGGGATCGTGTTCCTGGACGAGATCGACAAGATCGCCGGACGCGAAAAGTTCGCGGGGCCGGACGTGTCGCGCGAAGGCGTGCAGCGGGACCTCCTGCCGATCGTCGAGGGCTCGACCGTCAACACCAAGTACGGTCCGGTCCGCACGGATCACATCCTGTTCATCGCGGCCGGGGCCTTTCACGTGGCCAAGCCGTCGGACCTGATCCCCGAGCTCCAGGGACGGTTCCCCATCCGGGTCGAACTGGAGCCCCTGACCAAGGAGGATTTCGTCCGGATCCTGACCGAGCCACGCGGCGCGCTGATCAAGCAGTATCAGGCCCTGCTGGAAACGGAAGGGGTCACGGTGGGGTTCACGCGCGAAGGGCTCGAAGAGATCGCCGCCACCGCCGTGCAGGTGAACGACCGGACCGAGAACATCGGGGCCCGGCGCCTCTTCACGATCATGGAACGGCTGCTGGAGCAGGTGCTGTTCGAAGCTCCGGACCTGACCGACCGCAAGATTCTCATCGACGCCCAGCAGGTGCAGGACCGCCTGAAGGCAATCGCGAAAGCCGAAGACCTCAGCCGCTTCATCCTGTGAGAGAGCCCTCAGCGCTCAGCCGTCAGCTTTTCCACTCAGAACTGATTGCTGAACGTGACGCGAAGGCGCTTGCTGCTGGTTCTTGTAAAATTCGACTGTTTGTGGCTGAATGCTGAAAGGTGATAGCTGAGGAGCCGCCTCTATGAACAAGCTGATCAAGAAGGCCGATGTGCTGGTGGAAGCCCTGCCCTACATCCGCACCTTCACGGGCAAGACCGTGGTGATCAAGTACGGCGGGAAGGCGATGACCGAGGACGCGCTGAAAGATCGGTTTGCACTGGATGTGGTGCTCCTCAAGTACGTCGGCCTCAACCCGGTGATCGTGCACGGGGGCGGGCCGCAGATCGATCAGATGCTGAACCGGCTGGGGCTGGAAGCCAAGTTCCGCCAGGGCGTGCGCGTGACCGACCGGCCCACCATGGACGTGGTCGAAATGGTCCTGGGCGGGAAGATCAACAAGGAGATCGTCGCGCTGCTGAACCGGCACGGGGCCAGAGCGGTCGGGCTCACGGGGAAGGACGGCGGCCTCATCCAGGCCAAACCGCTCACCGCCAAGGCCTGGGCGGAAAGCCTCTATACGGACCCGGACGGGTCGCCGGAAGAAGACTTCGGCCTCGTGGGAGAAGTCCAGTCGGTCGATCCCCAGATCCTCCTCAAGCTGCAACAGGAGAATTTCATCCCCGTGATCGCCCCCATCGGGACCGACCGCGAGGGCCGCACCTACAACATCAACGCGGATCTGGTGGCCGGCGCGGTGGCAGCGGCGCTCCGGGCGGAAAAGCTGCTGGTGCTGACCGACGTCAAAGGCATCCGCGACGCCAAGGGACGGCACGTCTCCACCCTCTCGCGCAAAGACATGCAGCGCATGGTCAAGAAGGGCACGATCAGCGAGGGGATGTTGCCCAAGGTCCATGCCTGCCTGACGGCCCTGGACGGAGGAGTCCGGAAAGCCCACATCATCGACGGCCGCATGCCGCACGCCATCCTGCTGGAAGTCTTCACGGACAAAGGGATCGGGACCGAGATCGTCTCCTGAAGAAATGCTGAACGATGAGTGATGAACGATGAATTGGGGAACGGGGAGCGGGAAAGAAATGCGGAATGCTCGATGCTGAATCGGGAAGCTTCGCCGCTCAGCGTTCATCGTCCAGCGTTCCGCGTTTAGAAGATGAAGCCCGCGAAAAAAAGCGGCGCGAAGGCCGGCGCAAGGGTCCCGCAGCCGGACGCCCAATCGGCCCTGCTCGTCACGGATATTCAGAACGATTTTTGTCCGGGCGGCGCGCTCGCGGTTCCCGGCGGCGACGCCATCATCCCGCTCATCAACGAGTACATCCGATTCTTTCAACGGCAGGGAGGCACGGTCATCGCGAGCCGGGACTGGCATCCTGCCGGCCATGCGTCCTTCAAAGAGCAGGGAGGGCCCTGGCCGGTCCATTGCGTACAGGGTTCATGGGGCGGCCAGTTTCACCCCGGCCTCATCCTGCCCACCGGCTGCCTGATCATTTCCAAGGCCACGGACCCCAAGCGCGAAGCCTATTCCGCCTTTGAAGGCACGTCCTTGGAAGAACGGCTCCGCGACCGCGGAATCGAAACCCTCTACATCACCGGGATCGCGACCGATTACTGCATCAAGAACACGGTGCTGGATGCCCGCAGGCTGGGCTTCCGGATCGTGGTGCTGGAGGATGCCATTCTCGGCATCGACGCAACGCCTGGCGACTGCCAGCGGGCCATCCAGGCGATGCGCGCAGCCGGCGCCGTCTTTGCCAAGGCCTCGGATCTGGGCTTGTGATCCCCCCCTTGGATCAAGCTCAGGACAGGCTCCGTGCGCACGTCCTTGCCTTGCTCGGCGAGCGCCATCCTATTTCATCCCCTGACCGACTCCGACTGGCTGAAGCCTACCTGACTGAAGAATTCCGGCGGTCGGGCTTGACGGTTTCCTTCCATGCCTTCGAAGCCCTGGGCGGCGGCTACCGGAACGTGATCGCCACGATGCCCGGCCGTCAACCGGCGGCCGCCCCGTTGATCATCGCCGCCCATTACGACACGGTCCCCCAGTCGCCCGGCGCCGATGACAACGCCAGCGGCTTGGCGGTCATGCTGGAGGTGGCGCGCCGCCTCCAGACCCTCCCCCTATCCAGACCGGTTCGGTGCATCGCCTTCTGCCTCGAGGAGGAAGACCTGACAGGCAGCCTGGCCTATGCGGCGCATTTGAGAACAACGGGCCAGGAGATTTTCGGCGCTCTTGTGCTGGAATGCGTCGGCTATGCCTGCGCTGAAGCGGGCTCGCAGCAAGTCCCGCCCGGCACGCCGATATCAGTTCCATCGGTCGGCGATTTTCTGGCAATCGTCGGCAATGGGGCCTCGGCCTGGCTGGTCACGGCGATCGAGCGCGCCGCCAAGGCGCAGGCGCCGGACCTGGCAACAGTCTCGTTGGTGATTCCCGGAAACGGCGAGCTGTTGCCCGACACCAGGCGGAGCGACCATGCGGCGTTCTGGCATTACGGCTACCAGGCCGTGATGCTGACCGACACGGCTGATTTCCGCAATCCTCACTACCACAGACCTGCGGATACCATCGACACGTTGGATTTTGCCTTCATGGCGAGGGCGGCCGAAGCCGTGACCGCATCAGTCATCGATCTGGCCGGCGC
>CAZKHY010000051.1:7123-21264 GCA_964552455.1 uncultured Nitrospira sp.
GCGCTGCGCCGAGACCGGGAGATGGAAGGTCTGCTCGAACAAGTACTGCCCGGACATCGCGGCGTGCAGAACCTGGTCGGTATACACGATCCACGTGCTGCCGGGCGGGAAAGCCAGTCGCGCCTGGGGCGCTTCCTGCTGATACCGCAGATCCTGCTTGACCCGGTCGTGCAACTGGAGCATCACGTGATCGTACGGACTGCGTCGGCCCTTGGTGATCCGCAGCGCCGCCAGGAACCAGGCCTGGCCCGGCAGGGGCCTGGACACCGAGGGGAGAAATTTCCTGGCGTAGGGCTCAAAGGGCTCGCCGACCCGCCAGATCCGGTCCACCCCGACCGGGTTCACGTTCGTGAAGACCCGGAGGATGCGTGCGCCCCTGGTGGGACGGGACGGGAAGGCGTCCGTGTGCAACCGCTGGTCGTCTTTCTTGTAGGAGGTCTTGCGGCCGACGATCTCCAGCGGACGGAAACTGGTCCGGGCCTGTTCGAGAAAGGGGCGGTAGGAGGGCAGAAGCGACTCCAGCAACCGCCTGGTCACGGCCGCGTATCGGGCCATCATCGCATGCAGAGCCTTGGCATCCGCTTCCTTCACGGTCGTGCCCTGGATGGTATCCGTGCGCGGGTCAAAGCTGATATTCTTGGCCCGGCCGTCTGACCAGTTCGGCGAAAGGAACCGCTCTTCGTCGTCGCTCAGAAGGAAGGCCAACCGAGAGAAGTAGAGCAGCCGCCCCTGTTCGAGGGCTTCCAGGGCACGGTTCTGTTCATCCGCGCCGAACGGGGAATCCCAGTTGCATGCCTGAATGGGTTCAAGGACCTGCATGCAGGAGCTCCTTCGTGCAGAGCCTAGCACAAAACGCCTCGTAAGGCACGCGTGAAGCCGGCACGCCCTATACCAAGGAGCAAGGCATCTTGAAAAGACCGCTCAAGCCAGGAACGAGGCAGGCCATCCGTCAACTGTTCGAGCGGCTGGACTATGGACGTTTGGGCCCTGTCTACTGCGACGAAGGAGGGGAGGCGTTCTGGAAGGATCGGCGCGGCCCCTGCCAAACGCTCGGCATCAAGCTCGCCGAGGTGCTGCTTGGTCGCCTGAAGCCCAAGGGCCGGAGCCTCTATGTCGGGGCCGGGGTGGCGGAGCTGCCGTTGATACTGATGGAACGGCTGGAGCTGGGACGAGAGGTCGAGGCCTTCAACCTTCGATCTGAAGAAGTCACGGTTTTGAATCAGGCTTGTCGGGACCTGGATTTTCAATTTGTCTGTGGAGACGCGGCCGGCGCCGACGGCCGGTTCGACCATCTCTGGATCGTCAGCATACTCAACGATCCGGAACGGTTCCCCGAACTGTCGGCCCTCTCCTATGGGCGGGCCAACCCCGCGACCTTCGATCCGGCCCTCTTTGCGCAGGAACGGGCGACGGTCTTGGCACTCGCCGATCGGTGCCTCGGCAAGCTGGTGTGTCCGGGTCTCGTGACAATCTCCGTGGAAGAAATTCCCTGGATCGCGGACTGGTGCGCCAAAAAACAGGTTCCCTACGTGGTGGAAGAAGAAGACTATCCCACGGCCATCGTGCAGGACCCGATCTGCTTCATCAGAATCGGCACCGAGCCGTCAGAAAGTCGCAAAGTCTGAAAGTCGGCGAGCCAGAAGGCCGAACAACCCAATCTCTTCTTCGAGACTTTAAGACTTTCGACTTTTTGACTTTCAGACTGGCTGGGCTCAGGCACGAAAGCCGGGCCTGGCCTTGGTTGGGTCGGCCATGTACTGGCTGGCATAGTCGATATAATTCCGCGCGGACTCTCTGATCCAGGCCAGTTCTTGTTCGGTGACCGGCCGCTTGACCTTGGCCGGCGAGCCCAGGATCAGGCTTCCGGGCGGGACGAGGGTCCGTTCGGTGACCAGCGCGCCGGCTCCGACGATACAGTCCTCTCCGATCACCGCCCCGTCCATGATGATGGCCCCCATCCCGATCAAGACCCGGTCCTTGACCGTGCAGCCGTGCAATACCACATGATGCCCGATCGTCACCTCATCACCGATGATCAAGGGATGGGTGTCGCGGGTCACGTGCAGCATGCAGAGGTCCTGCACATTGGTCCGGTTGCCGATCCTGATGTAATGGACGTCGCCGCGGACGACCGAGTTGAACCAGACGCTGGACTCCTCGCCGATGACCACGTCGCCGACGACGACGGCGGTCTCCTCGATGTAGGCGGACTTGGCGATCGTCGGCTTGATGCCCTGGAAGGTGCGGATCATTCGGTTACTGTAGCGGGAAGGTGTGCCGTGAATCAAGCGGACCGGCAGGCCTGTCAGACGGAGACGCGGGCCGGTCTCGACCGGCCCGCGTCTGTTCAGGAGAGCGGCTGCTTTCATTCCCCCCGTCATCCACGCCGGTGCTGGCTCATCATTTTCTCGTGCTCGGCTTTTTCTTTGTCCCGCTGCTCCGGCGTCAGCAAGGCCTTCGCCTCCCGCCCGGCCTTGATGGCCGCCAGCCGGAGCCCGACCTCAAGGCTCTCGCTCTGGGTCACTTTGGCCTCGATGGCCGAGAGGTCCGCCTTCTCGTCATGCACGAGCGACGCCAGCTCGCGCTCGGCGATCTGGATCTCCGCCTCGGTCTTGATTCTGGTCCGATCCAGGTCGAGAGAGAGCGCCTTGAGCTTGCTCACTTGCTCCTCGGTCAGCCCGATCTCCTTCTGATGTTTCAAGAGGTGCCGCAGATAATGGCCGGTGCCGCCATGGTGCATGAGACCGTGCCCTTCATGGCCATAGCCTTTGCCGTACCCATGCCCTCCATCCGCCCAGACCGGCTGGAGGCTCAGCCCCAGCACGAGCATCAGCATCATGATTCCCGTCAACATTCGTCTGTTCATGGTTTCCCCCATACCAAGCTGCTTGAGCCGCCCGCTTCGATCACATGCGGGCGGATAGTGAGTTTGCCGCTAGTGATCCCTGTTTGTTGCCTGGCTCCCATACCGTCAGACCGCGACCGTGATGAACAGGGATGCGCCCCGCCGGTTGACCAGCAACAGCGCCCCTTGCTCCTTCTTGAGGCTTGACGCGAGCTTCTCATAGTCCCGCACCGACTTCACCGGCTGCCGGTTGATCTCGCGGATGACGTCACCCGGCATTACGCCCGCCCGTTCGGCCAGACTGTCCGGCGCCACGTTGACCACCACGACCCCCTGCGCTCGAGTCCCGAGACCCAGCTCGCGCGCGGTCCGCTGGTCCAGACTCTGCACCTCGAGACCGGCCAGGGCATGCTCGCGGGTCTGGTCGGCGCCGGCCACCTTGACTGGACCTGGCTGCTCCCCGACCGTCACGCTCAGGTCCATCTCATGACCGTTCCGGACCACCGTGACGGTCGCCTTCGCGCCGACCGGCGTCCTGGTCACCTGCCGTTGCAGGGTCACCGCATCCTCGATCGGCGAACCCTGGAATCCGACGATGACGTCGCCCTGTTTGAGCCCGGCCTTCTCCGCCGGGCTGTCCTCGGCCACGTCGCTGACCAGCGCACCGCTGGGCTGCTTCAGCTCGAAGGACTTGGCCAGTTCCTGGGTCAGGTCCTGGATGCCGACGCCCAGGTAGCCCCGCACCACCTTGCCGGTGGCAGCCAGGCTCTCGTAGATCGGCTTCGCCATGCTGACCGGCACCGCGAACCCGACTCCCTGGTAGCCCCCGGTCTGAGAAACGATCGCGGTGTTGATCCCGACCAGTTCGCCGCTCGTGTTGACGAGGGCTCCGCCCGAATTGCCCGGATTGATCGCGGCGTCGGTCTGGATGAAATCCTCGTACTGCGTGATGCCCATCCGGCCGCGCCCGAGCGCGCTGACGATCCCCAACGTGACGGTGGAGTTCAGACCGAAGGGATTGCCGACCGCCAGGACATAATCCCCCACCCGCAGCTTCGAGGAATCGCCCCACGAGACGTAGGGCAGGTCGCGCGCTTCCACTTTGATCACGGCCAGGTCGGTCTTGGGATCGGCGCCGATCACCTTGGCCTTGAACTCGCGCTTGTCCGGAAGCGTGACAGCCAGCTCACCGGCCCCTTCCACCACGTGGTTGTTGGTCAGGATATGGCCGTCGGGCGACACGATCACCCCCGAGCCCATCCCGCTTCCATGCCTGCCGTTGGGCTCCTGCTGGTCCCCCGGTTGAAACGGCCCGTGCGGCCGGCCCGGGAACGGGAAGCCGAAAAACTCTTCCATCGGATCACGAGGATCCGGCCCGCCCGACCTCATGCCTTTGCTGGACGCGGTGATGTTGACGACGGCGGGCGTAACCGCCTTGGCGATCTCGGCAAAGCCTGGCGCGGCGTTTTTGGCATCCGGCGCGGCGGCCACGGCCTGGCTTGCCACGGGAGCACTCGAACCGGCCGCGTGTGAGTCGGTCCCGTAGCTCCCGCCCCAGAAAGCCGCGGCACCGAGGAGGGCCAACCCCGCAACGACTCCTATTGAACGAGCCACGACCTGTTTCATGGAATCCTCCTTCTGCTGATGAAATAGAGCCGGGGATGGTTGATCCGATGAAGGACTCCCGGCCTGCTTGTTGTTGGAGGATAACAGCCGGAGATGAGACGGAAATTAAGCGGGGATTAGAAGTGGCTAATGTGCGGGGGCCAGGGGCAGGACGACCGTGAACTGCGCGCCTTGCCCGACGGTGCTCCGGACTTCGATCCGGCCCTGGTGGGCCTCCGCGATCCACTTGCAGATGGACAGCCCCAGGCCCGTCCCTTTCTTGCAATGGGCCCGGGCCTCGTCCGTCCGGTAGAAGCGGTCGAAGATGCGCGCCTGCGCCTCGGGCGGGATCCCGATGCCGTGATCGGACACCGACAGCCGGGCCAGGCCGTGATCCTCCTTCAGCGTCAATTCGACCTTGCCGCCGGCGCGCGAATATTTGATCGCGTTGTCCACCAGGTTCAGGATCAGCTCGCGCAGGCGAAGTTCGTCGCCCAGGACCGTGACGGGCTCCAGGGCGTCCGCCACCACCTCGACGGTCTGCTCCTGTCCGAGGACGACGGCCTGACGCTGGATGTCCTGCACGAGCTGATCCAGCCGGACCGGCTTGGACTCCATCCGCACTTCACCCAGATTGGCCCGCGCCAAGAACAGCAGCTCGTCCACGATCCGACTCATCCGGTCGATTTCTTCCAGGCTGCTCTCCAGGACCAGGCGGTAGTCTTCGACCGGTCTGGGCCGACGCAGCGCCAGTTCCGCCTCCCCTCTCAACACCGTCAAGGGGGTCCGCAGCTCGTGGGACGCGTCGGCGGTGAACCGACGCACCTGCTGGAACGAGGCGTCCAGGCGGGCGATCATGTCGTTGAATGTCGCCGCCAACTGGCCGATCTCGTCGGACGACGGAGGCGTGGTCAGCCGCTGGCTCAGGTCCCCGGCGGCGATGCGCCGGGCCGCATGGGTGATGGCGTCCACGGGTTTGAGCGCACGGCCCGCCAGGAACCACCCTCCGACCAGCGCCACGAGCAGCGCGATCGGCGTCGCCACCAGAAACACCGCGAGCATGCGGCGCAGCGTATGTTCCACCGGATGCAGGGAGGTCCCCACCTGGACGATGTTGACCAGGATCGCGCCGCGCCGGATGGGCACCGACAGGATGCGAACGGGCGACTCGCCCCGGAACTTTGCGGACTCGAACGTGGCCTGGCCCAGGAGCGCCGACTCCAAAGCCGTGCGGCTCAGGGGAATGTCATGCAGCCTGACGTTGGGAGACTGGATCGTGATTTTGCCGGCCGGACTGAAAATCTGAAAGAACTTGTCCAGGACGGCCAACTCGGGGAAGTCCGCCGCCAGGTCCTCAAACGGCAGGGAGGGACCGATGCCGCGCTGCTCCAGCGCACGGACCGCCACCGCGGCGGCCTGTTCGAGCGAGTTGTCCACCTGGTCCCGCAAGCCGCGCGCCACGACGGCATAGAGCACGAACGCAAAGATCGCGAAGCTGAGAGCCAGAGCCGTCCCGTACCAGAGCGAGAGCCGGACCCGGATCGATAACCCAGGCCGAGGTTGAGGTTTAGGTTGAGCAAAAAAGCGGATCATTGCTGAACCTCAGCCTTAACCTGAACCTTCTGCTTTCAGCACGTAGCCGCTGCCGCGAAGCGTGTGGATCAGCTTTCGCTCCCGCCCTCGGTCGATCTTGTTGCGCAGGTAGTTGACGTAGACGTCGATGACGTTGGTAAAGGTGTCGAAATCCAGGTTCCAGACGTGCTCGGAGATCATCGGCCTCGTCAGCACGCGGCCGGTGTTGCGCATCATGTATTCCAGCAGCGCATATTCCTTGGCCGTCAATTCGATGCGCTGGCCGCCCCGCGTCACCTCGCGGGTGGCCGGATTCAGCAAAAGGTCGTCGACCTGCAGCAGACCCGTCGCCTCGCCGGAGCTCCTTCGCATCAACGCCCGCACGCGGGCGAGCAGCTCCTCGATGGCAAAGGGCTTCGTCAAGTAGTCGTCGGCCCCCGCATCCAACCCTTGCACTCTCTGATCCACCTTGGACCTCGCGGTCAGGATCAGGACCGGCGTCTGGATTTTTTGTTTGCGCAGTTCCTTGAGCACCTCCATGCCCGGCAGGCCCGGCAGCATCAGATCCAGAATGACCAGGTCGTACGTGCCCCCGCTCGCCAGATCAAGCCCCTGAGCTCCGTCGGCGCAGAGATCCACCGCATAGCTCTCTTCCTCCAGCGCCCGCCGGATGAACGAGGCGACTTTGGCTTCGTCTTCAACGACCAGAACTCTCATGTATCTCGTCGTTCGTATCTCGTTGGGTCAGAATTAATATTTCTTCCTTAAAGCAAACCGCTTCACGCTTCACGAGAGACGCTTCACGTCATTTTGGTTGAAATCTGGTGATCGTGACCGGCGTATAACTCAATCGAGGCCCCTCCGGCGCACGGCGGGCCAGCGTGTGCCTGAGCCAGTCGGCGTCGTCGCGATTCGGGAAATCGGCGCGGTAATGGGCGCCGCGGCTCTCCCCGCGGGCCAGCGCGCCGGCCACGATCGTCTCCGCCACGTCCAGGAGCGACTGCAACTCCAGGGCCTGGATCAGGTCGGTGTTGAAGATCCGCCCGCGGTCCTGCAGACAAACGCGGTCCGCCCGCTCCTTGAGCGCCAGGACCCGCTCGCCCGCCTCGGTCATGGATTGCTTGGTCCTGAAGATGCCGAGGTTCAGGCTCATGACTCGTCCGAGTTCGTCCCGGACCTGCCAGGCCCGCTCCGGCCCGTCATTCGTCATCAGTCTCTTGATCCGCGCCTCTTCAGCCTTCAAGATCGCGTCGGAGAGGGCGCGCGGCGGTTTGCCGGCCACGGCCTCGGTGGCCCGCGCACCGGCCCGACGGCCGAACACGATCGTTTCCAGCAGGGAGTTCCCGCCCAGCCGGTTCGCCCCGTGCACGCTGACGCAGGCGCACTCCCCGGCCGCATAGAGACCGGGCACCTCGGTTTCGCCCCACTGATTCGTCCGGACCCCGCCCATCTGATAGTGGGCCCCGGGCCTCACGGGAATCGGCGTCTCGATGGGATCGACGCCGGCAAATTCGATGGCCAGCTCCCGAATCTGAGGGAGCCGCTCCATGATCCGGGCGCGGCCCAGGTGCCGCAGGTCCAGGAGCACGCAGCCGTCCACCCCGCGACCCTCCAGGATCTCCTGGCCGATCGCCAGCGACACGGTGGAACGGGTCGCCAGCTCCATCTGCTCCGGCGCGTACCATTCCATGAACCGCTCGCCGAGCGTGTTGAGCAGATAGGCCCCTTCGCCCCTGGCCCCTTCCGTGATCAGGATGCCGGTGTCCTTGAGGGTCGTCGGATGGAACTGGACGAACTCCATGTCCATCAGCGGGGCCCCGGCGCGATAGGCCAGGGCCATGCCGTCCCCCGTATTGATCACCGCGTTGGTGCTCGTCAGAAAGACCCGGCCGCTCCCGCCGGAGGCCAGAATGACCGCCTTCGCGCCGATCGCATGGAGCCCGCCGTGGAGCAGGTCCCAGGCGACGACCCCGCGGCAGACGCCGCCCTCCACGATCAGGCCGGTGACGTACCATTCCTCGTAGACGAAGACGTGGTGCTTGAGGAGCTGCTCGTACATGGCGTGCAGGATCGCGTGTCCGGTCCGGTCGGCGGCGTAGCAGGTCCGCGGGAAGCCGGCCCCGCCGAACGGGCGCTGCGCGATGCGGCCCTTCTCGTCCCGGCTGAAGATGACGCCCAGCCGCTCCAGATCCAGGATGTCGCCCGGAGCCTCCCGGCACATGGCCTCGATGGCGTCCTGGTCGCCCAGGTAGAGCCCCCCCTTGGCCGTGTCGAACGCATGGGCCTCCCAGGAGTCGTTCTCGCCGATCGCCGCGTTGATGCCCCCCTGTGCGGCCACCGAGTGGCTGCGGACCGGATGGACTTTCGAGATGATGGCCACGTCCAGGCCGGGGACATGGGCAAGAGCCGAGAGGGCCGCCCTCATGCCGGCCAAGCCGGCGCCGACAATGAGTACGTCGTGGATCTTCATGAAGGGAGAGCAACATCGGAGGATGGCGTCAGGCGTTCGACCCTAGCGCGACTGCCTCGCCCAGCCAGTCGATCGCAAGCGTGACTCCGAAGAACCGGCCGCATACGTACATGATGCCCAACTGCACCCAATTAAGCAAGGCGGCGTGAACTGTTGCTTCACTGACTTCCCTCGAATATGGTATATGGGAGCATTCCAACGAGCGGTGGGACCCGCCCGCCCGCTTGGATGGACGACCGCAGGATCGCAGGCCACGCCGCACGACCATCATCTAACCAAAGGACCGCGATGACGCCCACTCCCGCACATCAGTTGCTGACCTCGTTCGACCCGTTCGTTCCGCGCCACCTGGGACCGACGGACGCCGACATCCAGGAGATGGTGGCAACCGTCGGCCTGCAATCATTGGACGCGCTGATCGACGCGACTGTGCCGGAAGAGATCCGGCTGCGCAAACCCCTGGCGCTCGGAGCCCCGATGGGCGAGCATGAGGCGCTGGCGGCCTTGCGCGCGCTGCACGACCGGAACCAGGTCTTCCGCTCCTTCATCGGGATGGGCTACTACGACTGCGTGACCCCGCCGGTCATTCAACGCAACGTGCTGGAGAACCCCGGCTGGTACACCGCCTACACCCCCTACCAGGCGGAGATCGCCCAGGGGCGGCTGGAAGCCCTGATGAATTTCCAGACCATGGTGGCCGACCTGACCGGCCTGCCCGTCGCGAACGCCTCCCTGCTGGACGAAGCCACCGCCGCAGCGGAAGCCATGCACATGTGCCACAGCATCGCGCAAAAAGAATCCGCCGGCGAAGGGACAGGCAGGCGGGGGTTCTTCGTCGCGCAGGATTGCCATCCCCAGACCATCGCCGTGCTGCAGACGCGCGCCAGACCGCTCGGCCTCACCGTGCAGGTCGGCCCCCCGGACAAGATCGATTTCGGGCGAAACCTGTTCGGGCTGCTGCTCCAATACCCGGCCACGGACGGCACGATCCGGGATTACGCGGACCTCGTCGCGAAGGCTCATGCCGCCGGGGTCCTGGTGGTGGTCGCCACGGACCTCCTGGCCCTCACGCTGCTGCGGCCGCCCGGTGAATTCGGGGCCG
Source organism: uncultured Nitrospira sp. (assembly GCA_964552455.1). Lineage (GTDB taxonomy): Bacteria > Nitrospirota > Nitrospiria > Nitrospirales > Nitrospiraceae > VGXG01. The sequence continues at coordinate 16,718 of CAZKHY010000051.1, forward strand.
ACATCGCGGTCGGGTCCAGCCAGCGCTTCGGCGTGCCGATGGGGTTCGGCGGCCCTCACGCCGCCTTCCTCTCGGCCAAGCAGGAATACGTCCGCCAACTGCCGGGGCGCCTCATCGGCCTCTCGAAAGACGCAGCAGGGAAACCGGCCTACCGCATGGCGCTCGCCACGCGCGAGCAGCACATCCGGCGCGAGAAAGCCACGAGCAACATCTGCACGGCGCAGGTCTTGCTGGCGGTCATGGCCGGCCTGTACGCGGTCTATCACGGACCGGAGGGGCTCCGGCGGATCGCGGAACGCGTGCACGGCCTGGCGGTGGTCCTGGCCGAAGGACTGCGCCGGCTCGGCCTGGAAGTCGGCAAGGCCCCCTTCTTCGATACGGTGCGCGTCAAACCGGGCACAGTCTCCACGGACCGGATCATGGCCCGCGCCACCGAGCGGCGGATCAATCTACGCCGCTTTGACGACGGCTCGGTCGGCATCGCCCTGGATGAAGTGACCACGGCGGCGGAGATCCGGGCGTTGTTCGAGATCTTCGCGGAAGGGCGCCAGGTGGCGCTGTCCGTCGAGGACCTGGCCGGCAAGGTCTCCCTCGGTGTTCCGAAGGGCCTGGCGAGGACCAGCCAATACCTCACCCACGCCGTCTTCAACCGATATCACTCCGAGCACGAGATGCTCCGGTACCTGCACCGGCTGCAGGCCCGCGACCTCTCGCTCGTCCACTCCATGATCGCGCTGGGTTCCTGCACCATGAAGCTCAACGCCACCGTGGAAATGATCCCGGTCACCTGGAAGGGGTTCGGCCGCATCCATCCCTTCGCGCCGGCCGAGCAGACGCGCGGGTATCAGGAGATCTTCTCGCAATTGGAGCGCTGGCTGGCCGAGATCACGGGGTTTGCAGCCGTCTCGCTCCAGCCCAACGCCGGCTCGCAGGGGGAATACACCGGCCTCCTGGTCATCATGGCCTACCATTGGCATCGGGGGGACAGCCAGCGCGACGTCTGCCTGATCCCAGTCTCGGCCCACGGGACCAACCCGGCCAGCGCCGCCATGGCCGGGATGAAGGTCGTGCCGGTGGCCTGCGACGAGCGGGGCAACGTGGACCTGACCGATCTGGAAGCGAAAGCCAGACAGCATCGCGACAAGCTGGCCGCGCTCATGATCACCTATCCCTCGACCCACGGCGTGTTCGAGGAAGGAGTCCGCCAAGTCTGCCGGATCGTGCACGAGCAGGGCGGACAGGTCTATATGGACGGAGCCAACATGAACGCGCAGGTCGGGCTCTGCCGGCCTGGGGACATCGGCGCCGACGTCTGCCACCTGAACCTGCACAAGACTTTCTGCATCCCGCACGGAGGCGGAGGCCCCGGCATGGGCCCCATCGGCGTCGCCGCCCACCTGGCGCCGTTCCTGCCCGGCCATCCGGTCGCGAAGCTGGGCGGGCAGACCTCCATCGGGCCGGTCTCGGCCGCACCCTACGGCAGCCCGAGCATCCTGCCGATCTCCTGGGTCTACATCGCATTGATGGGGGCGGCCGGGCTGACCAAGGCCACCAAGGTGGCGATCCTGAACGCCAACTACATGGCCAAGCGTCTTGAGAAATACTTCCCGGTGCTCTATACGGGCAAGCAGGGATTCGTCGCCCATGAATTCATCCTCGACGTGCGGCCGGTGAAAGCCAGCGCGGGCATCGAAGTGACGGACATCGCCAAGCGCCTGATGGACTACGGGTTCCACGCTCCGACCGTCTCCTTCCCGGTCTCCGGCACCCTGATGATCGAGCCGACCGAGAGCGAGTCGAAGACCGAGTTGGACCGGTTCTGCGACGCGCTCATCGCGATCCGCGGGGAGATCCAGGAGATCGAGAACGGCGTCAGGCCGCGCGACAACAACGTGCTCAAGCACGCGCCCCACACGGCGCAGGCCGTCACGGCCACGGACTGGAAGCATCCCTACAGCCGCGAGCAGGCGGCCTTCCCCGCTCCCTGGACGCGCGAGTCCAAGTTCTGGCCGTCCGTCGCGCGCATCGACGACGCCTACGGCGACCGGAATCTGATCTGCACCTGCCCGCCGATGGAGCGTGACTTAACCTGACTCGAACGCCAGGAGTCCTTCTTCTTTCCCTTTGAACAATCCCGTAGTTCATTGGACTCCGAGGAGGCACCCTTGACAGAAATCCAAACCTGACTATAATGGTTAAGTCTAATTAACCAATGAGGCAATATAATGAAGCCTGCAACGGTCTCAAAATTGAAAGCGACCTTGAGCGAATATCTGGCTCGGGTGAAGGCCGGCGAAGAGGTCATTGTGACCGAGCGCGGGCGCCCAGTCGCCAAGATCGTGCCCCTCCAGATGGACAAAACCGGCGAGTCCTCCCATCTCCTGGGTCTTGCGCGGGCCGGGCTTGTCCGGATCGGGTCTGGGAAATTGCCGGAAGGATTCTGGAAGCTGCCTCGGCCGAAGGACAAGCGGGGTGCAGCCGTTCGATTTCTATGCGAAGAGCGAACTGAGGGGCGATGAGGTTCTGGGACGCCTCGGCCATCATCCCGCTCTGTCTTGAGGAACCACGGACACCTCTGCTCAAAAAGCTCTCCGAGGACGATGGCGCCATCGTGGCGTGGTGGAGTACGCCAGTGGAGTGCTGGTCCGCATTCGCCAGGCTCCGCCGTGAGGCCTTAGTGAGCAAGGCCGAGGAGGACCAGGCGCGAACCGTCTTGAACCGCTTGGCGGCGGATTGGACAGAGATTGAACCCGGCCGGGAGGTACGAGAGCAGGCTGGACGGGCTCTCCTCCTCCATCCGTTGCGGGCCGCGGATTCACTCCAACTCGCGGCGGCCCTGGTCTGGGCGAACGGGCGAGCGGCCGGCCACGAGTTTGTCTGCCTGGACCAGCGGCTACGAGAGGCAGCCCAGAGCGAAGGATTTCGGGTTTTACCTCCGAGTGAAAAAGCAGGCAGGTTGATACGCTGATTTTTGCTTTTGGAAAAACGGTCACTGCAACCACTTGGAAGCATCCCTAAGCCGCGAGCAGGCGGCCTTCCCCGCTCCCTGGACGCGCGAATCCAAGTTCTGGCCGTCCGTCGCGCGCATCGACGACGCCTACGGCGACCGGAATCTGATCTGCACCTGCCCGCCGATGGAGAGTTATTCGTCGTAGCCTGTGAAAACGATTTTCGTCCCGTTCCAACAAGGAGGGTGCAATGAACAACGTGCGATGGGTCCGGTTCATGATCGCGGCCGTAGCGATGGCCGTCTGCCTCGGTGGAACACAGGCCTCGGCGGCCGATCAACCGATAGAAGACGGTTCCAAGATCACCATTACGTCCCCCAAGGACGGAGACAAGGTCAGCGACACCTTTGAACTCAAGTACGAGCTGGCAAAGGGCTCCCAGGCCGCTCACGCCCACGTGTACCTGGACGGCCAGTACCAGAAGGGCTTCGGCGGGACGTTCAAGGGCGTGATCAAAGGGAAGCACCAGATCACCGTGACGGGCGCCACCAAGGACCACAAGCCGGTCACGGCCACCCAGACCATCACGGTCGAAGTCCAATAGCCTTCCGGCCGGCAAGCTTCCTTGTACGGTGGCGGCTGGCAGCCTGTAGGAGCGACGATGCTACCGGACGACCGTCCCGGCTTGGATCGCAGGACGTTTTTGGTCCGGACCGGCCTCCTGCTGAGCGCCGGCCTCTTCACGAATGCCCTGCCTTCGCCGGCCCAAGCGGCCGCCACGCCCTCGTTCACCGGCTGGCAGGCTGTCCGCAAGCAGTTCCTCCTCTCGCGGCGCTTCATCCACATGACCGGCTTCCTGCTGGCCTCGCATCCAACACCCGTGCGCGAGGCCATCGAGCGGCATCGTCGTGGGCTGGATGAAAACCCGGCCCATTACTGGACCGACAACGAGGAGCGGTTCGAGGCGGAGGTGCTCCAGGCCGCCGCTTCGTACCTGGGCGCCGATCCGACCGACATAGCCCTGACCGACAGCACGACGATGGGGCTCGGACTGCTCTACGGAGGGCTCACGCTCCGGGAAGGGCAGGAGGTGCTGACCACCGCCCACGATCACTATTCGACCCAGATCTCGCTGCAGTTGCGGGCGGAGCGGACCGGATCGTCCGTACGCACGATCCCTCTCTATCGGGACCTCAAGACCGTTTCGAAGGATGAGATCGTGGACAGCCTCGTCACGAACCTGCGCCCATCGACCAGATACGTGGCCGTCACCTGGGTCCATTCCAGCACCGGGCTCAAGCTGCCGATCCGCGAGATGGCCGAGGCGCTGGCGAAGATCAACGCAGGACGTGAGGAGAAGGACCGGGTTCTTCTCTGTGTGGACGGAGTCCACGGGTTCGGGGTGGAGAACGTCCGCATGGATGACCTGGGCTGCGATTTCTTCATCGCCGGCTGCCACAAATGGCTCTTCGGGCCCAGGGGGACCGGGCTCGTCTGGGGCCATCCCCGAGCCTGGCCTGTGGCCAACGCCACGATCCCCACGTTCAACATGGATGCCTACCGGATCTGGATGCAGGACATTCCGCCCAGGGAGATGCC
>CAZKHY010000052.1:0-21127 GCA_964552455.1 uncultured Nitrospira sp.
CCGCAACTGTGAGTAGCGCGAATATCTTCACCTTCACGTCCGGGATCAGCGGACAAACAAATACCACTGGTTCTGCCCAAACGGTCGTAGTAACGGCCAATGGTGGCGATGCCTTGGCCGGTAATCTCAACATGTTGGCTGTCGGCGCCGGCGCAGGCCCCCCAACGACGAACGTGAGCGCATCCGCCGTGACATCGACGGCAGGGACTGACTTTCAGATTTCCAACCCGACCGGAACGTCGAATTTCTCCTCGGCCATGACGGTGTTCGATTCGCTGGGGAACAGCCACTTGCTCACGACCTATTTTACAAAGATCGGGGGGAACACCTGGAACTACAACATCGTGGCCAATTCGGCCGACGTCGTCACGGCGAACTACAATTCCGCCAACATCGACACGACTTTGGGGATCGTGCGCGTGGCTTCCGGCATGTTGAAATTCGATACGACCGGCGCCTTGGACCGGGAAAGCGTCGTGATCAATTACGACGTCGGAACTGCGGCCGGAGTCGCCGGGACCGTGGCGGGCAAGGCGCAGATCGACTTCAACGGCGCCTCGCAAAATCAGTTGATCACCTTCGATTTCGGCTCCAGCAAGACCACGGACGGGGGAGGCGCCACGGGTCTGGACGGCACCACCCAATTCGGGTCTCCGAACGGGCTGGTGAGCCAGACGCAGGACGGCTACGGGGCTGGCTCGCTGCAGGCCTTCCTGGTCGACACCAAGGGGGTCATCAGCGGCCGGTTCTCCAACGGGCAGATCCGGTCCTTGGCCCAGGTGACCCTGGCCAAGTTCCCCAACCCGCTGGGCCTCGTCCGGTCGGGCAAGAACCTCTATGCCGAGTCGGCCGACTCGGGCCAGCCGCTCAAGGCGGCCCCGGACAGCGCCGGTCTGGGCAAGGTCGCCTCCAACTCACTGGAACTGTCCAACGTGGACCTGGGCGAAGAGTTCATCAACATGATCGCAGCCCAACGCGGATTCCAGGCCAACTCCAAGGCGATCACTACGGTGGACGAAATGCTCCAGGAACTGGTCAACATCAAGCGGTAAGCGATCATGGGCGCTGGGTCCGGCTGTGCCGGTCTGGCGCAAGCGGCTCGCAGCGATACTCATCGGCCGGCGGGGTACCTCTATCCTGCCGGCCGATCTTTTTTAGGCTGAAAGCCGATGGCCGATTGCTCATCCCGTCAGTCATCTGACGTTGTCAAGCCGGTGGCTGGCCTTGGTTCCAGCAATCCGAGGGGGCGGCTGAGGGCGAGGGGGCCAAGCATGTGAAAAACGGCGCGAATCGAGCCTGTTGGGAAGCTCGCGCTTCAAGCGCCGGCTGAGCCCGGTGTTGGCACATCCATTGCACAACTTCCGGGGGCGCGAATAACCGGTTTCCAACGAAGAGGTGCCTTATGGCGGAAGAAGCGGACGCAAAAGCCAAAGACAAGGACAAAGACAAAAGCAAGGAAAAAGCCGCTCCAGCCCCTGCGAAGGGTCTGTCCATGAAGCTGGTGATCATGAGCAGCGTGGCGGCGCTGCTCCTCGGGCTGGGCGGCACTGTCGCCTTTTTCAAGCTGAACGGCAATCACAAGCCTGAGGCGAAGTCGGAGGCCGCTCAGGCGGAGCCGACCGCAGGGGAAGGCCAGGGGGAGGCTGCAGCCAAGACGACGGAGCCGGGGCAGGGGCCATCGGCAAGGATGTTTGACCTGGACAGCTTCATCGTCAACCTCGCCGATTCCCCCGATGTCCGGTACCTGAAGCTCACGGTCAAGCTGGAGTTGGATCGGCCGGATGCTTCGGCCGATCTGGCGACGCGCCTGCCGCAGGTGCGGGATGCCGTGCTCATTCTGCTGTCCAGCAAGGAATCGGCCAACCTGCGCACGACCCAGGGCAAGTTCCAACTCCGCGACGAGATCACGCAGCGGGTCAACAATGCGCTGCCCCGGGCGGGGGTCAGGACCGTCTATTTCACCGAGTTCGTCGTGCAGTGATTGGGGACGTGAAGCGTTATTCGTGAAGCGTGAAGCGTCTGAATCCGGAAACGAGATACGCTTCACGAGATACGAGCGACGAAAATCGTGAAGGGTGGGGCGTGAAGGGGAAGGGTAGGGCATGGAAAAGATTCTAAGCCAGGACGAAGTCGACGCTCTGCTCGGAGGCGTGGTCGCCGGGGATGTGGACACCACCCCCAAGGAGGAATCACCAGAAGGGGCCAGGCCCTACGATCTTCAGAACCAGGAGCGGATCATCCGCGGGCGCATGCCCACCCTGGACATGATCAATGACCGGTTCATCCGTCTGCAGTCGGTGTCCTGGGGCAACACCCTCCGGAAGGTCATCGATTTCACGATCGTCTCCACGCAGGTCGTCAAGTTGGGGGAGATCCTCAAGAAGTTCCCGCTGCCTTCCTCGCTGAACATTTTCCACATGGACCCGCTCCGGGGCCACGGTCTGTTCGTGATGGACGCCATGCTGGTCTACTTGCTGGTGGATCATTTCTTCGGGGGCAACGCTCAGACCCACGTGAAACCGGAAGGCCGCGATTTCACGCTCATCCAGCAGCGCATCATCAAGGCCATCACGAGTCTGGCGATCGCCGATCTCGCCAAAGCCTGGGAGCCGGTGCAGCAGGTGAAGATCCAGCACGTCCGCTCGGAGAGCAACCCGCAGTTCGCCATGGTGGTCTCGGCGTCGGAGATCGTGGTGGCGGTCAAGTTTCAGGTGCAGATCGAGGAGAACCAGCGGGACCTCTTCATCGTCTACCCCTATGCGATGCTGGAGCCGATCAAGGAGAAGCTCTACTCCGGCCTCATTTCCGATCACCTGGAGCAGGACCTGCCCTGGGCCAACCGCTTCAAGGAGCAGTTGCAGGATTGCTACGTCCAGGCGATGGTCCGGCTCGGGACGGCCAAGGTGCGGGTCCGGGACGTGCTGAACTTCACCCCCGGTGACGTGCTGGTCCTGGATCAGAGCCCCGGTGACCCGATTGATTGTTTTGTGGAGGGGCTGCCCAAGTTCCAGGGGAATGCGGTCGTGCTGAAAGGGAATCAGGCGTTTCGGGTGAGCCGCGTGCTGTCGTGAGCGGCCGCCTGCCTCTGATCGAAGTGAGCGGTTCTGGCGAGCTTGGTAGGGGAAATAATCACTGAAGGTAAAAAGCTTCTCCGCCCCCATGGATCGAAGGGGCGGCTCACGCAAGCGAAGAATCTAAGTCTACTGGAGGCAAAAGAACTCTCCGCCGCGATGTAATCGAACGCGACGGCTCACGCAACCTTGAAGAATTTAAGCCCACTGGTGGCAAGAGAACTATCCGCTCACATTGGATCGAAGTGAGCGGTTCAAACGAAGTTTGGTATGGAGGGGATGTTATGGGGGAACTGGAAGTCCTGCAACAGAAAGGGGAGGCCGGGGGAGGCGGGCCGGCCCCGGAGCCCAAGGCCGCAACTTTTCCGGTCGCGGACGGCAAGGGCGGTGCCGCGACGGCGAAGAACTTGGATTTCATCCTGGACATCCCGATGCAGGTGTCGGTGCAGCTCGGGACCACGCGGATGTTGATCCGCGAATTGCTGCAGTTGGGCCAGGGCTCCGTCGTCGAGCTGGAAAAGCTGGCCGGCGAGCCGATGGATGTGCTCGTGAACAACAAGCTGGTGGCGCGAGGGGAGGTCGTCGTGGTGAACGAAAAATTCGGCATCCGTCTCACGGACGTCGTCAGCGCGACGGAACGGATTCAGCAGTTGGCATGAGCAGCGGGAGGCGCGATTCGTGAAGCCTATCCGGCGATCAGGATTCAGCCGTTTCACGGACGACGAACGGCGAGGGACGAGGTAGAGGCATGGAGTTCTGGGACAGTCTCGTCCGTATGGTGTCGGCGTTGGCCGTCGTGGTCGCCTTGATGATGATCCTTGCGGCGGTCGCCCGCCGGGTGATGGGGGGGCGGGGACTGACGCTGAGTCAGACTCCGCTGGTGCAGGTGCTGGGCAGCGGCTACCTGGGGCCCCGCAAGAGCATCGCGCTGGTGTCTGTGGCGGGGGATCTGTTGATCGTCGGGACCACCGCGACCGATCTGGTGCCTCTCGGCCGTGTGAGCGATCCCGATCAGGTCCGCCGCCTCCTGGCGGGGAAGACCGGCGGGAGGCCGGAGATCGAACAGGAGAAGGTGGCCGAATGAGGGGATCTGTTGTCCATCGCCTCCTGCCCCTCGCTCCCTGCCTCTTGCCGCTTGTCCTCGGCGGGGAGGCCTGGGCCGAGGGGCCGGCCATCACGATCGATTTGGGCGGAGGCGGGAAGGGCCAGACCGCGGTGGTGTTGCAGATTCTGGCGCTTCTCACGGTGCTCTCCGTCGCTCCCGCTTTCTTTATCATGGTGACGGCTTTCACCCGGATCGTGATCGTCCTCTCCTTCCTGCGTCAGGCGATGGGCACCCAGCAGGTGCCCCCCAACCAGGTGTTGATCAGCCTCGCCCTGTTCCTCACGTTCTTCGTGATGACGCCGGTCTGGCAGGCGGTCTACGGGAACGCCCTGCAGCCGTTGGTGGCCGAACAGATCACGCAGGAGGAGGCGTTCACGCGCGGCATGGCCCCGATCCGCGAGTTCATGCTCAAGCAGGTCCGGGAAAAGGATCTGGAGCTGTTCGTGGAATTGGCGAAGCTGCCGAAGCCGGCCGCGGTGGGGGACCTGCCCACCCACGTGATCATCCCCTCGTTCATCCTGAGCGAGCTGCGGATCGCGTTCCAGATCGGGTTCCTCATCTACATTCCGTTCCTGATCGTGGACATGGTCATTGCGAGCGTTTTGATGTCCATGGGGATGATGCTGCTGCCGCCGGTCGTGATTTCGTTGCCCTTCAAGCTGATTCTGTTCGTGCTGGCGGACGGTTGGTATCTCGTGGTGGGTTCGATGGTGCGCAGCTTCCAATAGGAGACCCTATGACCCCCGACGTTGTCGTGGACCTCGGACGCCAGGCGATCGAAACGATGCTGCTCGTGTCGGCCCCCATGCTGGGGTTGAGCCTGGCGGTCGGCCTGTTCGTGAGCGTGTTGCAGGCCATGACCCAGATCAACGAAGGCACGCTGACCTTCGCCCCCAAGATCCTGGCGGTCTTTGTCTGCGCGCTCCTGTTTTTCCCGTGGATGCTGAGCACGCTGGTCGGCTTCATGACCGGGATTCTGTCGAGCATCCCGCACTACGCCCACTGAAGACAGGGTGACCATGACCAACGTCGTTCACATCGGCCTGCCGTACTTCCAGAGCCTGTTGGTGATCCTGGTCAGGATCGGAGGGATCATGGCCACGTTCCCGGTGCTGGGAAGCGGCACGATTCCGGTCCGCATCAAGGCCGGCTTGACGCTCGTTCTGGGATCGGTCCTGCTGCCGATCGTCCGGGTTCCCGCCCCTCCCCATGATCCGCTCCTGATGGGGGTCGGGCTGGGCGCCGAATTTCTGGTCGGCCTGGTCCTCGGGTTGGGGATCCGCGTGGTCTTCAGCGGCATTGAACTGGCCGGTGAGCTGATGGGCACGCAGATGGGGCTGGGCGTGGTGCAGTTGCTGGATCCCATGACGGCCCATCAAACCCCGCTGGTCAGCAATTTTCAGACGATCCTGGCCTCCTTGGTCTTCGTCTCGCTCAACGTGCATTTCATGGTCGTTCGGGCCGTTGCCAACAGTTTCGATCTCGTCGCGCCTTTCGGAGCCAGTCTGTCCGAGCCCCTGGTGGAGGACGTGATCCGGATCGTGCAGGGGCTCTTTGTGATCGCATTGAAGCTGGCGGCTCCCGTGATGGTCACGATGCTGTTGATCAACCTGGCCATGGCGATTTTGGGACGGACGGTTTCACAACTGAACGTGTTCATCCTCAGCTATCCGATCACCATTGCGGCGGGACTCCTCGTGATGGGCGCGGCGCTTCCGTTCTCGGTCGGCCTGTATGAATCGGAATTTGTCCGGCTGGAGGACACGATGGAGGGGATCATGAGGATGTTGGGACATGGCTGAGCAGGAAGGGAATCGGTCCGAACAGGCGACCGGACGCCGCAAGGCGGAAGCCCGGCAGAAGGGCCAGATCGCGGTCAGCCGTGAGGTGCCGATCGCGGCGGTGCTGCTCGGGGGGATCGCGTTGCTGTACGGCCTGACCAGCCTGGCGGTCGCGAAGCTGTCGGACCTGATGCGGGAGTGGCTGAGCCTGGCCGGGGAAGTGGGCAGCCGCCAGCAGATCGGCCCGGACGCCTTCCAGGCGCTCATGATGAGGGTCGGGCTGGATACGCTCGGGCTCGTGATGCCGCTGGTGGGAGGGCTGGCGCTCGTCGGGGTCTCGTCCCACCTGGTGCAGACCGGCTTCCTCTGGAAGAGCGAAGGGCTGGGCGTTGATCTGAACCGCCTCAACCCGATCGCCGGATTGAAGCGCCTGTTTTCGCTTCGGTCGGTCGCCGAACTGGTCAAGTCCGTGCTGAAGATCACGGTCATCGCGTGGGTCGGTGTCCTGGCGATCAGCCAGGACATGGATCTGCTGCCGCAACTGGTCCAGTACGACCTGGCGGGCATCCTGGGGCTGACGGGCTCGCTGGTCTTCAAGATGGCCCTGTGGATCGCCCTGACGGTGGTCGTGATCGCCGTGGCGGACTACGGCTACCAGCGCTTTGAGTGGGAGCGGAGCCTCCGCATGACCAAGCAGGAGGTCAAGCAGGAGCAGAAGGAGACCGAGGGCGATCCGCTGCTGAAGGCGCGGGTGCGGAGCCTGCAGCGCGAGATGGCGCGGAACCGGATGATGGCCGCGGTGCCGAAGGCCGACGTCGTGATCACCAATCCGACCCACCTGGCCGTGGCCTTGCGCTACGACTACGCGACGATGGCGGCGCCCGTGGTGGTCGCCAAGGGCGCCGGCCATATCGCCGAGCGGATCAAGAAGGTGGCGGCCGAGCACGGCGTGATGGTGATCGAACAGAAGTTCGTGGCCCGGACCCTGTTCAAGCTGGTCGAGGTCGGCCGCGAGGTGCCGAGCGACCTGTACCGCGCGGTGGCCGAGATCTTGGCCCTGGTCTATCGCGCGAAGGGGCGGACCGCGCTGCGGTGACGAACGAGGAGTGACGAGGTGAGCCGGTGAGCGCCGAGCAGCAGACCCTCCCGAGCATGAACTTCGCCAAGCACCCCGACATCATCATGTCGGTCGGGGTGGTCGGCATTTTGATGATCATGCTGCTGCCCTTGCCGCGGTTTGCCCTGGATCTGCTCCTGTCCTTCAACATCACGCTGGCGATCATCGTCCTGCTGGTGGGGATGCAGGTGCGCCGTCCCTTGGAGTTCTCCGTCTTCCCCTCCGTGCTCCTGATGGCGACGCTCCTGCGGCTGTCGCTGAACATCGCCTCGACCCGCCTCATCCTGCTGCACGGAAACGAAGGGGCCTCGGCGGCGGGGGAAGTCATCCGGGCTTTCGGGAATTTCGTGGTGGGCGGGAACTACACGGTCGGGCTGGTCGTGTTCACGATCCTCGTGATCATCAACTTCGTCGTCGTGACCAAGGGGGCCGGGCGCATCGCCGAGGTGGCGGCGCGTTTCACGTTGGACGCCATGCCGGGTAAGCAGATGAGCATCGACGCCGACCTGAACGCCGGCCTGATCAACGAGTCCGAGGCCCGCCGCCGCCGGCGCGAGATCGCCGAAGAGGCGGATTTCTACGGGGCTATGGACGGCGCCAGCAAGTTCGTGCGGGGCGACGCGATCGCGGCGGTGGTCATCATCTTGGTGAACATCGTGGGAGGGCTCACGATCGGCGTGCTCCAGCAGGGCATGAGCCTGGCGGCGGCCGCCCAAAACTACACCCTGCTGACGGTGGGGGAGGGGCTGGTGGCTCAGGTCCCGGCCCTGATCGTGTCCACCGCGGCCGGTATGGTGGTCACGCGCGCCGCGTCGGACGCCAACCTGGGGCTGGAGATCGCCCGGCAGGTGATGGTGTCGCCCAAAGTGTTCGGAACCGCCGCGGTGATTCTGCTGGGGCTTGGATTGGTGCCGGGCCTTCCGCATATGGCCTTTCTGGTGCTGGGCTCGCTCGTCGCCTGGCTGGCCTACGGGCTGTTCAAACAGGAGCGGGAACAGGCGGCGACCCCCGCGGCAACCGTCGCGCCGACCAAGAGCGCCGACTCGACGCCGCAAATCGCTCTGCTGGACCTCATGGAGGTCCAGGTCGGCTACGGTCTCATCGGGTTGGTCGAAGGAGACCAGGGCGGGGTTCTGCTGGAGCGGATCAAGGGGCTCCGGCGGCAGACCGCCTCGGAGATGGGCTTCCTGGTGCCGCCGATCCACATTCGCGACAACCTCCAGCTCAGGCCGAATGAATACGCCATCCTCATGAAAGGGGTCGAACTGGTCCGAGGGGAAGTGATGCCGGGACACGTGCTGGCGATTGATCCGGGAACCGCCCAGAAGGGGGTGGTCCAGGGGATTCCGACCAAGGAGCCGGCCTTTGGGTTGCCGGCGCTGTGGGTGCCGGAGTCCGGTCGGGAACAGGCCCAGATGGCCGGCTACACCGTGGTGGATGCCAGCAGCGCCATCGCCACCCACCTGTCGGAAATCATCAAGCGGCATGCGCACGAGCTGATCGGGCGCCAGGAGGTCCAGTCGCTCCTGGACGAGGTGACCAAGGCGCATCCCAAGCTGGTGGAGGAACTGATCCCGAACCTTCTGCCGCTGGGTGCCTTGGTCCGGATTCTCTCGAACCTGTTGCGGGAGCGGGTGCCGGTGCGGGACCTCCGCACGATCCTCGAGGCGATCGCCGACCACGCGACCACGAGCAAGGATCCGGACAGCCTGACCGAAGTCGCGCGCCAGGCGCTGGGCCGCGCCATCACCCGGCAGTACCTGCATACGGACGGGACCCTGCCGGTCATCAATCTGGACCCGCGCCTGGACCGCAAGCTGGCGGAGCAGGTCGCCACCACGGCCCAGGGCGGCTACTGGTCGTTGGATCCGGGGGTCTCGCAGAGCCTGCTGACGGCGCTCAAGCAGGCGGCCGAGCGGGTGGCGGCCAAGGGACAACAGCCGATCGTCCTGTGCTCGCCGCAGTTGCGACGGCACTTGCGCAAGCTCAGCGAGCGGGCCTTGACCTCCGTGCCGGTGCTGGCGTTCAGCGAGGTCGACGGGATCGCCAAGATCAAAGCGCTGGAGACGGTGCGGATAGGCGAGGAGACGGCGTGAAGCGCGAAGAAAGACCGCCGCTCTGATTACGCTTCACGGGCGATGAACGACGCGACGGGGGACTCATGAAGATCAAAACATTTCAGGCCCTGACCATGAGTGATGCGCTCCGGATGATCAAGGAGGACCTGGGGCCGGACGCGGTGATCCTGTCCAGCAAGCAGATCCACAAGGGCGGCGGCATGTTCGGGCTGTTCAACCGGGCGATGGTGGAAGTCGCCGCCGCCACCGACGCCGGCGCCGCCGGGGCTGCAAGGCACAACGAGCGGAGAGCCGCCGTTTCTTCGCCCGCCTGGGCCAACGGGCACGACCGGCGTCCGGCCGCCTCGCCCCGTCCTTCGTCGGGAACTGGACGGGGAACAGGCCGTGGGGGATGGATCGTGGACCTGGACAAGACCGCCGGGGCGCGCTTCGAGGAGCAGTTGCGCAGCCAGGTCGTCCGGCCCTCCGCTCAGAAGGACCCCCAGTCCCCCGGAAAGGACCAGCGGCCGTCGCCCGCTTCAGCGGCGGATCATCGAGGTGAAGCCGCCTGGGAAGGGATCAAGGAGGAATTGCGGTCCCTCCGCCGGTTCATGGAGTCCTCCCTGCAGTTGGGGCGCAGCGACAAACCGGCCGGGCTGGACCGATTGCCGGCCCGGTTGCTGGCCCGGTATCAGGATTTCCTCCGCAGCGGGCTTGAGCCTGAGACCGCGCAGCGCCTCGTCACGGAGGTTCTGGAACGGACGCAGCCGGCGGACCTGGAGTCGGAGACCTCGGTCCGGCAAGCCCTGGTCCGGCTGCTGACGCGCGAGATCAAGGTCGGCGGGCCGCTGTTGGGGATGGGGGAATGGAAAAAAACGGTCATCGTCACCGGCCCGACCGGGGTCGGGAAAACCACCACGATCGCCAAGCTGGCCGCCCATTACAAGCTGAAGGAAAAACGCAATGTCGCGCTGATCACGCTGGATACCTATCGCGTGGCGGCGGTGGAACAGCTCCGGATGTACGCCAACGTCATCGGGGTGTCGATGGATGTGGCGCTCACGAAACGCGAGGCTCTGGACTGCATCCGCCGCCGGAGCAAGGCGGAACTGATCCTCATCGACACGGCCGGACGGAGCCCGAAGGACGAAGCCGGCATGGAAGAATTGCGCCAGCTCGTCGATCTGGACCATCCGCTGGAGACGCACTTGGTGCTCTCGGCTACGACCCGCGAACGGGACCTCCGGGAGGGCCTGACCCAGTACGCCGGCATCCCGATCAGCCGCCTGCTCTTCACCAAGCTTGATGAAACCACCGGGTTCGGCGGCCTGTTCGACCTGATGCTGCGGAGCGGCCTGCCGCTGTCGTACTTCAGCACGGGCCAGAGCGTGCCGGAGGACCTGGAGGTGGTGCGGCCGGAACGTCTGGCCGACCTGCTGCTGGGCGGAGAACTGCGGCCCGCTGTGAACGGTGTGAAGCGTGAAACGTGAAGCGTATCTCGCGAACGACGAACGACGCTGCACGAGCGACGAATGACGAAAAAGGGAGGCGCAGGGTGGATCAAGCGACGGTATTGCGGAAGATGACGGGAGCGGTGCTGGCCGCAGGGAACGGAGCCCGGGAGTCGGGTCCGGTGCAGGTCATTGCGGTCACGAGCGGAAAGGGCGGGGTCGGGAAGACGAACGTCGTGGCAAACCTGGCGGTCGCCCTGGCCCAGGCCGGCAAGCGGGTGCTGGTCTTGGACGCGGATCTGGCGCTGAGCAACCTGGACGTGCTGCTGGGATTGGTCCCCCGGTACACCCTGGAACATGTGCTGGCGGGGGAGAAACCGCTTTCCGACGTCATCCTGCCGGGCCCCGGCGGCATCATGATCCTGCCGGCCAGCTGCGGGCTTCAGGATTTGACGGCCCTGACGCGGGACCAGCAGCTCATCCTGCAGGAGCAACTGGACCAGATGGCGCCCTCGGTGGACACGCTGCTGATCGACACGGGGGCAGGGATTTCCTCCAACGTGCTGTTCTTCGCGGTGGCGGCCCAGCAGATCATGGTGGTCGCCAGTCCCGAACCGACCTCCCTGACGGATGCCTACGCGCTGATGAAGGTGCTGTCCCACCGGTTCAGCGAGCGGCGCTTCCGGCTGCTGGTCAACATGGCCAGGAACCAGGCGGAGGGGCGCGAGGTCTACCGGAAGATCGGGCTGGTGGCGGACCGGTTTCTGGACATTTCCATCGATTACGTCGGCCACATTCCCGCCGACGACTACGTGCCGATGGCGGTGCGCCAGCAGCGGGCCGTGGTGGATCTGTTTCCCCAGGCACCGTCCAGCAAGGAATTTTACCGCCTGGCGAAGACCGTCGCCGGCTGGACCGTCCCCGAGGGGCCCAAGGGGACCGTGCAGTTTTTCTGGCGCCATCTGGTGACTCAGGGTTGAACCCAACGACGACGAAGGCCGCACGATGAACGTGAACGGTCAGGCTCAGGAGTTCATCATTCCTCGTTTTGTGCGCACCCTTTGCGGGAAGGAGATCGGACATGAGTCCACTGGTTGAGACAAAGGCTTCCAAGGCCGCGGCCCGGTTGAACGCCGAGCGGGAACGGGTCATCCGCGAGTTCGCACCCGTAATCAGGGCCATGGCGCACCGGCTGGCCTTTCGCCTGCCGGCTCATTTGGACGCGGAGGACCTGGTGTCGGTGGGCGTCATCGGGCTCATGGACGCCATGAGCAAGTACGACCCGACCCGCGAGGCGAAGTTCAAGACCTATGCGGAATTCCGCATCCGCGGCGCCATGCTGGACGAGATCCGGTCTATGGACTGGATCCCCCGATCCGTGCATGAACGGATCGGGTTGTTGCAGAAGACCCACACCGATTTGCTGAAAAAGCACGGCCGACCGCCCACCGACGAGGAGGTGGCCGCCGCCCTGAACATGTCGATCGAGGAACTCGACAACTTCATCTCGCGTTCCCAGGGTGCGGTGCTGCTCAGCATCCAGGATCTCAGCGCCCAGGAAATGGACGGCCACCGGGTGCTGCGGATGCTGATCGATACCCAGCATCCGGATCCGCTGTCCACGGTGGTGGCCGACAACGTGCGCGAGGTGCTCGGCAAGGCCATCGAGCAGTTGCCCGAGAAAGAGCGGCTCGTCTTGACCCTGTACTATTATGAAGAGTTGACGATGAAAGAGATCGGAAGCGTCTTGAAGGTGACCGAATCGCGCGTGTGCCAGATTCACGCCAAAGCCATCCTGCACCTGAAGGCCAAAGTGCAGTCCCAGCTCGCTTAGCCGACCCGCGAGTCGCGTCCGTGCCTTGCGCCCGGTGCGGCTCGCAGGTCGGCTCATCCCGGCCGGTTCCTTCCCGTTCTTTCCAGTTGTCGATCGGAACAACCGCGATTCAGCAGGCCTCTTCAGAAGTCGGGATTTTATTCCGACAAGAGGGCGAACCTGTGTGACCGCAGCGGGTCCTCTAGGGACAGGCCTTGCTCTGCCTGCGCTCGATCCATGCCGGTCGGAAGCCGGGCGTGAGTATCCGTCGTTGCGCCCGGCGCGAAACGCCTGCTCGTGATTTCCTATGATGGCTAAGCGGACCCAAATGAACCGGCGGACGGCCTGGGCGGCGAGGCTGGGCCCTCTCGGCAAGGGACTCGCGTTCTTCGTCCGGCGCCCGGTCCCGGACGATGCTTCTTCGAGCCCAGTCCCGGGCCGCGCCCCTGAGGACACCCCCACCCGGTGGTGCGGTGTCGCCCTTCCCCTGGTGCTTGTGTTCTGCATGGTCGCGGGGACCGGGGTCGGGCTCTTTTCCCTTCTGTCCTTGCGGGATGCCTTGATCCGCGAACGCAGCGCCAACCTGGCCAACCAGGCCGCGGAGGTCGCGGACCGGCTGGACCGACTCCTCTTTGAGCGGTATGCGGACATCCGGATGCTGGCCGAAAACGACGTCCTTCGTACCGGCCTTCCGGTGGAGCAGACGGACGTGCTGCAGCGCTTCCAGGCCGTCTCTCCTTATTATGCCTGGCTGGGTGTGACCGATGGCAGGGGGCGCTTGACGGCGACGACGGAGCCGGCTTGGCAGGGACGGGACCTGAGTCAGGAAAACTGGTTTCTGGCGGTCAGCCAAACGGGGGTCGTGCACCTGGGTGCCGCGAAACCGGACGCGGAAGCCGGCGGCCGTCCTGCGGTGACGTTTGCGGCCCCGCTCAGGGGCGCCCATGGCGAGCTGCTGGGGGTCGTGACCAGCCTGGTGTCCCTCGACCGTCTGCGGGAAGTCATCGAAGAGGGAGGACGACCGGTCGGCTACGGCATGATCGAGGACGCAACCTATGACTGGCTCTTATTGGACCAGCAAGGCGTCATCATCAGCGAGGACGGCCGGAACGGGAAGAACTACGCCCGGCACGACGCCATCGGCTTGAATCTCAGGGAACTGGGGGTTCCCTCCGCATTGCTCGCCGCCACGGTCGAACCGGGCATGTCCGGGTCCATCGAGGAAGTGCATCGGCGTGAGCAGGTCCCCCTGTTGACCGGCTATGCGAGAACGCCCAGTTATCGAGGCTTCCTCGGGTTCGACTGGACCGTGCTGGTCCGCCTGGATCGGGAGCAAGTCTATGCCCGGGTGAACCGACTGATCTGGACCGTGGGGGGGATCGGGCTCCTCGTGATCGTGCCGTTGACCGGCTTCGGACTCTGGGTGTCCAGGCAACTGGTGCGGGATGTCTCCCGGCGGAAGCTGGCGGAAGCCCGTCTGGATACGTTGGCCCATTATGACGCCCTCACGGGGCTTCCTAATCGCCGGCTGTTCTTGGACTTGTTGAACCAGACCCTGGCCAGGGCCCGCCGCACGGACCGGCTGGCGGCCCTGCTGTTCCTCGACCTGGATCGCTTCAAGCTGATCAACGATTCGTTGGGCCATGCGGTTGGTGATGCGCTGCTGAAAGCGGTCGCGGCACGGTTGACGGGCGCGGTGCGCGCGAGCGACACGGTGGCCCGGCTGGGCGGGGATGAGTTCGCCGTCATCCTGGAGGAACTGTCTTCCTCGGAAAGCGCGGCGCGCGCCGCACAGGAAATTCTCGACGCCCTGGCAGTTCCCGTCATCATCGAGGGACGTGAAATCTTTACGACGGCCAGCGCCGGTCTCGCGCTCCATCCGGCGGACAGTCTGAGCGGGGAGGATCTCATCAAAAACGCCGACACCGCGATGTACGCCGCGAAACAACGCGGGGGCACGTCCCAGTTCTATTCGGCGGACATGAACGTGCGGGCGTTCGAGCGGCTGACGCTGGAAACCAGCCTGCGGCAGGCGCTCAAGCGCGGGGAGTTCTTGCTCCACTACCAGCCGTTGGTGGACCTCTGCAGCGGCGAGACGGTCGGGATCGAAGCGTTGGCCCGCTGGCAACACCCGGAGCGCGGCCTGCTCTCGCCGGATACGTTCATCCCGTTGGCGGAAGAGACCGGCCTGATCGTGCCGCTGGGGGAATGGGTGCTCCGCACCGCCTGCGCACAGACGAGAGCCTGGCAGGACCAAGGGGTTCCGCTGCTGCGCGTGGCGGTGAACCTGTCGCGTCGCCAGTTCGAGCAGAAGAACCTGGTCGCCACCGTCCGGCAGGTCCTTGAGGACACCGGTCTGGCTCCCACCCGCCTGGAGCTGGAACTCACCGAGAGCCTCCTGATCCGGGATGCCGAGGGCACCATCGCGATGCTCCAGGCCTTGCACGGGATGGGGATCAGGCTCTCGATCGACGATTTTGGCGCGGAGTATTCCTCCCTCGGCTATCTGAAGCGCCTTCCGATCAGCACCTTGAAGATAGACCAGTCCTTCGTGCGGGATGTCGTGATCAATCCGGACGACGCCTCGATCACCGGGGCGATCATCTCCCTGGCCCATTGTCTGAACTTGAACGTGGTCGCCGAAGGCGTCGAGACCGAGGGCCAGGCCGCGTATTTATGGTCCCAGCGGTGCAACGAAATGCAGGGGTACTATTTCAGCCGGCCGTTGACCCCCGAGCAAGTCGGGAGCCTGCTGAAGCAAGGAAAACGGTTTGCGGTCGGAGAAGGGGCTGCGAGCCCCGTTCTGTCGGCGTGATCGCCATCCACGCACCCTCGCAACGTTGGCGGCCGGCGCGCTAGGCCGGGCGTGGGCTCTGGGAGAGGGACTCTTCCGCGGACTCGAAGACCTGCCGGTTGGCCGCTTCGCGGATGTCCGACCAGACGTGCCGGGGAATCGATAAAAAGGCTTCCACGATGGTGGGGTCGAATTGCCGGCCCCTGTGCCGGGCAATTTCCTCACAGGCGGCGGCGAAGGGTTTGGCCTTGCGGTAGGGCCGGTCGGACGTGATCGCATCCAGGGTGTCCACGACCGCAAACACCCGGGCGCCGATGGGGATTGCGCTTTCTTTCAGCCCGTTGGGATAGCCCTGCCCGTCATACCGTTCGTGATGGGCCAGGATGATCTTCGAGGCCCCCTTCAGGAAGTCCACGCGCGAGGCCAGGCGATAGCCCAACTGGGAATGTTGCTTCATGATCTTCCATTCCTCGTCGTCCAGTTTGTCCTGCTTCAACAAGACCCGGTCCGGAATCCCGATCTTGCCGATGTCGTGCAGGTACACCCCCCGCTCCAGCGTGGTCAGGTCCGGCGTGCTCATGTCGAGAACGCGTCCGAGCGTCAACGCATATTGAGCGACCCGTTCGGAATGGGCGTGGGTTTCCACGTCGCGGGTATCCAGGGCGGCCCCCAGCGCTTTCAGCGTGGCGCGGTACGTGGATTCCAGGTGCCGGACGACCTGTTGGAGTTCGATGGTGCGCTGATGGACCTGCGTTTCCAGCGTCGCCTGGTAGGCTTGCCCCCCCAGGACGAGCCGCCGCTTCATGAGCCCGCGCGACACCGCATCGCGCAGGTCCTGCAAATCGAAGGGCTTCACCAGGTAGTCGTCGGCTCCGCCCCGGATGGCATGGACGGCCAGCTCCAGGTCGCGGGAACCGGTGATCATGATCACGACCAGGGACGGATCGATCCCCCGGGCCCGCTTGAGCAGGTCGATCCCGCTGAGGCCGGGCAGGTGGATGTCGGCAAAGAGGACGTCGACGGACCGGTTGCGCTTCCGCTCGCCCAGGACCTTCAAGGCGTCGTCCGCCCGCTCCACGGTCACGATGGACGCGCCCGTGTCGGAGAGCATGTCCCGGATGAGGGACGAGACGGCCGGGTCGTCGTCCACGACCAGGATGGCGGCTTCGTCGGACCATGCGGCGCCCTGCGGTGCATGCGGCCGGGCAGCGCTTTGCGCGCCGCTCTCGACGGGCCCGAAAGAGGCTTCCTTGCGTCGGCTCTCCAGTTCCAGCTCGGTTTCCGCCAGTGCCGGCAGGTCTTGCCCTCGACGGTCCCGGCTGCTGGCGATCCCGACGCTGACGCTCAGCGCGGTCGGCAGGACGCCGGCTTCATTGGCCTTGTCAAGGGCAACCCGGATCTGCGAGACGACCCCGTCGGGGCCGGTCCGGCAGGGCTCCACCAGGATGATGGCGAACCGATTCTCGCCGTACCGGGCAGCCAGGGTGGAACCTTGGTCCTGATCGGGCCGGCAGGGGGGCAGGGCTGCGGTAATGATCCGCCCCATCAGTTCGACCGCTTGTCCCCAGACGGGCTGGCCGAAGGTTTCCTGGATCGAAGCGAACTGATCGACCGACAACAGCACGACCGCCAGATTCCGCACCTGGCCGGAGGCGGGACGGGCCAGCGCCTCGTAGGCCTGTCCGAAGGCTTGGCGGGTGTAGAGCCCTGATTGGACGTCCCGCGAGGCTGGCTCATCGAGTCTCACGGGTTTGATTGTCTTCATGCTGCCCTCTTGCTGAACCAGGAACGAGCCCGGTGCTCTCACCCACGGGCCGGACTCTTCTCACATTCATATCGGCTGTCCCTCGCCTTGCTTGAATTGCCGCTCCTGTCGATTCTGCCCGGTTTGAAGCTGTTGCTGTCCACGGTCCTGAGCAGTCAGAAAGTTGACGATCGGCGAGGGTCCCTTGTCGGCCGTCGTTCATCGGGTTTCCTTGATCTCGATCTTGCCCGGCAAGAAATTCCCACGAACGCAAACTTTTCTGCCAGGCAGAAGAAGGCTCACCGTCTACTCGGTGGACAATCTTATGTGAAACAAGCCGTTTGGTAGTGGATTCATGCCCGCCGGCCCATGGCATGCATGTTGCTTTTCTCTGCGCTGTGAGAAAACCGAAGCAGCGTGCAAGGAGCCAGCAACCATGAATCGAGGCATCTATCCCGTACTCTCCGCATCCATCGCCCAGGAACACCGGATCCAGGTTCTCACCAACAATGTGGCGAACCTCCGGACGACCGGCTTCAAGCGTGTGGAACCGGTCTTTCAAGCGGTGCTGGGTTCCCGGGGGCAGTTTGTCGGGTCGCCAGGGAGCCAGGCTGCTTCCTTCCAGCCGGTCGTGGGGCTTCCCTCGCTGGCGCCCGAGCGGGTCTTTGTGAGCCCCAGGGAGCTGGCGACGGATTTCAGCGGGGGGGAGCTCAGGGAGACCAAGAACCAGTTCGACATGGCGATCAAGGGGGCTGGCTTCTTCGAGGTCAAGACCGATCAAGGGACGGCCTATACCCGCAACGGAATGTTTCATCTCGACGACCAGAACCGTCTGGTGACCGAGAAGGGGGATCCCGTGATGGGAGCCAAGGGGGAACTCAAGCTCAAGAAAGGCGATATCCGGGTCAATCCCAACGGGGACATTCAGGTGGACGGAGCCGTGGCCGGCACGCTCAAGGTCGTGGAGTTCCCGGAGAGCAAGGCTCTTCAGCAGATAGGCGAGGGATACTTCGTGGGGCAGAATCCCAAGCCGGTCAAGGATGCCACGATCATGCCCGGCCACCTCGAAGCCTCCAACGTGAATGCCTTCGCAGAAATGGTCGAGATGATCCAGGTGATGCGCACCTATGAATCAGGTCAAAAAGCCTTCCAGACCTTTGACCAACTGGCTCAGATGGCGATTCAACAAGTCGGCAGCGTGACGTAGCGGAGCATGGCGGGTGCCGGGTGCGGAATGCTGAACCAAGAGCGCCGCGCCTCAGTCGCGCACCGTTCATCAGTCGTCGTTCAGCGTTTCTAAAGAGGAGGACCAGATGATTCGAGCGATGTGGACCGCTGCTTCAGGGATGACGGCCCAGCAGCTCAACATCGACACGATCGCCAACAACCTGGCGAACGTGAACACCAATGCCTTCAAACGCAGCCGGGCCGAGTTCGCGGACCTGCTCTACCAGATCCAGCGTATGCCCGGCACGAGCGCGTCGAGCATCGGGGTCTTCCCCACCGGCATCCAGGTGGGCGGCGGGGTGAGGCCGACGACGGTGGCCAAGGAATGGGCCCAGGGGAACCTGCGGCAGACCGGCAACGAGTTTGACGTGGCCATCGACGGGGTCGGGTTCTTCCAGGTCTCCCGTCCGGACGGCACGATCATGTATACGCGCAACGGATCCTTCAAGCGGGACAACGTGGGGAACCTGGTCACGGGAGACGGGGATCAGTTGAACCCGGTCATCACGATCCCCTCCGGAGCGCTGAAGATCGACATCGGCCAGGACGGAACCGTATCGGTGCTGTTGCCGGGCGTGACCCAAGCCTCGCAGATCGGCCAGATCCAGCTCACGCGCTTCGACAACCCTGCCGGTCTGGTCTCCATGGGCAACAACTTGTTCCTGGACAGTTTCTCCTCCGGTCCTCCGATCCAAGGGATCCCGGGTTTTACGACCGGCTTCGGCCTCATCCAGCAGGGGTTCCTGGAAAGCTCCAACGTGAACCTGGCCGAAGAGATGGTCAACATGATCATCGCCCAGCGGAGTTATGAGATCAATTCCAAGGCCATCCAGGCGTCCGACGAGATGATGTCGATGGCCAACAACCTGCGGCGGTGAGGGACCGCTGATCCCGAAGGCTGAGAGGGAGCGACGGTGATGGCTAGAAGAAACAGTGGGCTGGCGCTCGCAGGGGGAGTGATCGTCTGGGCGCTGCTGTGGTCCGGCCCGGCTGGAGCCGGTTCAACCGGGAAGACCGGGGCGAACCACAAACCTTCAAAGGAGGCGGCTGCGGAGGTCTCCCAGTCGTCCAGGGACAAACCGAAACCCGCCACGCAAGAAGCGTCGGTTGAGCAGATCCGCCTGACGCTGCAGCGGTATATGGAAAAGCTGGTCGAAGGAAAGGTCGGCGAG
This sequence comes from uncultured Nitrospira sp., assembly GCA_964552455.1. GTDB lineage: Bacteria > Nitrospirota > Nitrospiria > Nitrospirales > Nitrospiraceae > VGXG01. The sequence continues at coordinate 19,333 of CAZKHY010000052.1, forward strand.
GTGCAGGTGCGCCTGCTCAACCTCGCGGATCCGATCACCGTGCCGGCCGGCCTGTTGGAGGTGCGGGTGACGGGCCGGGCCCTCGACGAGGGGCTGGGGCGGCGCATCTTCCAGATGGCGCTGGCCGTGGACGGGACGCCGGTCCAGACTCTCAAGGTGGTGGCGGACGTCTCGGCCACGGCCGAGGTGGTGACGGCGTCGCGCTACATCAAGCCTGAGGAAACGATCCAGGCCGAAGACCTGACCTTGACGACGGTCCAGTTGCCGGCCCTCGTGCACGACTTTGTAATCGACCCGGGTGCAGCGGTGGGGAAGCGAGCGGTCAAGCCCCTCCGCGCCGACACCCCGGTCAGGCTCTCGGCCATTTCGGCGCCCTTCGTGATCAAGCGGGGCGATCAGGTGACCATCGAGGTGAAGCACGGCGGGCTCCTCATCCAGGCGTCCGGCCTGACCAAATCGGGAGGGCAAGTCGGGCAGTCCATTACCGTCACCAACCTGGATTCAGGAAAAGAGATCAGGGGCAAGGTGGTGGGACCCGGCGTCGTGCGGGTCGAGTTCTAGGATAAGGCGGAATGCAGAACGCTGAATGATGGGCGCACTGCGGGTGAAAAGAGAGGGGGCGTGCGGCGCGGCTCTGTGGCTGGTTGTGCATCTGGCCGGGTGCACGATGACGCCGGTCAGCTCAAAGGTCGTGGTGCCGCCGTTTCCGCCGCCGAAGACGATCGGCTCGCTCTGGCAGGAAGAGAACGGGCGGGCGTACCTCTACGAAGACCTGCGTGCGATGCGGGTGGGGGACATCATCACGGTCAAGATCGTGGAGAATCACAAGGGATCCAAGAGCGCCGACACCAAGGCGGAACGACAGTCCACGGTGGACAACAGCCTCTCCGGAAGCACGATCGGCCTCCCGGGCCTGAACCTGGGCAGCTTCATGGGCGGACGGGCCGTGCCGGGGCTCTCGGTCAATGCTAGCGCGCAGAGCAAGTTCGGCGGCAAGGGCGCGACGAATCGTGCGGACACCTTGACCGGCATCTTGTCCGCGATGGTCACGGAGGTGTTCCCCAACGGCGATCTCCGGATCGAAGGACAGCGCGCAGTCACGATCAACAGCGAGAAGCAAACCATGGTCCTGAGCGGGATCGTCCGGCGCGTGGACGTGGATACCAGGAACACGGTGCTGTCCTCCGCCATCGCCGACGCGCGAATCGAATACACGGGCCTCGGCGTGGTGGACGACGTGCAGCGGCCGGGATGGTTCACCCGGATCCTGGACTGGGTCTATCCGTTCTGATGGATGGCGAATAGCTGATAGCTTACGGCTAGTAGCTGAAAGAAAAGAGGAGAAGGCAGATGAAGCGCCTTGGGCAACTTGCCGCTTGCTGTTTGCTGTTCGCTGCGTGCTGCTCGCTGAGCGCTGGGTTGGCCGAGGCGGCCCGAGTCAAAGATATCGCGACCATCGAAGGGGTGCGGGAGAACCAGTTGATCGGCTACGGCCTGGTGGTCGGGCTGGACCGGACCGGCGACCAGGTCATCGGCGGCCAGTTCACGGTTCAGGCCATGATGTCCATGCTCAACAAGATGGGCATCAACCTGATCATCGACCCCATCCAGCTCCTGACCAGGAACATCGCCTCGGTCATGGTGACGGCCAAGCTTCCTCCCTTTGCGAGGCCCGGCATGACGGTGGACGCGGTGGTGTCCTCCATGGCCAATGCCAAGAGCCTCCAGGGAGGGACCTTGTTGCTGACGCCGCTGAAGGCTCCGAACCAACAAGTCTATGCCGTGGCCCAGGGGC